>JAILPY010000191.1 GCA_024699235.1 Treponema sp. | reverse complement strand
TAAATGCAAAAGGCTGCCTTCAATTGAAGACAGCCTTTTTGCATTTAATAATATATTTAAGATTCTTGCTTGCTCTTATTTTCAAATTTAGTATAGCTTGAAATAAACAAAACTTCTACATCTCCAATTGGACCGTTTCGCTGTTTTGCAACTATCAGCTTCCTGTCCTGTACAGGATTGTATTCTTCTCCATCCTTCTGCCTGTTTCTTTCTCCATGAATAAACATAACTACGTCTGCATCCTGTTCAATAGATCCAGAACCTCTAAGTTCAGCAAGATTAGGTTCGTTTCCTTCTGCATTTCTAGAAACCTGACAAAGGACTACTATAGGAATGCAAAGTTCTCGGGCAAGGCTTTTCAATGATTTTGAAATGGCAGACTGCTGTTCATATACAGGAGCATCTTCATTTTCACTTGTAATCAAACCTATATAATCTATAAATATAATTTCAACTTTCTGATTTGCCCGCATACGTCTGGCCATTGCCCTCAAGTCCAGAAGCTTCATGTTAGGGGTATCAACAATATACAAAGGAGAATCATAGCAAAGACTTGCAGCATCCTGTAATTTCTGAAAATCCTCAGTTTTTAACATGCCGCTCCTTAACTTTGTTCCAGGAATTCTTGCAACCTGAGAAAGAAGTCTCTGGCCAATCTGATCTGCAGCCATTTCAAGACTAAAGAAACCGCATGGAATTTTTTTATCAATAGCAATATGCTGCATCATTGACAGTGCAAGAGCTGTCTTTCCCATAGAAGGCCTGGCTCCAACAATAATCATTTCACTGTTCTGAAAACCGCTTGTCATACTATCCAGCATTGTAATGCCAGAAGGTATTCCTGAATATGTATTTTTATTTTTATATCTTGTATCAATAAGCTTTATAGTTTGAGGAACAACGTCACTCATGGAAAAAACTTGAGTTGACTGATTTGAATCTGTAAGCTTAAATATTTTCTGTTCTGCTTCTTCTAGGACTTTACGGCTTTCCTTTGTTTCATCATAACTGTCGGCCTGAATTTCAGAGGAAATATTTATAAGATTTCGTCTTGTTGAATTATCAAGGACAATTTTAGCATAATAGTCAACATTTGCACTTGTAGGGACTAAGTTTGTCAATGAAGATACATATGCTGCTCCACCTGCAGCTTCAAGCATTCCTTTTTTTGTAAGATCATCAATAATAGTAAGCAGATCGCCTTGTATGCCACCTGCAAACAGGGTCATCATAGAATCATAAATAATATGATTGCGTTGATCATAAAAATTATCAGAGCGAAGATATGTAACAACATCGCTGACAGACTTCCAGTCTAACAGCATTGCACCAAGAGTTGCCTGTTCCGCTTCCAGATTATGCGGTGGAATTTTTCCTTTCAAAGCTTCCATTTCAGATCCTCCATTTAAAACTAAATAAGCCCGCGAAAGACGACCTTCACGGGCTCGTAGAAAAACTAATTAATAATTAGTTGTTTTCAGCTGATGCTTCAGCCTCTTTGTTTTCAGATTTTTTTTCTGCAGATTCAGATTTTGACTTTCTAGGTTTTTCTTCTTTCTTACCAGAGTCTTCATTTGTTGGCTGAGCCTGTACAGAAAGCTTTACTTCTGCGAGAGCTGCTTCATAAAGATGAACCTTAACTGTATAACTTCCACAACTCTTGATTGTAAGTCCAGGAATTTCAATGCGCTTTCTTTCAATCTCATAACCAAGCTTTGAATAGTAGTCAACGAGAGTCTGGCTTGTAACAGCTCCGTAAAGCTTGCCATTTGATCCAGCAGGCATTGTAAGCACAACATCCTGAGATTCAAGCTTTTCTTTGAGAGACTTACTGTCAGCTCTTTTCTGTTCCTTGCGAGCTTCAATTTCAGCTTTCTTGCCTTCAAAGTAAGCTACGCTTTCTGGAGTGTATGGAACTGCAAATCCATGAGGGAAAAGATAGTTTCTTGCATAACCATTTGCAACTGTCTTTACATCACCCATTTCACCAAGATGTTTTACATCATCATTAAGAATAATTTTCATTTCAAGCTCCTATTAAAATTCATTTACGGATACGTCACCAGGAGTTGGATCGCATTCCGTTTTAATATACAAATTTAGAATTATTTTTAGTCTGCTACGTATGGAAGCAGACAGATTGAACGTGCACGCTTAATTGCAACAGCAAGTTCTTTCTGATGCTTTGCACATGTACCTGTTATGCGGCGAGGAAGAATCTTGCCACGTTCTGTTGTAAAGCGGCGGAGACCATCAGCATCCTTATAATCAATCTTTGCCTTATTTGCACAGAAACGGCATACTCTCTTATGAAAGAAAGCCTTTCCCTTTGCACGACCGCGAGCTTCATCCTCACGGCCAGAGTCTTCTGCAGTTACCTGATCTGCACCACTATCAATTTTCTGATCTTCCACAACTTCATTCTTTGTTGCTTCGTCTGCCATATAATGCTCCTATTATTACGAGTGTAAACCTTCCTGAATCAGAAAGGAATGTCTTCTGGGAAACCACTGCTATCGCCCCCAAAGCTTTCTTCCGCCGAAGAATCTGCAGCATGATAATTCTGAGCAGAAGGACGAGGAGAGAATCCTCCCTGCATCTGCTGACCAGAACCACTGCCATATGAAGACGGCTGACTTCCATCAGAGCGTCCTCCAAGAAGTTCTATTGTATTAGCCATAATCCGGAC
Source organism: Treponema sp. (assembly GCA_024699235.1). Taxonomy (GTDB): domain Bacteria; phylum Spirochaetota; class Spirochaetia; order Treponematales; family Treponemataceae; genus Treponema_D. The sequence goes on along the minus strand of JAILPY010000191.1, from coordinate 2,296 downwards.
TTTACTGAACTTCTGTCCATCTTTCTCCCAGCGATCCTGCTTCAGAGCCCCTTGAACAGCTATCTGCTTTCCTTTTGTGAGGTATTGCTTTAAGGATTCCGCAGGCTTGCCAAAATATGAGACATCGAAATAATTCACTTCGCTGACCCACTGATCGCCATCCTTTCGGCTCCTATTCACAGCTACAGACATTGCAGCAACAGCTGTTCCACTCTGAAGATAGCTTAATTCTGCATCGCGAGTAAGACGACCAACCAATGCTACGCTATTTAAATCTGAACCTGCCATGTATACCTCTATTGTAATTTTCTATGCTTGAATTTAAGCGTCTTTTTCTGTCTTTAGAACGAAAAGATATTTCAAGAGATTAGGATTCAATCTAAACTGGATGTTCATCTCTGAAATCTTTGCTGGATTTGCCTTTATGTGGAAAAGAACAAATCTTCCACGGCGAAGTTTCTTGATTTCATATGTAAGATCACGATCACCAAAAGGTTCTTCCTTTTCAATCTCTACACCGAATTTTGAAAGGTCAGCACGGAGAGTGTCTGTACCTTCCTTGAATTTATCATCCTCTACAGGATAGATAGTCATAAGTTCATACTTTCTCATAGTATATTCTCCTTATGGTCTTAGATATGGGAGACACGTGCATGTCTCCAAGGGGTACTAAATACTATCAAATTCAATAATTTTCGTCAACATTCTTACACAATCCATACACAATTCTTACACAAAAAATTATAGCTTTATTATCATATTTTTTAGACAGTCTTATCAATCTTGATAAAAATAATTATAAATTGAAGTATCAATTTTATATGGGTTTTCGATTGGTGCATCGTTCTTTATAAATGCGCCATCACTCCCCTTCTTGCATTCCCATAATAGCAGACGAAACAGCACGTTCTGTAGCCAAAAGCAAATTCAGACCCATACACTTTTTTTCTGCATTATCATTAATATCACTAACTCTTTTAAGTATATTGCAACAAATAAAAAAAGAAGCACCAGAGTACCTTACGCTGAATTTCTGTGAGTTAAATTTAATATGAAATTCTGCCGAAAAAAATTGTAAGGGAAAAAAAATCATGATATAATTTTAAAATATCATATTTTATATTTGTATTTGTACAGGAGCCTATACTATGAACAAGAAGGTGTTTTCATTAAGCCCAATGCAGATTGTAACTATAATTACACCACTAGCAGTACTTGCACTTTTCACATGCATTTCATTCACAAACATAATGAATGACATAATAAAATCCAGTATAAAAAGTAAAGCTGCAGACTTGAATGAAAAAGTTGAATATGAAGTACGCATGGTATTTGAGTCTCCTGCACTTGCCGTAGAATCGCTTGCATATTCTACAAATCAGCTTTACGGAGAATCTTCTATACAAGAACTGCTTAATGAAACTGCAAAACAATATCCTCAATGTGCATCCTTTTACTTTGGCTCTGCAGATTCTCCTAAGAAAGGTGGATTCGTAATAACAACAGACAGCTGGAAAGCAACTTCAGGATTTGACCATACAACAAGACCTTGGTTTACTGCTGCAGTAACTGCAGGCGGAACCATTGCTGCAGGTGATCCTTATCTGAACACACGCACAAACAAAATGTGCATCTTCTTTACAAAAGCTGTATACAACAGTAAACATAAGCTTATGGGTGTTGTTGGCTGTGACATTATGCTTGATAGACTGACAGAAATAATAAATAAAATTCAGATTTCAGAAAATACAGAAACTTATATACTTGATCAGAAGGGACTATACCTTACTAACCCCGATTCTTCATTCATAATGAAAAACTCTTATTTTGACAATAGCACTCTAGATCTTGATAAATATAACGTTTCAAACTATTTGGACGGTAATACAAAGTCTTTTGTATCAAAAAATCGTTTTTATGCAGTCAGAAAGCTTGCTTCAGCACCTTGGTTCGTAGTTATGGAAGGACCAATGTCTGATTTTACAGGTTCATTCAAATTCTGGCTTTTAATTATCCTTATTATTGTTGGAATAATGATTGTGGGTAACGTTACTTTTAACGGATACCTAATGAATAAGAGTAAAATGAAGGAAATGAAAGTCAGCGATCAGTTGCTTTCAGAAACTCAGAGCCTTGTAGTTGCATCAAGAGAAACTGCAGCAACGAGCCAGGACCAGAGTGCAGCAGTAAAGGAAATTGTTGCAACAATGGAAGACTCAAACACCCTGTCAGAAAACATTGCCACAAAAATAAAGGATGTCTCAAGCGTTGCAAACAAGACTTCTTCAGACGTCCT
>JAILPY010000190.1 GCA_024699235.1 Treponema sp. | reverse complement strand
TAAATGCAAAAGGCTGTCTTCTTGAAGGCAGCCTTTTGCATTTAGATTAAAAAATTAAAATTTTCTATCAAGAGTGTTAAGGTCTAGCAGAACCAGCTTTCCGTCACTAGCTGTAACTACAACACCCTTTGGAGAAACTGTAATTGGAGTGTTTGCTTCTACTTCGACAGGGCTTTTTACAAGAAGTGTCAGAGCTTTGCTATATTTTCCGACAACCCATTTTGTTCCGTCTTGAATGACACAGTAATAGTTTGTTCCATCTGTTACAAGCACAGAATTGTCAGCAACTATTTCAACAGTTTCTTTTTGTATTTCCATGTTTCCTGAATCAAGAAGGCACAGCTTTACAGCACTGTTATTTGAAGCGCTCTTATCACCGCAGATAGCCATGTAGAACGTATTGTCTCCTGTAATGGCGGTTTTTGAACCTATGGAAAGTTCACTTAATTCCTGTCCTGAAACAGGCATAATTACGCGTCTGTGTACTACAGTAACAGGAGAAAGACGTACTACTGAACCGTCTGTTGCGCTGATTTTTACCATCTGGCTTAAGTCTTTCGCCTCATCAACGACTTTCAGACCGATAACTGTATTAGTTTCTGCAATTGTCAAAGAATCATCTAGCAATGCCTGGATGTCTTTTGCTATTTCTGTACGTTCATGCTGTGCTTCAGCTTCTTTCTGATCCGCAAAAGCCTGTTCTTCCTCAGCTTTTTTTGCAGATTCATCAGCGATTTTCTGAAGTTCGTCAGTTTTCTTCTGTTCTTCAAGCCTCTTTTTTTCAGCTTCTTCAGCTTCCTGCTGTTTCTTCAAGGCTTCTTCCTGTGCTGCTTTAGCATCCTGTTCCTTTTTTGCAGCAGCATCAGCAAGTGCTTTTGCTTCCTGCTGTTTTTTCAAAGCCTCTTCCTGTGCAGCCTTGTCATCAGGATTCTTCTGTGCATTCTGCTGGACCTTCTGTGCGTCAGACTGAGCTTTCTGTGCATTCTGCTGGGCATTCTGAGCTGCTTTTTGAGTGTCCTGAGCAGTTTTGTCAGTTGAAGACTGCTGCTGCTGCTGTTCCTTAAGTTTGTCAGCATCCTGTGCAGCAACCTTTGCTGATTCCTGTGCTTTTTCGGCAGCATCTTCTGCTTCACGCTCTTTTATGTCAACAAGATTCTTTCTTTCGTCAATGCCTCTGTCATCCTTTTCGCGCATTGAATCAATGACGTTTTTGTCGCTGATTGCTGTTGTATCAATAGTTGACAGTCCGCCGTTTATGTCATACAGAGGAATTACAATCTGAGTCTTTCCAGGCCATTCATTCCATTTTGTACTGAGACCGCATTTGTCCTCTGTAAGGTTCTTTGTGACTACATCCTTGTATCTGCTGAGGAATACATCCATTTTTCCGCGGTAAACGGCATTATAGACAGTAACAAAAGTTGCAAGGGTAGAGGCATCTGATGCATTGTATCCGTAAGCAGCAGTAAGGTAACCTGCAATAATTCTGCGCAGGTTACGAATATGATCTACTGTTGCATTTGGATTGATTACAAGAATGTCAGCATCAAATTTATTTTTTTCATTTGGATCTATTGCATGAATAATCGTATATTTGCCATACAAACCGTAAGTTCCTGCGGCAGAAAGATTAGTCTTTGCCTGTCGTCCAAGTCCTCGTCCTATTTCTGTAATGGCATCAGCAGTTTCAATAACCGAATGTGGTCCTGTATAGTTTTCAAATTGTATGGTTCCTACATCTCCAGTACGACGAATTTCATCTTCGTCAACTTCAAGAGATGATGCAGTACTTACAGCAATCAGTGCCATTGAAAACAAAGCTGCTGCTAATTTTTTAAGTTTCATAAAACCTCCAATTAAAGATTCCTTATAGTATAGTATGTTTACTTGAAAAAAAAAAGTGCCTAAATGTTTAGTTTCATTATTTTTTCAAGCGTTGCCTTTGCATAAGCATGAACTTTTTTATTAAATTGCGGATTTAGCATGTAAGTAAGGATTTCATTGCCTTTTTTGAAGAATGCTGGCTTTCCCATGAATCTGCATATTTCATATGTTGCATCACATATTGCATAGAATAATTTATCCGGACTTTTAGGTTTTGTATGGATAGCTTTATATGCAAGTGCATTTAACATGTCCCCCTTAGGATCGTAAGAAATGCTTCCTGCATTCTTTGCGAGCGCCATTGTCATTGTCTGGTCATTTACGTTTTTCAGCATGTTTGCTATGTAATTCTGATAAAGGCAGATTCCGCTTTCAGAAACTAAAGAAAGAATTTCCTGAGTATATGACATATTTGTTCTGAAGTATGGGTTTTGAGTAGGATCAGCCGTCATCCAGTCATAGTATAGGGTATCCATTTCATTGCTTAGGATTGAAAGCCATTTTTTTTCTTTTGTTCCAAAATCTTCAGATTTCCATCCGTCTGATATTTCCTTACTCAATTCTGTTGAGACAGCCCTTCCTAAAATGTCACTGGATGTTATGCCAGTCTTTGAATATAGTTCCCGGTAATGGCTGAATGCCTGTTCTTTATATGAAGACGAACCTGATGCAGTGCTTTGAAATACGCGGTAAGATTCAATGACCCAGTCATTCCTGCAGAAAACAAGATACCCTTCGTCTGTGGCTATAAGATATTCCCATGATTTTGAAGGATTAAATTTAGCCTGCCATAAAGAGTTTCCCTGCCTGTCAAAGCATTCAGCCCCGCTTTTATCTGATATTACAAGTCCTTGAGCTGTAACTCCCTTAAAAGCCAGTGTTGCTGAATTTACAGTAGATGACATTGAAGCGGAAATTGCTCCGCTTCCTTGATTTATATAGAGTATTTTAAATCCAGATGCGAAAACTGCTGTATTATCAGAAAAAGCAGAAGGTATAATAGCGGAAGAAGAGGAAAAGCCTGTCTCTAGCTTGCTTAAAATCCATTTTGATATAGTTTTTCCGTCCTTAACGCTGCATAATCCTATGCTGCCGTCAGAAAAAGACAGAAGCACGCCTTGATTGCATGATTCTGCAGCAGTAACAATGCCTGAAAAAACAATCTCTTCTTCAGGCTGGCCAAAAGGTGACAGGATGTATGCAATACTCTGGTTCCCTTTAGTCTTATTCAAAAATACAAGAAGCCTGCCATCATTCAGTTCAATTAGAGGAATGCTAGTATTTTGTTCTGCAATGTTTATATGCCATCTTCTGGAACCTTTGATTCCGTAACATGATATCTCCACGTTACCTCTGACAAAAACCCTGCCGTCACGCCCCGGAAGAGGCTTTTCTATTACATTAAAACCTGTATTGATTTTCCACAGTTCAAAACCGCTTGGATTTACAATGCTCAGCCTTGTGCCTCTTGTTATAAGGTAAAGCATTCCCCCTTTCCCCAAAGACACTAGGTCTGGCTTAGAAGATACAGGATGTTTCCATATTATGTTGCCTTCTTCATTGAATGCATAAAGCATTTTTCCTTCTACAGCAACTACGTACCCTATGCTGTTTCTGACAGGAGTTGTAAGTACGCTTCCTCCTAGTACAGTCGTCCAGCTTGGCTGCGTATCTGCAAGATTCACTTTTACCTGAGAGAAAATTGAAAAATTTATGTATGCCAGTACTGCTATAAAGATTAATTTTCTTTTCATTACTTAGTAAACCATGCTAAGCTCTCAATGTGACAAGTTTGAGGATAAAAATCTAAAAGAAATAGCTTTTCAATGCGGTATCCTGCGCGAGTAAGGAATTTTGCATCACGGGCATGAGTTGCAATGTCGCATGATATGCTCCGTATGTCAGGTATTCCTGAGCTGCAAAGCCACTGGCAGACAGATTTTTCCATTCCGCTGCGCGGAGGGTCAATTACGACAGCATCAAATTCTCCATTTCTCTGAATGTGCTTTTCTGCATGATATTTTATCCAAGTGTCTCCGCTTAGTCCGTAACTTTCATGTTTTAGGCCTGAAAGGTTTTGTTCTGCGTATACAAGGGCATCTCTGTTATGCTCTACGAGACATACATTCTCAAATAAATCTGCAAGAAAGACCGAGAAAGTTCCTGCCCCTGCATACATGTCGAGCACGTTTTTACCATTTAAGCCTTCTGTTACATTAGGTATAGCCTGTTCGAGTACGTCAATGTTTGACTGAAAAAATCCCTGCACGTCAAATGTTATATTCTTGCCTCTAAGACTGACTGTGCAAAGGTTTAATGGATTTACAGTAGTACCTTCAAAACGAGACTTTATTTTTTTCTGTTTCTTCAGCTTTCGTCCGCTAGGACTTCGTTCCTGCATCTTTCTTTCTTTTTTTTTCTGAGCGGCTTCTTCATTAGCAATAATTATTTTGTCGTATCCTTCTGGAATAGATGTAATTTTATTGCTGGCAAATACATGTACGCGGCCTTTAGGACGCTCTTCGTAAGGAATCTCTCTTAGATATGCATTTATTTCTGGAGTTGCACATGGACATGTTTCTATAGGAATGATTTCATTTGACTGCCTGGCCATCAGTCCGCCGTCATGGAACTGGAACCTTGAGCGGTATTGCTGAGGATTACCTTTTATAATCTGAATTTCTGGTATTTCAACGCCTTCTCTTTCAAATGCGTCTTTAAGAATATCTGCCCTAAGCCTACTCTGATAGTCCGTCTGGATATGCTGCATGTTGCATCCGCCGCATTTTCCGTAATACTGGCAGAATGGAATGACCCTGTATTGAGAAGGTTCCTTTATGGAGCATATTTTCGCAATGCTGTAATCCCTTAAGTCTTTAATAATTTCTACTTCCAGCGTTTCTCCTGGTATTGCATAAGGAACGAAAACAGTCTTTCCTTCGATTTTGCATATACAGTCTCCACCAAAGACCATTTTTTCAGCTTTTATAGTGTATGTAGCCATTCCGTGAGTATATCAGAAATATTTGTTTGATGCCACATTCTGACAGGATAATGCTCACCGACGTGTAAGCTGTTAAATATGCATATTATGATGATTTCTTTCCTGAATAAGGCTATATTTTGTATAAATGCCTGTTAAAAACAGTGCCGCTTACAGACTTTGCATGTAAGCGGCATAGTATTAAAAACAAAAAATATCGGGTTAATTAAATGTGAAAATAATTTTCAACTATACAAACAAAAGGTATTCCTATCTTTACATTTTTCCGGCAGAAAAAAAAATTTAATTAAGAGAAAAAAAAATTTCTTTACCAGAAAAAAAATTTTTTTTAAGGGAAAAAAAGAATCTGCGAAGTGCCAGATTGTAAGGAATTATAATTACAAATACGGAAAAAAAATAATGAATCATCTGTTCATAGTGATTCATAACGGAAATGACAGGATTTTTGTAGAGCCATGGTCAAGAAATCCTGAACTATATTTAATAGAAGATAACTGGACGAACGCATATGATCCAACATACAATATATTTGGAGAGGCTGATATGTGGATGAGTGAAGTCAATAAGTCAAAAGCAGCAGCTTTATTGCGATAGTCTTTGTTTTAGATTAGATATAAAGATTGTAATTCGTTTTGTATCCAATAAGTTATAATAACTTTAACAGTAAAAAAGTCGCCATATAGGCGACCATTATATAGTATTTGAATGCTATCATATTCCAGAAAATGCAAGGAGGTTCTTATGTCATTAAAATTTGACATGTCTAGAAAGACAAAAGATGAACTTGTTCTGGAAAATCTAGTCTCAATTAATATTGATGGAAAAGTTTACAGTTATTTTATGACAAACTGCTGGTTTACCATTTCTGAAAGGCTTTGGGAACTTGATTGCATCTCTCCACTTGAAAAATATTTTGAAGAAAATCCGCATCTTGCTAAAGCTGTGCGTGAAAAAATGGCTGCTTTGGGGGCAACATGGTCTTTAACTGTAAGTAATGGCGCGGCAGTCTTAAATTATTATGACGCTTCATCTGATAAGGCTTACATAACATATCTTTCAAAACTTCGTTCCCTTGATGAAAGACCGTCTGTTTTCAAAAGGTTTGTGTCAGCTGTAATGTTGAATGACAGCGATAGATTAAGAGAATTTATTTCAATGGGCATCAAGGCTGATATTTTTAATGAGCATCACATTACACCTCTAATGATTGCCGCTGCTTCTAATTCTTGCAGTTCCATAAAGACCCTCCTAGAACTTGGTGCTGATATAAATGCTAGTGATGAAAAAGATCAGACCCCGCTAATGTATTCTACTTTTTACGATTCAAAGGACGCTGCAGAATTACTCCTTTCATATAAGAACATAAAAATAAATGCAAGGGATATTACAGGTTCTACCGCCCTGTATCGGGCTGCAGCACATGGCAGCTTTGAGGTTCTAAAAATTTTAATTGAACATGGTGCGGAAAAAGATTTTGTAAACTGTTTTGGAGAGACAGCTCTGGTTCGAAGCATCATAAATAGGAATAGTGCTATTGCCTGTTTTCTTATTGAATCTGGTACAGATGTGAATCTTTCTAACGGTAAGAAACGAACTCCTATATTTGCCTGTGCTACATATAATTGCCTTTCTATTGCAGAAAAACTTATTGGTGCAGGTGCTTCTCCTAATATTATTGACATGCAGGGCGAGAGTGCTTTGATTGAGGCTGCTGAAAGAGATTCTGAAGATGTAATTAAGTTGTTCCTAAACTTGCATTCGTTTTCAGAACAGGAAATAGAAAAGGCTGTAATTCGTTCTTCATTAAAGGGGCTGTGCAATAGTACATCTTTAATATTGGAAAATAGCGGAAAAAATCAGAAAAAAAATTCCTTTGCTGCGTTAATTTCTGCATGCTTAAAGGACTGCCATAATTTAATTAATATATGCATGGATTTTGGCTGCGATATTAATGATACTCTTTATTTCAAGATGACTCCTCTTATGATTGCATGTTATGCTGGTGCTGAAAAGGCTGCCGCACAGCTTATTGATTGCGGTGCTGATGTAAATAGGGCGGACAGTGAGGGCATTACAGCTTTAATGTATGCTGCAAGTAAGAATAATCCAGCCCTTATCATGTTACTCTTGCAGAAAGGTGCTGACAGGAATGCATTGGACAAAAGCGGAAAGTCTTTTGATGATTACACTAAAATGTATGACTCTAGGAGTTTTTCTAGAATGGTCATGGATAGGGTTAATGCCCTCATTGAAAAACGTGATGGAGAAAATGACGATCAGATTCCTTCTGAACGTAAATCATTCAGAGACAGTCTTTCTTGGTACATGCAGAAATATTTTGAGCGCTTTCCGGACAAAAAGAATTCTGATATATATAAGGATGCGGGCCTTACTAAGCAGAATTTTTCTAAAATAATAAGCAGTAGAAAACCTGATTACAGGCCTAAGAAAAGGACTGTAATTTCACTTGCTGTAGGAATGAAACTTTCTAAGAAGGAAACTGAGAATTTCCTTCAGAGCGCAGGGTACATATTTTCAAAGTCAGATAAGACAGATATGCAAGTTATGCAGCTGCTTTCATCAGGAAATTATAATATTTTTGACTGGAATAATAAAATTTACGAAACTACGGGAAAGATATTTTTCATGTCTATTATTGCAGAAGATCAGTAACATTATCAGTGTTGAAGAAACAAACTGAATGCTCTACACTGTAAGCATGGCAAAATGCATAATGATTCAGGGAACTATGAGCAGTGCCGGCAAGAGTCTGCTTGCAGCTGCCCTGTGCCGGATATTCCATCAAGACGGATATTCTGTTGCTCCATTTAAATCTCAGAATATGGCCTTGAATTCCTTTGTGACATCCGAAGGCTTGGAAATGGGACGGGCTCAGGTTATGCAGGCTGAAGCTGCCTGCATTGAACCGTCTGTATTGATGAATCCAATTCTCCTTAAGCCTACGAGCGATACTGGTTCTCAGGTTATTGTAAATGGAGAAGTGCTTGGCGTTATGAGTGCAAAAGATTACTTTTCCTATAAAAAGAACCTGTGGAAGCCTATTTTAGATGCGTATAATGCACTTAGTGCAGAAAACGACATAATAGTAATAGAAGGTGCAGGAAGCCCCGCAGAAATAAACTTAAAGCAGAATGATATTGTTAATATGGGGCTGGCTCAAAAACTGAATGCTCCCGTATTGCTTGTGGGAGACATAGATAGGGGGGGAGTCTTCGCTCAGCTTATAGGCACCCTTGTACTTCTTGAAGAACAGGAACGTTCTCTCGTAAAAGGACTTGTAATAAACAAGTTCCGCGGAGACAAAGGCATTCTTGCACCTGGAATCAAGATGCTTGAAGATAAGGCCAGTCTTCCTGTGGTAGGAACTGTTCCTTATATGAAGCTTCTCCTTGATGACGAGGACAGCTTGACGGAACGGTTCAGTGTTTCCAAGGACAATTCCGCTTCAAAGTCTTCAATAGATATTGCTGTAATAAGGCTTCCTCATATTTCAAATTTCTCTGACTTTACTGTGTTTGATTCTTACCCGGATGTCAGGATCCGTTATGTTTCTAGAGCCTGTGAATTGGGAATTCCAGATCTGCTTATTATTCCTGGGACTAAAAGTACCAGTGCTGATATGCGCTGGCTTAGGGAAAGCGGCTTTGAAGGCGTGATTAGGTCGTGTGCAGGAGAGACTGCAGTGATGGGCATTTGCGGAGGCTTTCAGATTCTTGGTAACAGTATAGAAGAAGATGGCTTACATGAGAAAGGATTGGGACTTCTTCCTGTAAAGACTGTGTTTGGAAAGTCAAAAATCCGCACAAGAGTTTCTGGAACGCTTCATGATTTAAATGGCTTCCTTGCACCTCTTTCAGGACTAGCAGTAGAAGGCTATGAGATTCATTCCGGCGTTACAGAAAGTGAATGTAGAGTCGGCAAGGAAAGTCCGTTTGCCTATGTTCAAGACAGTGTGACGGGGCAGAAAAAACAGGATGGCTGTTTTGATGGTAACATTTATGGTACATACATTCACGGCATTTTTGATGCAGACGGTGTGTGTCCTGCTCTAATTAAGGCTCTTGCAGAAAGGAAAGGAGTTGCTGTAAGCACAAAAATGGTAAAGTCTGTCAGGCAAATTAAGAATGAGCAGTATGATCTGCTTGCCCAGACTGTAAGGGCAAGTATGGACATGCCGTATATTTACGACATTATAAATTCATACGAATGCTAGTCATCGCAAAGGAACGATAATAGATTTTACTTTATTTTCATGTTATAATTTCTAACGGAAATAAGATGAAATCATTTAAACATGTTCTTCCTATGGATATTGAAAAGGAAAGCTTTAGGATTATAGGCGAGGAGCTTTCTAAGATGAATATTGCATTGCCTGATGACAGGGCTGACGTTATTATGCGCGTAATTCATACTACGGCAGATTTTGACTATGCATCTACTCTTGTATTTTCAGGCGGATGCATAGAAAAGGCTTGCGAATTGCTTAAAGCGGGCTCTCATATAATAACTGATACAAACATGTCTCTTTCAGGCATTAACAGAAAGGCTCTTTCTTCGTTAGGAGGTGACGTACACTGCTTTATGGCCGATGAAACTGTGGCAGCAGAAGCAAAAAATCGTTCCCTGACAAGGGCTTTTGTTAGCATGGAAAAAGCCTTTTCTATAGATGCTCCGCTTATTTTTGCAGTCGGAAATGCTCCTACGGCATTAGTATCTTTGTGTGAACAGATGAAAATAGGAAATGTGCCAAAACTTGTCGTTGGCGTACCTGTTGGTTTTGTAAATGTGGAGGCATCTAAAGATATGCTCGAGCTTACCTGCAAAGAGTATGATGTTCCTTATATAATAAATAAAGGCCGTAAAGGTGGAAGTACTGTAGCCGTAGCTATCTGCAATGCTCTGCTTTACATGGTTAATTCCAGCAGGAAATGATACATGGCAGAATCCGGTTCATTTTTTCTGACAAAGCAGAAATGTAAGCCTGACATAGGCTTTACTACAGGAACCTGTGCTGCGGCAGCTTCATGCGCTGCTGCCCGAATGCTAGTTACTGGTGAGAATGTTTATTATGTCAGCATTATGACACCAAAGGGTCTTCCTGTATTCATTGAAATAGTTGAGTCGTCCTTATGCGACGGATATGCCGTCTGTGCTGTCAGAAAAATGAGCGGAACAGATCCTGATGTTACAGACGGTGTTCTTGTGTATTCTAGGGTTTCCCTTTCAAAAGATGCTTTTGATAATTCAATTGTGATTGATGGAGGTAGTGGTGTTGGCAGGGTAACTCTGCCAGGTTTGGATCAGGCTGTCGGAAATGCTGCAATAAACCATGTTCCAAGGCAGATGATTGAAGAATGTGTCAGAAAGGAAATAGGTGAGGATCGCGGAGCAAAAGTCATAATAAGCATTCCTGCAGGGGTGGAACTTGCTTCAAAGACTTTTAATCCGCGTCTGGGAATTAAAGGCGGCATATCCGTCTTAGGAACCAGCGGCATTGTTGAGCCTATGAGCCAGCAGGCTCTTCTTGATACAATTCAGGTTGAAATAAATATGAGGAAAGCTTTGCAGTATCCTGTCCTTCCTATGGTTCCTGGAAATTACGGTAAGGATTTTCTTTTTAAATCCTACGGATTTTCAATTGAGACTGCTGTAACGACTTCAAATTTTATTTATGATAGCATAAGGAAGGCTGTTGAATCAGGATTTACAAAGCTTCTTTTTATTGGTCACATAGGCAAGCTTGTTAAGGTTGCCGGAGGCGTTAAAAATACGCATTCAAAATACGGAGACCGCAGGATGGAAATCTTATGTTCAATTGTTCATGACGTTCTTTCTGGTCCTGATAAAATGCAAGTAAAGGAAATGCAGAATTCTGTTTCTGAATGCATTTCAACTGATGAAGCTGTCCGCATTCTGATTAATGCCGGCTGTTCTAAGCCTGTCTTATCAGAAATGACATTACGAATACAATCTAATATGAGTAATTGGGCAGGAAAAGGCATTCAAGTGGAAGTAATAGTATTTTCCAATGTGTATGGAGTGCTTGGGCAGACGGAAGGAGCTGGAGAATTTATAAATTGTATGAAAGGTGCTATACATGGTTAGTTTTGTAGGTGCAGGACCTGGTGCAGAGGATTTGATTACGGTACGTGGTTCGAAATTGCTGCAGCAGGCAGATGTAGTCATTTACGCAGGTTCTCTAGTAAATAAAGAATTGTTGAATTTATGTAAAGATAACTGCGAAATTCATAACAGTGCCGTTATGACATTGGAAGAAGTAATAAAAGTCATTTCAGAAGCTGAAAAGTCTGGTAAGAATATTGTTCGCCTGCATACTGGCGATCCCTGCCTTTACGGGGCTATCCGGGAACAGATGGACGCACTTAGCTCTTTGCACATTGAATATGAAGTTGTTCCTGGCGTAAGTTCTTTTTGTGGTGCTGCAGCAGCACTGAATTTAGAATATACTCTGCCAGATGTATCTCAAAGTGTAATTATTACCCGAATGGAAGGAAGGACTCCTGTTCCTGAAAAGGAAAGCATAGAATCATTTTCTTCCCACGGTTCTACCATGGTTATTTTTTTAAGTGCAGGAATGCTTGATAAATTGCAGTCTAGGCTTATTGCCGGTGGGTATTCGCCAGATACTCCTGCCGCTATTGTATATAAAGCCTCGTGGAATGATGAAAAAAAGGTTTTGTGTACTGTAGGAAATCTTGCACAGTCAGCTGTTAAGAACGACATTTCAAAGACTGCATTGATTATAGTAGGAAATGTTGTAGCCCAGTCTTGTGGAGGAAATGAGTCCATGTACAGCCGTTCAAAACTGTATGATCCAGACTTTACGACAGGATGGAGAGAAGGCTTGCATGGAAGAAGTTAGTAAAAGAGTTTTTCTTCATGTTATTTGCTTTACAAAGGCAGGATTTTCTCTTGCAGGAAAGCTTACGCATACAGTTCCTGAACTGGTAAAGTCTGTTAATTTCTGTTCTAAAGATAGAGATTGCATTCCTCATAAGGAATGCATTCCTCTTGATGAATGGGTAAAAAAGAATTTTGAGCAGGGTAATATTCTTTTGTTTATTGGAGCTTGTGGCATTGCAGTGCGTGCAATTGCTCCGTATATACATCATAAAAATGTTGATGCTGGCGTTATTGTTATGGATGAAAAAGGGCAGTTTGTAATTTCCGTTCTTTCAGGGCATATTGGTTGTGCTAATGAATGGACTTTAAAAATTGCCGGTGCTATAGGTGGAACTCCTGTTATTACAACGGCAACGGATGTTAATAATCTTTTTGCGGTAGATGTTTTTGCAAGAAAAAATAATCTTGCAATAAAAGATTTAGGACAGGTAAAGAAATTTTCTTCTGCACTTTTAGATGAAAAGAAATGCTTTATATTAATTGATGACAGTGAATTTTTTAAAGGGCTTATTACGTGCGATGAAAAGGATATTCCTTCTGAAATAAAGGTTTTTTATTCTGATAAAGAAGTGCTGGATGCTAATTATGTGCGTGCTAAGGCGACTTGTATCGTATCACCGTATGAAGAACCAGAGCAGAAGGATTTTTCAATTCATCTTATTCCTAAAAATCTTGTAGTGGGCATTGGGTGCAGAAAAGGAAAATCGTATGAACAGATAAAAGAGTTTTTGGAAAATGTATTTCTGAATTATAATCTTAGCATGCATGCAATTTCAGCGATTGCATCAATAGATATAAAAAAAAATGAAGCAGGAATTGTAAAGCTTTCAGAAAAACTTTCTGTGCCGTTTATGACATTTTCAGCACAGGAACTGAATGAAGTCAGTGAAGATTGCAGTTCGTCTGCTTTTGTAAAAAATATTACAGGGACAGACAATGTCTGCGAGCGTTCTGCGTATGCTGCCGGGTGTGAAAAGTTGATTGTTTCAAAAACTGTATGTAATGGAATGACACTATGCATAGGATTAAGAAACTTTGTATGCAAGTTTGATTAGGAGTCTTTATGGGTAGATTGATAGTTGCAGGAATCGGCCCTGGTTCGTATGGGCAAATGACACATGCTGTAATTTCTGCTCTGGAAGCATGTGATGAAATTATAGGATACTCAGTATATATAGACCTGTTAAAGCCGTATTTTCCTGCAAAGGAATTTTTTTCTACGCCCATGAGGCAGGAAGAAAAGAGGTGTAAGATTGCCCTTGAGCATGCTTCTGATGGAAAAAACGTTGTTTTTGTATGCAGCGGAGATGCCGGAGTATATGGAATGGCAGGACTGCTAGAAGAAATGTCTGTAGAATTCCCTTCTGTTGACATTCAGGTACTTCCTGGAATAACTGCGGCTGTTAGCGGAGCTGCAATACTGGGTGCTCCTCTTGTAAATGATTTTGCCGTAATAAGTTTAAGTGATGCTCTTACTGAGTGGTCTGTTATTGAAAAACGTCTTGAATGTGCTTCTCAGGCAGATTTTTGCATTGCAATATATAATCCTTCAAGCCACAGGCGTAAAGACTATCTTTCTAAAGCCTGTGACATTCTCTTAAAGTCATATCCTGAAGACCGTCCGTGTGGTTATGTAAAAAATATAGGAAGAGAAGAGGAATGTTCTTTTGTATGTACTTTACAGGTAGTAAAGACTGCTGATAGAGATATGTTTAGTACTGTTTTTAGTTATGATTATTGTACGCGTG
>JAILPY010000182.1 GCA_024699235.1 Treponema sp. | reverse complement strand
TATTTTTTTATTACTTTCACTTTCTTTTAGAATATTTTCTATTGCTTTTATAAATAAAATGACTTAAAATAAAAGAAAAAGGAGGAAAAAATGCTTAAAACGAAACTAAACGAAAAAGCAAACGAAATAAAAAACAAAGTCGTAGAAATGACTTCGAAAGGAAAAGGAGGTCATGTAGGAACATCCCTTTCAGAAGTTGATATACTTACGGCACTTTTTTTTCATACAATGAATTTTTCTGATTGCAGCGATCCAAACAGAGACAGATTTGTACTTAGCAAAGGTCATGGCTCAGAAGGTTTATATTGTACATTGGCAGCAAAAGGTATTTTTCCAGAAGCAGAATTAGACAATTATCTAAAACATGAATCATTCCTTACAATACATCCTACGAGACATGTTCCTGGAGTCGAAATAAATACAGGGGCTCTTGGACATGGATTTCCTATTGCAGTAGGTATGGCTCTAGGTGCAAAAAAACAGAATAAAAACTGGAGAACATTTGTAGTTACTGGAGACGGAGAACTTGAAGAAGGTACAAACTGGGAAGCAGCAATGGCAGCCTCTCATTATAAACTTGGAAACCTTACTATTATAGTAGATAATAACAAACTCCAATTAGCAGATTTTGTTTCAAAAACAATGGAAATCGAACCTCTCGACGAAAAATTCAAAGCATTTGGATTTGATGTACATAAAGTACAAGGCAATGATCCAGAGATTTTAGCAGCATGTTTTGACAAATTAGACTACACAGGAAATAAACCACACTGCATAATTGCCCAGACAACTAAAGGTTCTGGAGTTTCCTTTATGGAAAACATTGCAGAATGGCATCACAGAGTTCCAACTGCAGAAGAAGCAGAAATAGCGAAAAAGGAGTTATTAAAATGAGTAAATGTTTAAGGGAAACTCAAGTTCTGACTTACATGAATTTAATAGAAGAAGGTTACAATCTAGTATATTTGGTAAGTGATTCTGTAAGTACAAGTAAAATAAAACCTCTTATGCAGAAATATCCAGAAAGGCTTGTTAATGTTGGGATTGCAGAGCAAAATCTTATGGGAATGGCTGCTGGACTTGCAAATTCAGGATATATTGCAATCACAGGAAATGCAACTCCATTTCTTGTATGTCGTTCCCACGAGCAGTTAAAAGTTGACATTAGTTATTCTTACTCAAATGTAAAAGTAAATGGACTGCATGCAGGCTTCAGTTATGGAACAGACGGATGTACACATCATGAAGTCAACGATATTAGTGTATTCAGAGGTCTTGCCGGATTTGAAATTTATTCACCTTGTGATCCTGAAGAATGCAGACAAATTACTGAATACAGCGTAAAATCAAAGCAAGGTCCTGTATACACAAGTCTTAATACAGGAAATTTTGATGTAATCACTCCTTCTGAATACATTTTTGAACCTGGAAAACCAGTTCAATTTTCAGAAGGGAACGACCTCACAATAATTTGTCTCGGTACTGCAGTTCACGATGCTTTAACAGCATCAAAACTCTGGAAAAATAAGATTAGCGCTGATATTTTTTCACTTTCAAGCATACGACCGTTAAAGACCGAACTGCTTGAAGAATCCATAAAAAAGACTGGAAGAGTTTTAACTGTTGAACAGCATTCCACCCACGGAGGAGCAGGAAGCATTATAGCAGAGCTTATTGCAGACAAAGGACTTAATGCAAAATTAACAAGACTCGGAGTTCCAGAAGGTCAATTTACAAAAAACTGGATAGCTCCAGACAATAAAAAATATTTCGGACTGGATCCAGAAGGTATTGTTAATGCTATAAGCAAGGAGTTTTAAATTGAAATACGCACTAAGTATAGATCAAGGGACCAGTGGATCAAAGGCCATAATCTTTAGCAACACAGGTAAAATAATAGCAAAACATACAACTCCGTATAAATGCAATTTTTTTAATGAAGGTTTTGTTGAGCAAAAACCAGAAGATATTATCTCATCTGTACTTGAGGCAGTTAAAGAGACTGTAAAAGATTTTATTGCAAACGGTAATGATATAACTGATATAATCTGTGCAGGAATTGATAATCAACGAGAATCTTTTTTACTATGGGATGAAAAAGGATCTCCACTTTCACAGGTTGTTGTATGGCAATGTAAACGTTCAATATCAATTTGTGAACAAATGAAAAAAGAAGGGTATGAAGATTTTATAAGAGACAGAAGCGGTCTTATGCTTGATCCATATTTTTCAGGAACAAAAGTAAAATGGATTATGGATAATATTCCTGATATATATGAACAGAGTAAAAAAGGTTCTGTATATTTTGGAACAATTGATACATGGCTTTTATTTAATCTAACACAAAAGAAAGTATATAAAACAGACAGAACAAATGCATCCAGAACACTTTTTTTTAATTTAGATAAACTAGATTGGGATAAAGACCTACAGAAACTCTTTAAGGCAGAATATCTAAACCTTCCAGAAATATGCGCTTCTTCTGATTATTATGGAAATTCAGATTTTGGAGGAATATTTCCTAAACCAATACCAATAAATTCAATGATTGGAGACTCTCATAGTGCAAGTTTTGGAGAAGGCTGCATATCAACTGGAACTGTAAAAGCAACGATGGGTACAGGATCCTCGGTTTTAATGAATACAGGTTCCAAAAGAATCCGTTCAAAAAGCGGAATGGTCAGTTCCATCTGCTGGAGTACCAAGGACAGAACAGATTATGGATTAGAAGGTGTAATTGTTAGCTGCGGGTCTACAATAACGTGGTTTCAGAATCAACTAGGACTTGTGAAAGATGGAAAAGACTTTGACAGACTTGCAACAAGTGTACTATCAAGTGAAGGAGTTTTTCTTGTTCCTGCATTCAGCGGTTTAGGAGCACCTTTCTGGCAAATGAGTAGAAAGGCAGAAATTCATGGAATTACATTTGGAACAACAGCAGCTCATATAGTAAGAGCGGCATTGGAATCATATCCATTCCAACTAAAAGAAGTCATTTCCTCAATGGAAAAGGATATAGACCAAAAGATAAAATGGCTAAAGGCAGATGGAGGACTAACAAACAGTAAATTGACAATGCAGTATATCACACAATTGCTGGACACAGAAGTTATAGTTGATGAACAAAAAGAAGCAAGTGCATATGGAGCTGCATTACTAGCATTTATGGAATCAGGAATATTATCTTTGGAAGAAATTGAAAACCAAATAAAAAATTCAAACCATGAAACCCATAAAACACAAGACTATGAACATGCAGAATATATAAAATCAGTGCACAAAAAATGGGTTGATTTTTTGCATTCCAATTGATATGATTCTTTTTAAGGTATAATTATGTATCAAGATTTACGACGAGAAAAGATTTTAGAGTTGATTAAAGAAAACGGAAGCTGTTCCGTTCAGACTTTAAGCAAAATGTTTGAGGTCAGTCAACCTACTATCAGAAAAGATCTTGAAGCATTAGAACTGGCAGGCTCAATTAAAAGGCAGCATGGAGGAGCTTTTGTAAACAATTATTCTTCTTTCGCTGCAGACCTGCAATTAAGTCATAAAGACCACATGGAAGAAAAGCATAGGATAGGTTTAAGAGCTTCTCAATTTATTGAATCAGGAGACAGTATAATATTAGATTCCGGTTCAACAATAACAGAACTTGCTAAATGTATTTCTGATAAAAAAGATTTAAACATTGTAACAAATGCCATTAATATAACCCTTTTATTGGGAAAGGAACCTTCAAATAAGATTTTAATTCCGGGAGGAGAATTCAAAGCACCTACACTTTCAATTACAGGAGACAGGGCGACCTCTATTTTTGAAAATCTTTATGTAAATAAACTGTTTTTAGCAGCAGGAGGTTTTTCTTTAGAAGCAGGATTAACTTATCCAGGATTTTCTGACATAGCATTAAAAAGAGCTATGATAAATTCTGCAAAAACAATCTATCTTTTATGTGATTCCAGCAAATTAAAAAAGATACTTTTTGCATCTTTAGGCTGTCAGGAGAAAATTAACTACCTCATAACAGACTCTGGAGTTGATCCAGAATTTGTTACTCAAGCTGAAAAATTAGGAATACAAGTGGTAATAAGCTAATAGGGTAACCTAAAATAAGCACATATCAGGTTACCCCTTATCCATTGCATAATGCATTTATTCTTTCTTATTAAATGAGGACAGAGCCCTAAGGCGCTCTAACAGAGGAGGATGATTATAATAAATCATGCTGTAGACTTTTGGAGGAGTCACTTCTGACAGATTTTCTTTATTCAGCTTAATCAAAGCTGTTTCGAGAGATCTGCTGTTCCCGCAGATTTCAGCAGAATACCTGTCTGCCTGAAATTCATCACGACGGCTGAACAGATTCATAAAGAAAGAGGCAATGATACCAAAGCCTTCAAAAACTAGATTCAAGAGAAAAATACCAATAAACTGTATATAAGGCAATACTGTTTCTACAACAGCATCATTTTCTAATACAGTTACAGAAGTCTCGGGAGAAAAACCAAACCCCCTATATAGGTCTGGAATCTCAATTAAATGACTTATGGCAAAAAGAAGTACAAATACAACAGGAATCATAACGCACATGCGCTTAATAATATGATGATGCATATAATGGCCAAGTTCATGACCAAGTACTGATTCAATTTCATCAACTGAAAGCTGCTGCATCAAAGTATCATAAAGAACAACCCTTTTATTCTTTCCAAAACCAGTAAAATATGCATTACTATGCAGGCTTCTTTTAGAAGCATCCATCATAAAGATGCCTTTTGATTCAAAACCGGTTTTCTTTAAAAGAGATTCTAAGCGAGACTTCAGAATTCTGTCTTCTATTGGAGAAAACTTATTAAACAAAGGCGCTATCCATATTGGATATACGCATGAAAGAAGAAGGCTGAATCCAACATAAACTATGCCAAGAAGAATCCACCAACAGGATGAAACATGCAAAAGTAAAAAAATGGCTATAAATAAAAGAGGTATAGAAATAATTAATCCAATGATTAAAGACTTAATTTCATCCAGTATCCACATTTTAATAGACATTTTACTGAAACCAAATTTCTTTTCGATACAGAATTCTCCGTATAGTTCAAACGGCAATGAAAGTATAGAAGCCGGAAGAGATGCCAGAAGGAAAAAAATAATTAAGGCAAGATAAATATTCTCCAGATTATAGAATAACCTATTAAAAAGCATTACATAAAATCCACTGAATACAAGGACTAAAGTCAGAATGAAACCTGCAATATGACGGGGAATAAAAAGGAAATACTTTTCATTTTCATATTCACAGGTTTTCTTTAGTAACTTACTGTCCATATAGCCGAATAATTCTTTAGGCACTTTGCAGCCAACCTTTACTCTATGCCTGTAGTCAATATATTCCAACAATTCATTAACTACAAAATTAAACACTGTTCCAGTCAAAAATAAAATAACAAATATATTCTTAAAGTGCATGTCTTACCTATTACTGCTGAAATACAATATTTCCGTTAAAGAAAGTTGCAACAACATTACCAGTCAACTTTTTTCCTTCCAATGGAGTATACTTTCCTTTACTTGCAAACTCATATCCATGAACAGTCCATTCTTCATCAGGATCAATAACTACAAGATCCGCCCTGTTTCCAGAATTCAAGGTTCCACGGTCATCGAATCCAAGCAGCCGAGCAGGACGTTCAGACATAATTTGTGAAAGCTGCTGGAGACTCATACCGTTTTCCTTTACAAGGACAGAGTTGCACACTCCGAATGCAGTTTCAAGTCCGCTAAATCCAG
Source organism: Treponema sp. (assembly GCA_024699235.1). Classification (GTDB taxonomy): domain Bacteria; phylum Spirochaetota; class Spirochaetia; order Treponematales; family Treponemataceae; genus Treponema_D. The sequence goes on along the minus strand of JAILPY010000182.1, from coordinate 18,765 downwards.
GACTGCCAGAAACCTTATCCTGCTCAGTATGAGGAGCATGATCTGTTGCAATTACATCAGCAGTACCATCCAGCAAAGCCTGTATAAGGCATATCCTGTCGCCTTCACTTCTGAGAGGTGGATTGACAATATGAAAAACATTTTGTGATTTACCGCCTGTAAGGCCAATATGGTGAGGCGTTATTTCACAAGTAACATTAATGCCGCTAGCTTTTGCCCTTCTGACTGCATCAATGCACTGACCTGTACTTACATGACATAAATGCAAATGACATCCCGCTTCTTCTGCAAGCCGTATATTCCTTAATGTTGCAGTATCTTCTGCAAGTGCAAGAATTATATCAGCTTGCTGCAACAACGAAGAAGCCTTGCTTTTCTTACCCTGTGCAATCAACTCTAAAGCCTGTTTTCTTAAAGGACGAGCTGCAGCAGCCAGAAAAGGATCTTCACAGTGGCACGAAACTATCAGATTTTTTTTTGAAGCCTTTTTCATAGCTTCAAGCATTACAGCAGAATCTGTAACTTCATGACCATCTTCTGTAATAAGAGGTACAACCTTAGGCTTTAACTCATCAATATGAGAAACTGAAACTCCATCAAAATCCTTAGTTATGCTTACACTTTGAATGACCTGACAATATCCAAACTCTTTTGCTTTCCTATTATTTTCTTCTGCTAACTGCATAGAAGAGACTACAGGATTTGTGTTAGGCATCAAAACTACAGTTCCAAAACCTCCAGCAGCGGCTGCCTTTGAACCAGTTTCAATATCTTCCTTCTGCGTCAGTCCAGGATCCCTAAAATGAGCATGCATATCAATAAACGAAGGCATTACAACAAGACCATGAGCATCATAAAGACCGACAGAATCATCCTGCATAATTTTTTTTATAGCAGGCTTAGTCAAAATACCTTCTATTCTACCACCACGAAGAAGAAGAGCGCCATTTTTTACATCATGCTCGGCATCAATAAGACGGGCATTATAAATAAGCATCAGATCTTTCATTAGTCTTCCTCGATAAAGGTCCCTATGGTTCCGGCAGTATACAGTGCATCACAATATTTACAGCGATATTGCTTTTTTTCTTTGCTTACCAGCCTGAATTCCTGTGGTACATAATGTTCAGTGATAGTTATGCACCTTGGATTTTTGCACTGAATGACGCCTTCAATCTTTTCCGGGAGGGACATTTTTATTTTTTTTGCAATCTTTGAATTCTGAATAACATTAACAGTTATATCAGAATCAATATAACCAAGAACGCTATAATCAATATTCATAATACTGTCGATTTTTATCATGTCTTTATGACCTGTCTTTTCAGAAGCAGCATTCATAATCAGAGCAGTTGAAAACTTTGCTTTATCAAGCTTAAGCCACTTAAACACTTTCCAGCCAGTTCCAGCCTTAATATGATCAATTACAAGTCCATTTTTTATTTCTGCAATATTTATCATGAGAATCTCCTTATCTAAATGCTGATTACAGGCATCCTGTAAGTTTTGAAATCAAAGCCATACGAGCGAACATTCCATAACGAACCTGCTTAAAATATGCAGCTCGAGGATCATTGTCAACTTCAGGGGCTATTTCATTTACACGAGGAAGAGGATGAAGAACAATCATATCCTTACGGGCAAGCTGCATCTTTTCCTGATTCAAAATATAACTATCCTTAAGCCGTATATAATCCTGTTCATTAAAAAATCTTTCTTTTTGGACTCGCGTCATATACAGAATGTCTAGTTCACCTATGACATCTTCAAGGCGCTCTGCTTCCATATATTCTATGCCGGCAGGTTCAAGTATATCCTTAGTAATATATTCAGGAACCTTAAGCTCATTAGGACTGATAAATATGAACTTATTATTCTTATAGCGACTCATAGCTTTTGCAAGGGAATGAACAGTGCGGCCAAACTTTAAGTCTCCACAGAATCCTATTACATGACTTTCAAAGCCTCCCTGCAAGGCCCTAATAGTAAGCATGTCAGTTAAAGTCTGTGTCGGATGATAATGGCCTCCGTCGCCTGCATTTATTATAGGAACAGTACTAAATTGAGAGGCTAGCAGAGCTGCTCCTTCTTTAGGAGAACGCATTGCAATAACATCAACATAAGAACTTACGACACGTATTGTATCTGCAAGAGTTTCGCCTTTTGTAGAAGACGTATAGCTAGCATCGGCAAATCCCTCTACAGTACCGCCAAGATGGAGCATGGCAGCCTCAAAAGAAAGTCGTGTTCTTGTACTTGGCTCAAAAAAAAGTGTCGCAAGAATTTTCCCGCGACACACGTCTTGAAAAGAAACCGGATCAACAATAATCTGTTCTGCCAAAGAACAAATTTCATTTATTTCAGTGACGGATAAATCACCAGGTTCAATAACATGTCTTCCCTTTAACATTGCATATCCTCTTTATAATTTTTTTGCATTATAATGAAATATGGACTTATTATCAATAAGGAAAACTCCGCTTAGATTCTTTTTATACCTAAATTCCGAAAGACCTACATTCTTAGACAGCCTTTTTCAGCAGCAATCTATTTTACCATCTTAACAATGACAAATAATGTCATGGGGAAAATTTATATGAATCCAAGCAATTGCCACAAGAACCTTTCCAGAAAACATAAGCATTCTTATAGAAGAACTTTATAATAAATATTTCTAAAGGTTTTTCTTTGAATTGAGCAAATCCAGATAGTACAAGCATAAAGAGCAGAAGTAAAAGAAATTGAACTTTTATTATTTAGCAAGCCTTATAACTTACTATATTCAAGAACGCAGAACAGACTATTACATAGTAGAAGGAAGGACATTCTTTATATCAAGACTTTTACCTTCTACCTCTGCTTTATATTCCTTTCCTTTATAACATATACAGATATTACGAACAACCTCTAAAGCAGAATCTGCATACACTTTTGCAGATATCATACAGTCATCTTTCCATTCAATATCCATAGTCAAGTTTCCCTTAAGGCATACGCCTTTAATGAATCCATCCACTTTTAATTGTGAAATCTCTGGCAAAAGGTTAATTACAACACAAGAACCGACTGTATCATCTATTAATTCACTAAAAACTATTTTCCTTGTTTTTTCAGAAAGCATCAGTGCTTTACACAAAATTTTATCTTTACATTCATAAATAGGATCGTTTTCTTCCATATCAGAAGAATCGCTTAACAAAGAAAAAATATTCTTTAAAAGAACTATATCGCTTTTTGTATCATCCAGGCACAAATCCTTTACAGAGCGCAATGTAGCTGAAAAAAGATTTGCTATAATAGATTTATTTAGAAAAGGAGAATTAGGATAAAGCTTTAAAAAGTCTATATAGAAGTCACAGGCTTCTTTAAGCAAATAGAAATATTTTTTAAGAAACTTTTTGTCCAAGGTATATTCATAATATTCACGAACATATGGAGCTAGAACAGCCGCCCCCATAATCCAAGTAAAATCACTGTTATCCGTTCCTGAAGAAACACTGTCACCCCATATATCAAGGGCGTTATGAATTACGTAACCATTGCAATTATACATGACGGCAGCTGTCTTACGACCTTTACGGCAAGCCCTGCACAATAAAGAAATCAAAGGCAAAAACATTTTTTTCATGCCGTTCATGCATATAGGAGCATATAAAGAAGTCATACCTTTTTTTAGAAGATATGATCCTTTCTGCAAGGCAGGAAGAGTCCCTGGAGACTTACAAAATGACAGAATTATATATCTTGCATAATTCCATTCTGTATCGGAACCATCTGCAAAGGAAAGCGACGTTTTATTATATAATCGCGAAAAGTCCATTATATGCTCTGTTCTGAATTCCTGATAAGGCTGATACAAGGCAAAACAAAGTTTTTTTAGGGCTTTATCAGAACACCAGTCTGCAATTCTAGACGGAGCTGAAAGAACATTGCCGCACTTTCGTGCATAATGCCTGTTGCGGAATGCTGTTTCTACATCAATATATAAAGTTGCATCATCAGCACCCTCAACAATAAGACTTCCGCCACGAATATAAACCTTGCCGCCTGAACATGAAACCATTGCCATAGCACAAAAAGGAATGCCATTTACATTTTCAATGGCAATGACATCATCTCCAAGAGAAAACTGTCGGAAAACTGTCCCGCTTTCAACATCATTACTATCAAATCTTACGCGAAAATTAATTTGCTTAGGTATGGATGCAGAAACATGAAATGCAATTACATCAGCAGGAGCAGAAGCCATAGCTTCCCTAGAATACATAACACTGCTACCATCGGTATTTCTAGAAAAAATGGCAGTACTTGGAACAGAACTTTCAGAGGAAAAAGACAGCGATGCAATTGCCGTTTCAAAATCTAGGGTTCGTTTGTACGCAGAAACATTTTCAAAGCATCGGTATTCATCAGCAGAATAATAGTCTATGGAAAGAGAACATGCATACTGACGCAAAGCAGAACAGTGCAAAGGTACTCCAGACATAGAATCTGTAATGAGGTCTGATGCCTCTTTTTGTAATATAGAATCTTTTTTATCAGATTTAGAAATAAGTTCATGAATATGTTTAAGATTATCAGCACAACTTGCATTATTTCTGTCTTTACCGACTGAATTCCATACAGATTCTTCCATGATTTTTATGTAATTATGCTCAACACTTCCATAAATGCATGCTCCTATACGACCATTTCCGACAATAAAAGAAGAATCTACATCCTGTGCAGGAATATCATAACTTAATGTATTCATATACCACCTTACTTCTATTTATAAGACACTTAATTCATTCTATTTGTTGCACAAAAAAAGTCGCCGTTAAGGCGACTTTTATTAATGTAAACCTATTCTAGAACTTTGCTTTACGAAGACGTACGCGTTCAATATCCTCACAGAACAATTCACGCAAGTCATTCAAACCTAGAGCCATGAGAGCCATACGGTCAATTCCTATTCCCCAGGCTGCAACAGGAACATCTATTCCCATTGCCTTTGTAACTTCAGGTCTAAATATGCCTGAACCACCAAGCTCAAACCATCCAAGCTTTGGATGCTTTATATGAACTTCTATAGACGGCTCTGTAAAAGGGAAATAGCCTGGAACATACTTTACCTCTGTTGCACCGGCAATTTCTACAGCAAACATCCTCAAAAAACCTAAAAGAGTTCTCAGATTTACGTTTTCACCAAGAACAATACCTTCTGTCTGATAAAAGTCAGAAAGATGGGTTGCATCAACTTTATCATAACGGAAACAGCGAGCAATACCAAAGTATTTTCCTGGAATCTTTGCCGTATGAAGCTGATGAGCTGAAAGAACCGTTCCCTGACTTCGCATAATAAGGCGGCGAGTAAACTCATTGTCAAACTGATAATTCCATCCTCGACTGCCGGAATTGCCACCATTCTGATGAACCTCACGGACATTCGAAAGATATGGTTCTTCAATAGACTTTGCATGCGTAGGTGTCTTTATGCGGTATACATCATGAATATCACGCGCTGCATGGAACTGAGGCATAAAGAGTGCATCTCCGTTCCAGAATTCTGTTTCAACAAGAGGACCGTCAAATTCTTCAAATCCAAGAGAACAAAGCTTGTCCTTTACAGATTCAAGAAACTGTACATAAGGATTCGTGCGGCCAGGAATAATACGAGCAGGAGGAATTGAAATGTTGTATCCACGGAAAGTGCCCTTCTTCCAGTCGCCAGAAGAAAGCATCGATGGAGTAATCTCTCCAATTTCCTCTCCTGTAATGCCAGCCTTTTTCAAGGCATCTACAACCTGATCAAACATACCTGAAAGCTTATAGGCAACAGTCTCACGTTCTATTGTGCGGAAAGGCGTTTCGCTTACACCACGCTTTTTCGTAAGTCCAGACATAACATCAAGTTCTTCTTTAGAAAGCGAAGTTGACTCAAGCTGATTGTTTTCTACAGAAAGTGCTTTCTGAATAAGTCCCTTAGAAATTTCAATGCGCCTTGGAATAGGAGCCCCAGTATATTCTGCTTTCTTTTCAGCATTCATTTTAAGGACGCCTTCTTTGCTCAATGCTCCAAATGCAGAACCAATATCTTTATTTTCAAGGGCAAGCCCTGCAGCAATCTCAGGAAGAAGCTTTGGACCGTTTTCTTTTAAATATACAATTATACGCTCTTCTGCAGAACCATTTTTTGCAACTACTTTACCAAAATCAGTCAGTTCGTAATAAACATGAGGAGTTCTAGATTCTTCAGAAATGAGGTTCTTACCGGTAAGCCAACTGAAGGCCTGGTTTGCATGACCTTCCTTATATCCTAATTCTTTTACAAGGCGGTCAGAAGTCAATATATCCTTGAGACTATAATTCAACAGAACTTTTGTCTCAAGCGGATGCAAATTCTTTATAAGGTTTTTAATGTCTGTCACTTTTGTATACCAATCCTAAAAACAATAAAAATATGTTACCAAATCACAGGGATTTAATCAACAAGTTAGTTTATTTTGCGTTCTAGACAATATGATTTCGACTTATTGGGAACAATAAAAAAAGGGAATGCAACCATGGCGTACACCACCGTCGCATTCCCTTTGCCAGCATTACAAAAACTTATTTAGTAAAATATACGTAAGAATTGTAGCGTGCCATTCTCAAGTTTGCTCCAGAAGAAGAATCCCTGAAGTACTTAGTCTTGTCCTTTGCCTTGTAGTAATAATGCTTGTATCCGTTCTCAACAGCAAAATCCTGGAAAACGCCCATAGCAGTATTCATTGCTTCACCAACTTCAAAGTTAGCTGCAAGGCATTCATAGTAAAGACGAACTTCACCTGTAAGAGGCGTGTAATCAAGCGTAATCTTTACATTTGAAGCTGTAGGATGCAATTCTGCATACTTGTCTTCTACATTAATTGTTCTTGTTGTGCGGTCTGCGTAGCTGTCTGCACCCTGCAAAGTAGGGTCGCCAGCAGTCTGTGCACATACCAAAGTTGCTGCTGATACGAAAGCAGCTGCCAACAAAGCAATTATCTTCTTCATAGTGTCCTCCTATAAATATAGTCAGTAATAAGTATACTTAACTATTTTATCAGTTTCCATAAAAAATTCAAGGTCTGCTACATATTGACCTTCACTAATATAAACTCTCGGAACTCCAATTAGTAACAACATACCATAAATTTCTTTAGGTTTATTTTTTATATAGATTCTCCAGTATTCACGAACAGCATTCTTCATTGCATCAGCACAGGCCTGCTTTATGCCTTCGAACCCATTTTCTACTGAAGACTTGCCTATTCCATGAACTTTTGGATGAGCTATCGCATTCCACCTACGATAAGCCATTTGCTGAGATTCTGTCCGATTACAGTAAGCCCAACATAAAAGCTTTTCATCCTCCACGACAGGATTTTTATATGTAATAGGATTTACATGCCTGCTATATGGAATTACTTCTTCAAATTCAAATTCTTCTGAAACATGGCGAGTCTTATCATACGGCACATAATCAAAATTCCAACCTGAAATCATCCCTGACAGCAAGAAAGGAGCAATCTCCTTTGTTCTCGCAACGGCAAAATCATACATACCGGAACTTGAAGCTTTAGGAACTTCATGAAAGGAAGACGGCTCGCTTCCTGCTTCATCCAAACCTCCCGGAAACGAATCCATCTCCGACCATATCTGGACACGAAGGAGTTCCTTTTGGGAAGGAACCTGTGCAAAAGCAAATGAATGTAAAAACAATATAGACAGAAAAAGGATTTTATCTAATCTGATCAATCGAACCATGCGTTTTTCCATATTTTAATGGGATGCAATCCCATTCGTATAACAAGATACAGCCATGCTATTGCAAATCCAGTTAAATGAGTAAGATGCGCAACATTGCTGCCACCACGGAAATGACTTCCTAATTCTATAACCGCGTACCCCAAAACAAGTAACGGAGCAGGAACTGGAATAATACCGTAAATACTTATTATACTTTTCGGAAAAAGAACTGCAAAAATAAGGAGTATTGAATACAGTGCACCGCTTGCACCGACAAGATTTACATAATAAAAGCCTGAAAAAAAGTAGAATGCAAGGGAAATCACTCCATCAAGAATGCCACACAGCAAATAGAAGAGAAGAAACTCTTTTGACCCTATCGCACGCTCAACCTGAATGCCAAACATTAATATTCCAAGCATGTTCAAAAGGATATGAGCCAAACCTGAATGTATAAACATATATGTAAGTGGTTGCCACCAGAAATGAAAAACAACACAGTTGATTACACTTAGGCCAAAAATTGAATACAATCCAGGAAACAAAAAGGTTGCCAAATAAAATAAAACATTTATTGCAATAATTATAAATGTCACATTAAAAAATGAATATCTAAAAGGCTTTCGTATAAAGCTCACTTCAAAAATCCTTCTTTATGATGTTCTATGCTGGCCAAGATTGCAGCATCTGCAAAAGTAACGCAGTTGCGTCCATGCTCTTTAGAAAAATACAATGCCCTGTCTGCTTGATCAACAAGTAAATTTGCACTTTTTGCAGGATTTTCTTCGGCAGAAAATGTTGTTACGCCCCCAGAAAGAGTTATGCGCAAGTGTTTATTATTGTAAATAAAGTCATACTGCTCTATATTATGCCTAATACGTTCAGCAACCTTTACAGCATTTACAGACGTAGTCTTATTAAGCATAATTGTAAATTCTTCTCCGCCATATCTGGATGCCAAGTCTCTGGAACGTATGCTCTTTTTTATGATATGCGCAACTTTCTCAAGAATATAGTCTCCACAGGCATGACCATAAGAATCGTTTACAGACTTAAAAAAATCTATGTCAAACATAAGTACGCTTACCGGTACATTACTAGCAAGAGCTTCTTCCAGCCTATCAGAAAGCACATTAAAGAAATAATACTTAAATTTGAGATGAGTAGTCATGTCGGTAGAAGATATTTCAAGAAGCGATGCATTATTCACAGTGATAGCAGCAAGAGACGCTATATCCTCAATCTGCTTCTTGTCATAAGCAGAAAATTCTCCTCCGAATTCAAGATGCTCACCAAGAAACAGAAGCCCATTCATTTTTTTCTTTGTAACAAACGGAATAAGAAGCGTAGGATTAAGACTGTCAAGCATCCTCGCTTCCTTAGTTCCTGGAATCATAGCCTTTACTTCCTGCATCGTATAAGCAATTGGCTTCGCCTCAAGCTTTTCTATGAGAGGAGACGCCCTCGGTATTGAATAAACAATTATAGGATCAGGATCAACGTTAATATAATAATCTCCCATTTCATAGGCATTATCCTGTATTGGATCAAGAATAAACATTCCTGCTCCAGTCACCCGCATCTGAGCCATCGTTGTATAAAGTATAGATTCTATAAGTTTCGAAAGTTCAAACGTAGAAGACAAAGAACGAAACAGCAGAAGCATCTGGTTGAGATCATATATTTGCTTTTCATAGTCAAGCTTAGATGTGCCGACTGAATCAACACCCATTATTTCTTCTTTTCACCCCTATTCAAAGACACATAATCTTTCATTATATCAAGAAAAATCTTCCACTGACCTATTGTTGTATCCAAAAAATCAAATTTTTCACGATTTCGCGTAGACATCGTAAGAACTTTTAAGTTTGTTATAACGTCTGATGTAGGTTTCTTTGCTTCCAGAACAATTTCAGATACCCTTTCATACAGATTATATATATTAACGGCTTCTCTCTGAACAACCATTTTTGCTTCTTTTTCAATCTTATCAACAAGAGTTTTTAGCTTACCTATAAAGGCTGTGTCCCTGTGGCTATCCCTAACAAATCCCAATATAAGGTTTTCATCGTAAAGTCCAGAAGCCTCAAACTGATGTTCAAAAGCCTCTATATGAGAAATGCTATCATTAACAGCATAAACTTCTTCTGCAAAATCTGTCTTATAGTCAGGCTGGTTAAAGAATCCCTCAATTGCAATATCATTCAAAAGAGACTGAACTTTATCCTTATAATAATAAAGAAGGAACTCCTTAAGAACCTGCATAGGCAATATCCAAAAGAACGAACAAGGCGTACTCTGCTTTAATGTATTATTCAGTTCTGCATTATAACCTTTTAAAGATCCAATCGTCCGTCCTGAAAACAAAGCCTTAACTTCATTACTTATGGTCTCATTCTGCAATTCATTCTTCAATCGACCTTCATCAATTACAAAACGGTTCTCAAGAAATTCTCCATATCTGGTTCGTTCACCACCTTTATACTGAACACGCTCTGGTTCAAGTTCAGGATTACCCTTAGCAAGTCTGACAAGACCTTTAAGAACATCTGTCTTAAATACAGTTTTTATAACACCCTGTATCTTTTTCAGACAGGAATCAAGTTCCATTTCCTTTGTTCTGTCAATTTTATTGCCATTATGCAACTGATTAAGAGCACATATGGCATTACTAGTAGATTTGTTTATATCAAGGTCTGCCAGAACAAAATACAAGTCCTGCAAGGAATTTTCCATTAAATCAATAGGGATGGCTGAAAATTTAGGAAGATAATTAGAAGCAGCTGAAAAATCAGAATCAAAAAGCCTAAGAGCCGATATATAATTGAAATGGCAAATATCATTAAGCTGCATAAGGGTATCAATAACCTTATCTATTTTTGAAAACTGAGGAGATTTTAATTCTTCAATTATTTTTTCTAACCTTACGCGTTCCCGTTCAAAATGACGCGGCACTGAATCTGCCTTAGAGGCAGCCTCTTTTCTATTTTCATAACTAAGAGACTCAATAATTTCTTGAGAATTTGCAGAAAAACCAGTCATAATTAACTGCTCTAAAAAATGGTGATTCCTCTCCAAATCTTCACTGCATATTGTCTCTGAAAGCAAATCAAGCAATTGTTTTGTATTCTGGAACAAAACCCTTAAGGACTCTGCAAAGTTTGCCTGAAGCATATCATTTTTATATATGCAGGGAGTAAAAGATTTCAGTTCATTTTCAATTTTACGCAAGGCAACCCTTTTTTTTACATCAGGAGAGGTTGGCATAAATATTTCTTGAAGAATATCCACTATACTCTGAAAAATTTGCATATCTTATTTTAGTCCAAAAAAGTGATTTAGACAAGGTACGAATTAAAAATAGACAGATAATCCTCTTTTGTACAAGCATTTACCACACTCTGCCTTATTTTTGCCCCACCACGTATACCAGAACTGTATGCACAGAATTTTTTTCGCATTTGAAGACAAGCTTGCTTTTCGCCTTTGTCTGCTATATTCATGTCAAGTTCCCTGAATCCTGCCAGAAGCCTGGCCTTTACGCTTACCTCTTCATACCTGCCTTCAATCAGATACTGCTTTGTACGGGTAAAAAGAAAAGGATCTCCCATTGCTCCACGTGCAAACATCACACCGTCAACTCCTGTTTCCTCAAGCATCTTACGTGCTGTTTCAGGAGTATGTGCATCGCCGCTTCCAAACACAGGAATCCGGCCATTTACATATTCAACGAGCATTCTCTGTATTTCCCAGTCAGCCTTACCTTCATATCCCTGCGCCCGCGTCCTGGCATGAATAGTAATACCGTCTGCACCTGCACTCAAGGCAGCTTCTGCGGCCTCTTTCCATGTCAAATGCTGAGAATCCCATCCACTGCGAATTTTTACAGTAACAGGAACTGTTCCAGCAGCATTTTTAACGGCCTTTACAATAGAATAAAGCCTGTCAGGTTCCTTAGTAAGCATACTGCCAGCCCCAGACTTTACAATTTTAGGAACAGGGCAGCCGCCATTAATATCTATGGCACTACATTTTGTACGTGCAAGAACAATAGGAACAGCACGTTCCATTACATCTGCATTTCCCCCGAAAATCTGTACTGCATATTCCTTTTCTACAGGCGAACGAGCCATTAGGGACTCCGTTTTTTCAGAACCTCGCGTAAGGGCCTCTGCAGACACCATTTCTGTAGTACAAAACGAAGCTCCACATTCAATGCACAAAGAACGAAAAGCCCTGTCACTATATCCCGCAATGGGAGCAAGAAACAGGTTTCCGCCAAGAGTAAGATTTCCGATTGAAACGGAATGATACAGGTCCATTATTCTTCAGGAAGATTAAATATCTTACAGCTATTCTTCCACAGCTGAACACTTAACTTTTCCAAATCCATATCAAGCATTTCTGCAAGAAATTTTGCAGTAGCAGGAAGATATGCTGGCATGGTACGTTTTTTTTCGCGATATTCTGCAGGTATCATGAATGGACTTTCTGTTTCAAGAAGAATGCGGTCGAGAGGTATGTTTAAAACTGTTTCATGAAGGTTTCTGGCATTTCGGTACGTAAGGTTTCCAGCAAAAGAAAAGTAGACATCAAACCCTGCATCAAGGCAAGACTTTGCATAAGATGCATTTTCACTGTAACAGTGGAATACAGCTCCCTTAGAAGGAATGCGGTCCTTTAGAATTTCAAATATATCTTTTCCAGCATCACGATTGTGTATGATAACGGGAAGATTAAATTTCTGGGCAAGTTCAAGCTGCGTAATAAAAAGCTCTATCTGACTTTTCTTATCCCCATACTGCTTTAAATAATCCAGTCCGGTTTCGCCAATTGCGACAACGTTGGGAAGACTTACGCTTTCCTCGATAGTTTTAATCCATTCTGGACCAGGAGACATAACTTCAGAAGGCCCCACTCCTACAGCATGAAAGATTCCTTTCTGAGACTTTAATACTGCATATTCTTTTTTAAAATCATGCAGACTGTTATTTATACTAATAATGCGGCTTACGCCTGCATGTTTAGCTTTTTGAATAATACGTATCTGTTCTATAGGGTCATTACAAATCAACCCTATATGGGCATGAGTATCAAAAAATTGCATGGCTTTTCCTTAAAATCGAGTAGTAACAGCAGAATAGCTAACTTTTTTTCTATTCTTCCGATAATAATAACATACCAAAACTTGCTAGTCAACTTTATTTTGAAAAATTGACATTCAGCGTATACTATGATATAGTAGCAAAAAGGATTTAAAATACTGGTTTTAAGGAGTTTCTTTTGGCCCGCTCACGCAGATATAAAAAATTTGAGAAGAATTTTGTTTCTCATATACTTCATGGACTAGGAAGTTTTTTTTCTGTCATAGGCACAGGTTGTAAGAAACTTATCCATATTTTTGATGAAAAAATAACAATAATGATTGTACCTCATGCAAACAGCAAGGTAATCAATATCCAAACAAACATATTTGCAATGATTATAGGAGTAATAATCCTTATCGGCATAACAGGTTCTTTCGTTTATTTTAATAAAAAGACAATTTCCAGCACAATAGAAATCAGCAGGCTCCGTAAGGAGAATAAAGAAACTCTAGCAAGCCTTGACGAATTGAGAGATGAAAACAATAACCTTCTTCAGGCAGCAAAGAGATTCCAATCTTCATTAAGTCAATCACTCTCATTGCTTGGCATAAATCAAAGTACAGCAGTCACTGGAGGCGGTAACAAAAACAGCGACCTTTCTTCCCTTTTCAGTACGCAAGACATAACGTCAGGTTCTTTAAAGGAAACTTCGGACATCAAGCAGCTTACAGCCTACCTTGAAGGTGCCGTACAGCCAGTTGAAGAAATTGGAGAAATGCTGAAGAACCAAGGAACACTTTTTACAGACATTCCAAACATTTGGCCTGTAAAAAACGGAATAGGTCACATTTCAATGGCATTTGGACAGAATATTCATCCTATAACACAGCAGTGGTATATTCACAAGGGACTGGATTTCAGCACATGGCGCTCAGGAGATCCTGTAGTTGCCACAGCAAATGGTCAAGTTGTTACAGTAGGATACGACGACAGTTTCGGTAACAATGTGATTATCAAGCACAAGCACGGAATTTACACGCGATATGCCCATCTGGCAACAATTCGGGTTCATAAAGGCGACATGGTTACACAGAGACAGGTAATCGGTACAATAGGAAGCACTGGAGTTTCAACAGGTCCTCACCTGCATTATGAAGTACACATAGGTTCCAGTGTTGTAGATCCTGCAAAATATATTAATATAAAATAATACGATGTCATTATTCAACAACGAAGAAGCTACCATAAATAATGTAATCAGCAGCGGTTCTTCTGTAGTAGGAAATGTAAAAATAAGCGGTTATATCCATATAGATGGAGATCTTGAAGGAAACCTTGAATGCACAGGAAATGTTACTATAGGTCAAGATGCAAGAATTCGCGGTAATATTACAGCAAAATCCATGACAATTGGAGGCATTGTCTACGGAAATCTTTATGCACAGAATTCAATCCATCTTTTATCTACAAGTGCTGTTATAGGTGATATGCAAGCTCGTAAAATACAGGCAGACGATAATGTTATAATTCATGGACACTGTATATGTCTTTCAGAAGAAAATTCTTATAATGAAGCACTGTCAAACTGGCAGAATACACAGGCTGTTACATCAAAAATAGTAAAGGTATAAGCCAATGGCAGTGGAATCTGTAAATCAGACTCAAAGCCTGTACTTTGCAGCAGTACAGACTGCAAAGCAAGAAGCCGTAAAATCACAAAAAAAACAAAAAACTGAAAAATTAAAGGCAAAGATATTTTCATCTGCATTGCAGAAATCTCAAGAAGAATATGAACTGCTTTCTGCAGGTTTTCCTAAAGAAATTGCAGGAATGTCTACAGAAGAAGCAATAATCTACCTAAAAGATGCGGCAGATATTGCAGCAGAAACCCTAAAATCAAATCAAATTCCACAAAATTTCAGTGATTACAGAAAAAAAGTAAGTCAATTTATGCGATACGTAGTAAAAAATAATATCGAAATTAAGCATAAAATGAAATACAGGGCAAATACAAAAAGACATTTACGGCTTTCTCCTTACGTACAGGTAACCATAATAAATCAGAAACTTGATGAAATGGCAAAATGGCTCATTTCCTCACACAGGGACACACTAAAAATGCTCGCTCGAATCGATGAAATAAATGGACTGCTGGTAGACTTGCTGGCAACTTAACTGATAAAATAAAAGAATATAAAAGGAATTTATTATATGTCAGATATATTTGAACAGGATATAAACCGAGACTCTGAAGACCTTACAGAATTGGAAGATGAAAATTTAGAAGATTCAGGAAGTGAAGACTATATATTTCCAAAAAATTTATATAAATTAAAGCTTGAATATTCAAGTGAAGGAATTTATGCAACCATACCTTCTTCCATAAAAGTCAACACAGGTGATTATGTAATTATTCCAACACGTTATGGCAACGACTTGGCGCTTAATTTAGGAAATGCAGAAGTACCAGTAGGAATAAAGCCAAGTGATGTAGTCGAAGTAATTCGACTTGCTGATAATAAGGATTTGACACATGCAAAGGAATTGCATGGAAAGGAAAAAGAAGCCTTTAAAACCTTTAGAGAAAAAGTAGAAACGCATAAACTAGACATGAAACTTATTTCAGTTCACTTTTTAGTAGGTGAGCAAAAAGTTCTTTTCTTCTTTTCCAGTGACAATAGAGTAGATTTCAGAGAACTTGTAAAAGATTTAGTTGCCGTATTTAAAATGAGGATTGAGCTAAGGCAAATAGGCGTACGTGATGAAAGCCGCATTACCGGAGGTCTTGGAGTCTGTGGAAGACCATTCTGCTGTAACTCCGTAAATGACAAGTTGCCATCAGTAAGCATACGTATGGCAAAAGACCAGAATCTCAGTTTAAATTCAATGAAAATTAGCGGTCAATGCGGAAGACTGTTATGCTGCCTCAGTTATGAACACAACTGGTATGAAGAAGCCAGAAAAAAACTTCCTGCAGAAGGTGTTCGAATTCACTATGACAATACAAATTTCAGAGTAACAGATGTAAACCCTATTTCTTCAATGGTAAAAATAACAGGTGAAGATGGACGTATCCTAGAAATAAATGCGAATAGATTTTCACGAGACGGAAACAGATGGAGAATAAACTGATGCATTGCATCAGTCAATAAACATTCACAGTCAGTTTATTTTTACAACAACATAGTCTTCATTGCCTGTAAACGTTTTTTTATCAAAATCTGAATAAAAATCCACAGATGAAAATCCAGCATCTTTCGCAAAGTCTTCAATTTCTTCTGGCTGTAACATATACACAGGAGTATCTTTTTGAACAGGAAGCATTTTTCCATTTCCAGTCTCAACATTCTGAACAATAAAACTGGAACCAGACTCATCAGTCCATACTTCTGAAAACAGGCGGGTTCTAATGCTTTCTCTTAAAGGAAGCTCTATCATAGGAGCAGACTTGTACTTAGAAAAATTTGGAAGGGAAATAATCATGCCACCATCTGCAGATAACAAACTCTTACAGTCATAAAAAAATTTTTTTATCAAATTTTTGTCATGAATATAAATGATACGTCCATTTAAACATGAAATTATATTATAAAAGCCTTTACACAAGAACTTTGTCATATCAATATATGACATTTCAAAGAAACGTACAGCCATAAGCTGATTTCGCCTTCTTAAATTTGCACAGTAAATAAGTTCAGAGCTTTCTTCCAGACCGGTGACATCATGACCAGAACGTGCAAGAAGATTTTCAAACATGCCAGTCCCACAGTTTATATTTAAAAATTTTACTGGTGATACATATTCTCCAATCAATTCATCATAAAATTTCTTCTGTGATTCTGTTACGGGAAAAAGCTCATCGTAATATTCAACTAAATTCTGAATTGCCGACATATCCTTATTATAAGTATAATATAAAGAAATTGCAAATAGATTTTATAAAATACAGACCTTTATTAAAGACTTATATTTTTACATCAGTTACATTACATCATAATAGGATGTCGCAGTCTCATTTCCACAATGCACAGAAAGAGAATGACGTCCATATGTAAGAGGCACGTTCCAGCTGAAAATATCACATGCTGTTCCATAATGCACACCATCAACATATAATTCCGCAACATTATTTTTTCCACCTACAGCCTTAACGTTTAACGTCTGTACTCCAGAAGGCAAAGAAGCGTCAAACACAAACGTTGCATTATTGCGAGGAAATGAAATTTCAAGAATTGAACCATCAACACGTGAGCTTCCAAACATATTTCTTGAATTAGCCCAGTGCTGATATTCTGAAGGATAATGAATCTTTATTTTATTTCCTTCACGATAGTGCCAGTTACATTTTTTTTCAGCTTTATTAGCAATACTTACAAATTCTTCAGTTATTGAAGGACAATCTTTACTAGGACTTAATCCAGATAACGAACATATAGGAACTTTCTTATAATTTACAGGGCGCAGGAATTTTCCTGCACCATAAGTTTCCGTCAACTCATCAAGAATGTCACGGACTATTCTAGCCGGAATGCTACTGCCAGTCTCACCTACAACAGTAGAACCTTCAAAATTACCGAGCCACACCCCTACCGTAAATTCTGTTGTTGCACCTACAGCAATAATGTTCTGAAACTGATTCGATGTTCCAGTCTTAAATATGCTTGGATACTTTGTTTTAAAAACATAACCATGACCAAACCCCATCTCACGAGCAGCCCCATCACTTAAAACATCACATAAAATTCTTGCCGTATCAGAAGAATATATGCGCCTCACTCCCTGCTTGCTTTTGGAATCTGAATTTTTCTCTTTTTTTTCTATGCTGGCATTAATTATGCAGCCATCATTAGGAAATACTGAAAATGCACGAACCATTTCCAACAAAGAAACCTCACCACCTCCAAGAGCTAGCGATAAGCCAAGAGTAGTCCTTTGTGATTGCAAAGATTCAAATCCAAGATTAAGAAGTAAATCTATATAATTCTGAACTCCAAGATTATAAAGCAAATATACTGCAGGAACATTAAGACTAGAAGCAAGGGCAACCCTCATGCGAACAGGTCCATTATATTTATTATTAAAATTAAAGGGAATGTAAACACCTTCTCCTCCAAAATCCTGAGGAATGTCCGGTAATATGTCTGTAGGTGCAAACCCATTTTCCAAAGCCATAGCATATAAGAATGGTTTCATTGAACTACCTGGCTGATTAAGTGTAAGCACTCCGTCTATCTGACCACTATGCTCTTCATCATAAAAAGATGCATTTCCAACCCACAGTATCAGTTCTCCTGTTTTATTATTAATTGCACAGGCAGCACCATTATGAATTCTTGCTTCTTTAAACTCTTCTAGTTTTTTTTGTATTTGTTTTTCAGCACCATCTATAAGGTTGGAATCCACAGATAAAAGCATTTTATCAGGCAGGCGAATTTTTCCTTCGGAATACAAATGAATAACATAATTAATGAAATGAGGACAAAGCGAAGGATATTCAAATACTTTCTCCGGTGCATACAAAGCAGGACGCCTGGGGATAAGGGAAAGTTTTTTTATCTCATCAAGAGAGAGAGTATCAGGCGTATGTCCAAAAAAAGTTCTCGAAGCACTCCCTACTCCTTCAGTCTGAAAGCCAAACGGTACAGAATTAAGATACAGTTCCAGAATTTGTTTTTTTGAAAGCTTTGCTTCAATAAAAACAGCACGTAACATTTCAAGAACTTTTGTTTTAGATGAAACTGCAGTTTTTCTAGGATAGATAATGCGGACTAGTTGCATTGTAATGGTAGATGCACCGCTTACAATACGCCCAGCCTTTTTATTTTGAACAAGAGCACGGAATATAGATATAAAGTCTACCCCGCAGTGATAATAAAAATTCTTATCTTCGGCATCAATAAATGCCTGTACAAGATTTTCAGGAAGT
>JAILPY010000168.1 GCA_024699235.1 Treponema sp. | reverse complement strand
TAATAAATTAAAAATTTAAAATCCTTATATTGCTTTTTTAAACATGATATGATACATTTTAAATAACTCTATTTACGAATTTAGCGAGGTATGTTATGGCTTACAAAATTAATTCTGATACTTGCATCAACTGCGGTGCCTGTGAAAGTGAATGCCCTTCAGGAGCAATCAGCGAAGTAAACGACAAGCGTTCTATCAATGCTGATTCATGCGTAAGCTGCGGTGCATGCGCATCTGCATGTCCAGTTGAAGCTATTTCTGAAGAATAAAAATAAGTCTTTCACAGACAAAAGAAAGCAGGCTTCTGAATGTGCTTTGTAACTTTCAGGAGCCTGTATTATTTTTAGGAATGACATGAAATCTGCATGTATAATAATTTTCTTTTCATTACTGTGCATAGGAATTGGAATAGCATTTGCCTGCCCACTGCTAAACTGGGCATTAATATCTCCAAAAACATATACAGCAGCAGTCATAGCTTTTTTTTGCCTGCATATCATAAATCTTATAATAAAGAAAATATTAAAGCGCGTTAAAAGAAACAAAGAAACAAAAAAGCTTTTATCCTCAACGCTTATTGCACTTGCAATGATTTGTGCAAACGCTGATTCACCACGCTATCCTGAAATAAAAGAACTTGTTTCCAGAAATTTTCTTTATGCCCAATACGAAGAAGAAGTTCAGATGGCAAGGAAGGCTTTAAAAGCGGGAAAGGCACCATATATAAATTTTTATACATATACAGCAGTCAAAGGAGATACAATATTTACACTTTCTGCAAGATGCGCCGTAACGCAGGAAACCCTTGCAACAATAAACGGAATTGAAAACAGCAGTGCAGTCTTAGAAGGGAAAAAACTGATACTTCCAACCGTTCCAGGACTTTATATACCTCTGCAACCATCAACACAAATAGAATTCCTTATAGCAAAGGGAAATTCTGTAAAAATACTTTCCGAAAGCTACCCAGAATACGAAATAAACGGAAAGAAATACTATTTTTTAATGAACGAAAGGTTTTCTCCAGAAGAAAGGGCCTTTTTTCTTGACTCAGGCATGGGGCTTCCTCTTGAAAGATACATACTTACATCATCTTTCGGAATGAGAAAAAGTCCCATCAGCGGAAAATGGAAATTTCACAAGGGAATAGATATGGCAGCACCGACAGGAACGCCGGTCATGGCCTGTAAAGGCGGAACAGTCCAATATGTAGGAAGAAATGACTATGTTTACGGAAACTATATCATAATAAAGCATGACGGAGACATAACAAGTAAATATGCACATTTAAGTGACATAAAGGTTTCTGCGGGGCAGGCAGTAAGCAAAGGAACTGTCATAGGAAAAGTAGGAACTACAGGACTTGCAACAGGACCTCACTTGCATTTTGAAATTCAATTAAAGGGAGAAGCAGAAAATCCACAAAAATATCTTAATAAATGATAATAATATAGCGTTTTACAAAACTTTAACTGGAAATGTATTATATTTTGAGGTATAATTAAAGGAAATGGTTTTCGATTACTTAAAAAAAAAATAAGAAAGTACTTAAATTGCAGAAAATAATTTACGCACTGTTCCTATCCATTTTTATTCAGACTGCATTCTCAGAATCATTCAGAGTACACAAAACCATTATGATTCCCCTATCTAATTCAGATGACAAATCCTTTGTAACAGCAGGTACAAATGATGCAATAACTGTTACTCTGCCAGAAGACCTGACGTTTGTTGAGGGAATCGAGATAATGTTCAAGGTTCCGCAGGAAGTTGCTTACTGGATGGATTCTGTTGCATGGTCACTTTATAATGACATAAAGCCCGATCCTACAGAAAAGCGCATAGACTACAGGGGCAACAGGAATGCAATAGGAACATTCGGCAATTCCCTAAGCCTTGTTCTTAAAATTCCATTAAAAAAAGAAAATACTATAAAAAGGGATGCTTATTCTACATACATAGAAGACATACCAGATTTTCTTCATAACAAGATATTCCTCCGCATGCAGATGGTAATGAAAGGAACTCCAAGTTCCCTTTCAGATGCCGAATTTGAAGTTTCTGCAAAGCCAATATACATAAACAAGGGCAAGCTCTCAATAACAGTACGTCCTCCAGACAACATAAGTTCAGCCTTATATAATGTATTTATAGATGACACACCTATATCAAAGCTTCAGGACATAATGATTACGCCAGGCATCCATACCGTACACGTAACCAGCGATTCATTCAGGAATGAAAACAAGACAATTACAATAGAACAGGCAAAAAACCATACGCTTGACATAAAGCTGAGGGACATCACGCCAATAATACGCATTGCAGCGCCTGACAACTCTAAAATCCAGATAGATGATAAAGTAATAGACTATAAAGGCAAAGATTCCTTACCTATTGCTCAGGGAATGCATACTATACGAATATCAGTGGGAGGCTATGAGATAGTAAAGACCGTAAACGCAATAAACGGTCATACTTATTCCATAAATACCAATCTGGATGCAACCATAACAGAAGAAGAGTAATTTTTTAGTTCAAGAATACCTATATGTTACCGATACTTAATGTACAGGGCGTAGAATTTTATCCCCTCCCACCCATTTACGCCCTGTTGCCTGATGGGCAACCGGCCGAAAGGCCGGTCTTTTTTTGTAAGATTGACAAATAATAGCATTTTTCTTATTATAATTGAATGGAAAAAAAGAAGATATGGCCTTATGTGCTTGTCATGCTCCTGCTTTTTAGTGCGATTCTTTTCGGAGGACTGCTTGGTGCAGGTCTTGCCGCCACCTTAAATATAAAAAATACAGAAAATTTCAAAGAGTTAGAAACAGCGCTTCCTTCCCGCCTCTTAGATATTAACGGTGAACTTATTACAGAGTTTTCCAGCGATGAAAAAAGGGAGTTAATTTCACTTGAAAAGCTCCCTCAGCTGATGAAAGACGCCCTTCTTACGCGAGAAGACCGCATTTTCTATGAACACAAGGGCTTTAGTCCTAAAGCAATCATACGTGCAATAGTAGGCATCCTTACACATTCCAGAAGAGGCGGAGGCTCAACTTTAACCCAGCAGATTGCAGGAACCTTATATTGTGACCGCACAGAAATGACAGCCTTCCGCAAATTAAAGGAACTGTGGTGGTCAATTCAGATGGAGCGACGCTATTCAAAGAACGAAATCCTAGAGCTTTACCTGAATAAAATATATTTTGGAGGAGGCACTTACGGCGTCAATGCAGCCAGCAAGTACTACTTTGGCCACAGCGCCCTGTATCTTACTCCGGCAGAGGCAGCAATCCTTGTAATCCAGCTTTCAAACCCTGCTTATTACAACCCTTTTGAACATACAAACAGGGCAAAGGCACGTCAGCAGGACGTCCTTGATGCAATGGTAGCAGAAGGTTACCTGACAAAAGAAGCTGCAGAAGAAAGCTTTGACAGCTATTGGGCAACGTTTGACTACACAAGGACAGGGACATCAGCGTATGCAATGAGAGAAGACAAGGCTCCTTGGTTCTCTGAGTATGTGCGAAGGGAACTTAACGACATGCTTTACGGTGCAGACGACATGTATACTGCAGGACTTACAATAAACACGACGCTTAACCTGACGCATCAGAAAGCTGCTGATGACATAATGAAAGACTACATTGCCTATGCAAACTCCCAGTACAAAAGAGACTTAAAGACCAGGCAGAACAATGCATTTAAGCAATACATACCAATGGCATCCCTTTTAAGCCTGCTGTTTAACCTTCCGAGCCTTAGGGTTAGCAGCCAGAGAAATGAAGTTCTTGCCTTAAAAACTTACAGGGAACGAATAAATCCTCTTATAGACATAATGTCCCTTATGACAGGGATGGACACATTAAAGACAGAAATTGTAAACAGAGGAAACGCCCTTATCCAGCAGAATGCAGAAAAAACCACAATAGAAGGGACAATGGTTGCCATTGAAAACGAAACCGGCTACATAGACGCATTGGTTGGCGGTTCAAAATACGATCAGGCAAACCAGTTCATAAGGGCCATGCAGTCAAAGCTGCAGCCAGGCTCAACATTCAAGCCACTTTACTATTCTGCGGCAATTGACAGTAAAGAGTTTACAATGTCTTCGGTCATAAGCGATACGCCTTATGTATTCCATAATGAAGACGGAACGCCATACATTCTCCAGGACTTTAAGGGAGTATACGAAGGAGACGTTCAGTTATGGTATGCCCTAGCCCATTCCATGAACATTCCGTCAATAAAAGTACTTGATAAAATAGGTTTCCAGTCAGCAATAGACAGGGCTTCTGCCCTATTAGGATTAAAGCGCAGCGAGCTTCAGGAAAGGAACTTAATTCCTGTATATCCAATAGGACTTGGAGTATGTTCAGTAAGGCCTATTGAGATGGCCAAGGCATTTGCTACATTTGCAAATAACGGAAAAGAAGTAACGCCAATAGCAATACGCAATGTATTGGACAGAAACGGAAAAGTAAAGATAGACCCAGAAAAAGAACTGCGTACATCCCAGAAAAACATGGGAAACAGCATACAGGTCATAAGTCCAGAGACTGCATTCATAATGCAGGAAATGCTAAAGAAGACAGTAGAAAAAGGAACGCTTAGGTACGGCTCAGACTACGATTCAACGGCATATACAATTAAAAAGCGCAAAGGCTATGGAAATAAATTTTCATTCAAGAACAGCAACGGCGATGACTTTATAATGCCTGCTGCAGGTAAAACAGGAACAACCCAGAACTGGGCAGATGCATGGACTGTAGGCTTTACGCCTTACTATACAGCCGCCTTCTGGTTCGGCTTTGACCGTCCGGGGCAGTCTTTAGGCCTTTCAATGACAGGTTCTACGCTTGCTGGCGTTGCATGGGGAGATTTCATGCATGAAGCAAACAAGGGTAAATCTTACAAGCCATTTGTATCAAAGATTCCAAACGGAATAGTGCAGATGGATGTCTGTTCTGTAAGCGGCGGCCTTCTTACTCCAGAATGCGGCAATAACAAAGTTACTGCTTACTATCTGGTAGGAACAGAGCCAACTGTTGCATGTACCAGACACACATACAATGTAGGAAAGACACTTGCAATTTCAAGGCTAAAGGTAGAACGCTATAAAGCCGGTTACAGCTTCTATTTTGAAGAAGGCATAGAAGAACCTCTTGCCGTTCCAGACTTATCATTCCTTAACAGCACTAATCCTGTAATGCAGCAGTCAGAAGAAGAAGGAATTCTTGAAGGAATTGATGAAAATACACAGGATGAAATGATAAATGATACCGATTATGAAGGAAACTGGTTATTGCAATAAAGGAAATTAAAGCGGAGAATTATGCTTATAAAAGTCAGTGACATAAAAGTAAAAAGGAGAATAAGAAAAGACATGGGCGATTTACGTGCCCTAAAAGAAAGCATGCACACCTATGGTCTTATGAACCCAATCACAGTAAATGCGAACCATGAGCTTATTGCAGGCGGCAGAAGGCTTGCTGCAGCAAAAGAGCTTGGGTGGGAAACTATAAACGCAACAGTACTGACTAATGTCGATGAAATAAAAGAACTGGAAATGGAACTGGAAGAAAACAACCAGCGCAAGGAATTTTCACAGGATGAAATCCTGGACGGTTATGAACGCCTTAGAAAACTGCAAAATCCTAATATCTTTGTAAAAATCTGGACGCTAATAAAGAAATTAGCAGCAGGCATCATAGAATTCCTTAAAAAGGCATTTACAAAAAAAGGAAAGACTAAAAAATAGCCTTTCCCTTCTTTTAATGATAAACAAAAATCAGGCTTACTTAAGAACTACGCGGGCAAACTTCTTTTTACCAGCCTTAACCACAAATTCACCGTCAGAATCTGCATCTGAAGCAGAAATTACAGCCTTTACATCAGTAATCTGCTTTC
>JAILPY010000161.1 GCA_024699235.1 Treponema sp. | reverse complement strand
CCTCGTCCGTCTGCATAACGCAATCCTCGTTTTACATCATATTTCTGATATAAAGAAGGATCGATAGGGTCATTGTTTTGAACCTTTAGTGAAAGTTTATTGATAATATCATTAGAATCAACAGCCATATTGCACCTCTTTGGGGGATTGTGAGTAAAATTGAATAATTATACAAAAAAAATGCAGTTATTGCAACAACATACACATATGTTGTTGCATTGCACATTACATTCTGTCCAGATATGGAACGAGAACGAGGTTCATTGCACTTTTTAAAACCGTAAGGGTGCATGTTGCGAGAGAAAGGCGGGCCTGTGCAAGTTTTTTATCAGAGTCTGCAATAGAAACAATAGGACAGTCTCTGTAAAAGGCACTGAAATTCTTGCATACATCGTAAAGATAGTTAGCGATTATGCTAGGGTCTAGGTCTTCTGCTGCCTTTGAAACCAAAGATGGGTATCTCTGCAATTCTTTTATCAAGGTCCATTCGCTTTCATGAGAAAGAAGGGCAAGGCTTTCATCACTGCCGTCTGCAGAAAGACCTGCTTCCTGTGCCTTTCTTAAAATAGAAGCAATGCGGGCACCCATATACTGAAGGTAAGGGCCTGTATTTCCATTAAATGACAGACTGTCTGCTGGATTAAACATCATGTCTTTTACAGGAGCAACCTGAAGCAAGTAGTAATGAAGTGCTGCAAGTGCAACTTTTTCTGCGACTTCGTCTGCATTTCCTACATCACCGTCCCGACCCCGCTCTTGAATAGCCTTAAAAGCATCTTCATGCAGGCTTTGAATCAAATCGTCTGCATCTACAACTGTACCTTCGCGGCTTTTCATCCTTCCGCTAGGAAGATTTACAAGTCCGTAACTAAGGTGATAAAGTTTTTCTGCCCATTCAAAACCGAGCTTGCGTAATATATAGAAGAGAACTTTAAAATGATAAATCTGTTCGCTTGCAACGACATATACCATCTGATTGTAAGGCCAGTCTTCATGCCGTTTTATTGCTGTTCCCAAATCCTGCGTAATGTATACAGAAGTTCCGTCCTTCCTAAGGAGAACCTTTTCCTGGTTATTTCCGTCTTTGCCTTTGCCGGTTACTTCTGTAACGTCGATGCGGACAGAACCGTCTTCTTTCTTAAAGAAGATTCCCTTTTCAAGGCCTTTTGCAATAACTTCCTTTCCAAGGAGATATGTGTCGCTTTCAAAATAAAGCTTTTCAAAGCCTACGCCTGTACGGTCGTAAGTCTTCTGAACGCCATTTAAAGTCCAGTCATTCATCTTCTGCCATAGTGCGCGGATGTCTGAATCTCCACGTTCCCAGGCAATGAGCATTTCTTCTGCCTGCTGAACAGCTTCTGGGTGTTCTTTTGAATGCCTGTCAAATTCAACGTAGCACTGTCCTACAAAGTGATCTCCCTTTATTCCCAGGCTTTCAGGAGTATCTCCCTTTGCTTCGTGAAACAGCTTATATGCAAGCATGGACTTGCATATGTGAATGCCGCGGTTATTGATAATGTTTGTACGGAAGACTTCCGCTCCTGCCTTTTTAAGTATGCGGCTTACGCTTTCACCAAGGGCGTCATTGCGCATGTGGCCAAGATGAAGGGGCTTATTTGTATTAGGACTTGAAAATTCAACCATTACTTTTCTGCCTGCAAAAGGCTTGTTTCCGCTTTCATCGCAGGAACCGTAACTGTCACCCTGAGCAATGATTGACTTTAATATGTCTGCAGAAGCATTTGCTTTATTCAGCTTTACGTTAACATAAGGACCGACTGCTGAAAATGTACCCAATGAAGCAGCGTCGTCTGTAAGATTTTTCTGTATGCATTCGGCAATGCCGGCTGCAATTGCAGGAGGAGCCATTCGGAATTCTTTTGCAAACGGAAACATGGGGACGCCGAGGTCTCCCATTTCTGGCTTAGGAGGGGTTTCTACGCGGACAGAGTCTGCCGTTATTTCACTTCCTTCTAATGATTTTTCTGCCTTAAACTGATTGATTGCAGCTGCAACTACTGCACGAAAAGTCTCTTTCTGGTCTGCCATAGCATTCTTCCTGATAAATATTAAAAATAGGATTTTATACTATCAGAAATAATTTAGAATATCAATAAACCTTAGTTTTGCCGCTCTTTCTTTATTTAACTTCGTTCTGTCTATATGTCATGTACGCCAGTGGATACTTTGCAGGAGTTGCAGTGGATACTTTGCAGGAGCTGTAGTTATAACTTTGCAAGAACTGTAGTTATAACTTTGCAAGGTTAAAAGTACAGTTGTTAACAACTTGCATTTTTGAGCGTGAGTATATAAGATTAGTGAAAATGTCTGCTAAGAAAAAAACAAAGCGAAAATCACCAAAAATACTCTTGGAAAAGAAAAAAGTATTCATTCTTACAAGCTCAATAGTAATACTTTGCATTCTTCTTCTATTTATAAATGCATTTTTCGGGTCGGAGCCTAGGCCGGTAGAACCTGCTGCTCCTCAAAAGGATGTTCAGGAAGAAAAGTCTGTAAATGCAGAAAAAAAAGAAGTTTTAGCACAGTCTGTAAAAAATACGCCTCTGCCTCCTAAGCCTGTCACTGGAAGTTCTGCAAAGCCTGCTGGAAAAACATCAAAGACTGTGGATAAAAAGACCCCTGAAAAAATACAGGAAAAAAACATCCCTTACGATATTCCTAAGGCAGAAGAAGGGAGTACCCTTGTATTTATAATAGACGATGCCGGTCACAGCGTAGAAAACTTAAAAAAATATACATCATTGCCTTTTCCTATAACTCTTGCAGTTTTGCCTGGCGTAGCAGAAACAAAAGAATGTGCAGAACTTATTGTTCAATCGAAAAAAGAACTTATGCTGCATCAGCCTATGCAGGCGGAGAACCTGTCTGTAAATCCTGGGCCAGGTGCAATAACTCCAAATATGACGCTTGGAGAAATAAAGGCAAAAGTAAGAGAAAACCTTTCCCTGTTAGGAACCGGGGTTAAGGGAATGAACAATCATGAAGGATCCCTTATTACAGAAGACGAAGTCCGGATTGGCGCTGTCCTTGATGCTGCTATAGAATGTGGAGTTTATTTTATAGATTCTAGAACTACATCTCTAACAAAAGCAGAGTCTGCTGCAGCAGTAAGGGGAATTACAATTCGCCACAGGGACATATTCATTGACAATATAATTGAAAAAAAAGAAATGGCAGCACAGATTTACCACGGCCTTGCTCTTGCAAATAAAAATGGAACAGTTATAATGATTGGACATGTAGACAAATCTGCAGGTATCCTGCCAGATTTGTTAAGGGATATGTATCCTTATCTTATAAAAAAGGGATATAAATTTGCATTCCCGTCACAGCTGAAATAGAGGTTTTTGCGTATGAAAGTCTTAGGAATAGAAAGTTCTTGTGATGAAACTGCCGCTGCAATAGTAGAAGACGGTCACACAATTTTAAGCAACGTTGTTGCAACGCAAATTCCTTTCCATCAGATTTATAAAGGCGTTGTTCCTGAAATAGCCAGTCGAAAGCATGCTGAATGGATTCTTCCTGTAGTGCGGCAGTCTTTAAAAGAAGCAAGCCTTACCCTAGATCAGATTGATGCCATTGCTGCGACAAACCGTCCGGGGCTTATGGGTGCCCTTCTTGTTGGACTTACATTCGGAAAAACTCTTGCATGGTCTGCTGGCAAGCCTTTTATTGCAATAAACCATATGCTAGGCCACATGTATGCAGCTCATCTTGCAAATGACATTCAGTATCCTTACATAGGACTTTTAGTAAGCGGAGGACACAGCATAATAGCCCGCGTAGATGGAGTTGACCAGCTGGAAGTTCTTGGCACAACAATAGATGATAGCGTTGGAGAAGCCTTTGACAAAGTTGCAAAATATTATGACCTGGGGTATCCAGGGGGCGTTATAATTGATAATCTTGCAAAAAAAGGAGACCCGAAAGCTTTCAGTTTTCCAGTCCCTAAAATGGACAAAGGCGACCATCGTTATGACGTATCATTCAGTGGCTTAAAGACTGCTGTCATTCATCAATCTGACATGTTCCTGAATGAAGGTTATGAAAAGACTACTGAAAACATTGCAGCATCGTTTCAGGAAACTGCCTGCAGAACCCTTGTTTCCAGATTGCTTAGGGCGGTAAAGGATACAGGACTTACTACAGTTGTTGCTGGCGGCGGTGTTGCCGCAAACTCACGCCTAAGGGCAATGCTTGCTGAACACAAAGAACTGACCTGCATTTTTCCACCGCTTAAGCTGTGCGGAGATAACGGAGCTATGATTGCAGGCGTTGCATATCATTTCTTAAAGAGGGGAGACAGGTCTCCTTTGAATACAACAGCCTGCGCAAGAATTCCTCAGTTTAAAAGAGGCCTTGCAAACTTGGAATCATTTGGCAGGCGGTAATAAAGAATTTTTACTGACGTATCCACACCCTCATTTCTCCGGGCATGCGGTTATCCCATGCATAATAGGGGATGAATGTCAGAGTAACGTCCTTTTCAATGATAGGACAGTCAGAACTGTAAAGGCTGTCTTTGTCCCAGTTTTCTGTACATATTCTTTTTCCCTTGCATTTTATTACATTTATGCCGTTTAAAAGTTCTGGTTCAAAGCAAACTGTAAAGTCAGGATTTTCATTTATTCTCAGAAGATGCAGGTCTTTTCCATTGTCTTGCTCTTCAAGGCAGTACACTATAGGTCCTGCCTTGACTGCAACTTTTCCTACGTCTTCTCTTACCAGCGGATTTGCCCTTACAATGCGTACAGGAAAATCCATTTTGAATTCCAATCGGTCTCCTTCAGTAAAAGTACGGTTTATGTAAAGGTAACCGTCTTTTTCAGTAGCATTGAAATCTTTTCCGTTAAGCTTTAATGAATAAGATGAAACGTATGAAGGCTTTCTTATTGCATAGGCAAACCGCAATTCTTTTTCTGTATGAAATAAAATCTTTACAAGACCTTTCCATGGAAAGGCTGAGTCAATTTCTACTGATACAGAAGAATCTTTTAGGCTTAAGTCATATTTTCCTGCAATAAAAAGGTGCGTTGCTATGACATTGCTTTCTCTGTCAACGGAATTAACGTAAGATCCTATGGAAGACACAAGGCGTGCAAAATTAGGAGGGCAGCATGCACATCCAAACCACTTCTGGCGTTCTGTCTTTACATGGACATAAGGCTGTGCTTTTTTTGTCAGTTCAGGAACGACTTCTAGCGGATTTACATAAAAGAATGACTGGCCGTCCAGAGAAGCCCCGCTAAGCACTCCATTATACAAGGCTTTTTCCATTACATCGGAAATTCTTCCATTTATGCCAAAGCGAAGCATCCTCTGGCATAAAAATACAAGGGCAATCTGAGCGCATGTTTCACCGTAAATAAGGTCATTCGGCAGATCATAATCAAGGCTGAAAGATTCCCCGAAAGAGCACTGTCCGACATTACCTGTAATGTACATCTGTCGTGTCGTTATGTTCCTAAAAAGGGTCTTGCAGGCATTGACTAGGCTTTCGTCTCCTGTTTCTCTGGCAACATCTGCCATTCCTGAATATAAATAGAGGGCGCGCACTGCATGGCCTTGTGCTGCATCCTGTGAACGGAGGGGAAGTCCAGCCTGATAGTATTGATAGCCTAAGTATGAAGGACCCCACCAGTCCTTATTGCCGAATTTCTTGTCTTCTGCTTCAAAGAACAGGGGATTTTGACCTCTCTGATTTATAAAATAGCAGGCTAGATTTAAATATGATTTTTGACCTGTTGCTTCATACAGGCTCATCAAAGCCATTTCTAGGATAGGATGTCCAGGGTAACCGTGAATTTTTCCGTCTTCGCTTCCTATGCAGGCAGAAACGCAATCTGTAAATCTGCGGGCAACATTAAGGTATTTATCTTTTCCTGTTACGCTGTAATATGCAACGGCACTCTCAACCATGTGACCCAGGCAGTATAATTCATGGTTGTCTTTGAGGTTTGTAAAGCGCTTTTCTATATCCCCAAGAATATAAAGGGTGTCAAGGTATCCATCTGGCATCTGAGCGCTGGCAATTAAATCTATGGCACTGTCAGCAAGGTCTTCAAGTTCCTTGTCAGGATGCCATGCAAGCGTATATGAAACTGCTTCAAGCCATTTGTATAAATCGCTGTCCTGAAAGACAAATCCTTTTTGAGAGCAGTCGCCTGTAAGGGAATCTTTTCCTTTTGCAACGACCTGGGCCGCAAGTCTAAAATTCCTTATGCACCAGCTTGGTTCCGCCCCTTGAATCTGATTATTTAAAGCTTTCCATTGATAAGGAATCATCTGGGTACGGACTGTTTCCATTCTTTTTCCCCAGAAACTGTCATCTACTCTAGTTCTGCCAATATTTAAATTTGTCATAGTATATGCCATAAAATCTGCCTTAATGTGTATCAATAATATTTAATATGTATCAATGTTTATTATACTGCATGACATTGGAATTTGCTAGAAAAAAGACGTGATGCATTTGATGGGTTGGAAAGGCTTTTTGGGCTGGCAAGGACTTAAGGACCAGCCCGTAAAAGTCATAATGTCAGGAACAGATTATAATTTTCCACTTCTGCCATTTAGTAAAATTATACTGAAACTGTTATAAAAAGTAATAAAACTGGGATGAATGTCGAATTTTTGGGATGAATGGTTATTTTTTTATGAAAAAGAACTTATTAAGCCTGGAAAATTTGCTGTTTAAGGCTGTAAGTTCCTTGCTCTATTGAATAAATTGAAAAATTGCAGTAAATTAATTCAAAAGAATTATATATTTCTTTAATATAGGAGTAAAAACTTTTATGGTAAGAGTTGCTATTAACGGTTTTGGCCGTATTGGTCGTTTGGCTTTCCGTCAGATGTTTGAAGCTGATGGTTATGAAGTAGTTGCAATCAATGATTTGACAAGCCCAAAAATGCTTGCTCACCTTCTTAAGTATGATACAGCTCAGGGTGGATTCATGGGTCGCATCGGTGAAGGAAAGCACACAGTATCTGCTACAGATAATTCTATTATCGTTGATGGAAAGGAAATCAAGATCTCTGCAGAAAAAGACGCAGCTAACTGCCCATGGGCAGCAAACAAGGTTGATGTAGTTCTTGAATGTACAGGTTTCTATACATCAAAGGAAAAGGCTTCAGCTCACATTACTGCTGGTGCTAAGAAAGTTGTTATTTCTGCTCCTGCAGGAAACGACCTTCCTACAATCGTTTTCAACGTAAACCACAAGACTCTTACAAAGAACGATAACATCATCTCTGCAGCTTCTTGTACAACAAACTGCCTTGCTCCAATGGCAAAGGCTCTCAATGATTATGCTCCAATCGCTTCTGGTATCATGAGCACAATCCACGCTTATACTGGAGACCAGATGATTCTTGACGGTCCTCAGAGAAAGGGTGACCTCCGCCGTTCACGCGCAGGTGCTTGCAACATCGTTCCTAACTCAACAGGTGCTGCAAAGGCTATCGGACTTGTAATTCCTGAATTGAACGGAAAGCTCATTGGTTCAGCACAGCGTGTTCCAACACCAACTGGATCAACAACAATCCTTACAGCTGTTGTACAGGGAAAAGATGTAACAAAAGAAGGAATCAATGCTGCAATGAAAGCTGCTGCAACAGAAAGCTTTGGTTACAACGAAGATGAAATCGTATCTTCAGACGTTATCGGAATGAGATTCGGTTCATTGTTCGATGCTACACAGACAATGGTATCTAAGATTTCTGACGACTGCTATCAGGTACAGGTTGTTTCTTGGTACGATAACGAGAACAGCTATACTTCACAGATGGTTCGCACAATCAAATACTTTGCAGAAAACTGCTAATTTGAATAAGGTTGGTTTTTGCCGGCCTTGAGCAATGCCAGGTTTTTTAACCTGGCATTTTTTTTCTCGTATTATTTTTAATTGCTTTCTGTATAGGCTTTTAACTGTAAGAAAACTTCTTCCGCCTTGCGGTTTAAAATCAAAGTAACGTTTCTTTCAATTCCTGAAATGTTTTTGTAACTCATAAGTATGGACCGTGAAATTTCAGGGTTCAGGAATGAAAAGAAATTTTTTTGAGGAAGCGAAAACTTAATGTCTGAAAATTCAGAAATATGCAAAAGCTTTTCTTCTGTCCGCCCTGCACCTTTTGTAAAGAATGACATGTAGGATTCCTGCGGGGCTACATAATAATATACGTTTTTTTCGCAGAATACTAATAAACCCCAGATGCTGGGCCTGTATGTATTGAGGTTCAGTTCTTTGTATATTGGACTGTCTGCCCTGAATTCTGCTAGTTCAAGACTGCTTACCTTTTCGTTGACTTTTTCTTCAAATTCCTTAAAAAACAGATCTCTTTCCTTTTCCATGCTGCTATTTCCTGTCATATCTATATAGATTATAGAATAAACGCTACTTTAGCAATGGACTTTTAGAAACTACTGGTGTATTATTTATGTATAAGTCGGTTTATGTTTTAATGAAAAAGTTGTGTTTTCACAATTAACTGGGAGAATAATCAGTGAGAAAAAGCCATAAAAAAAGTGATGAACATAAGGCAGTTGAAAATCAACAGATAGAAGAACTTGTACAAAAAATAAATTCCCTGCAGAACCTGTCTGAACAGCTTCAGTATCAGATGGATGTCATTCAATCTCTTGGTAATGTTTATGAATGCATTTATTATATAGATGTTAAGAATGATAATTTTGTAGAATTGTCAAGTTTTCCTGAATTACAGGCAGTCCTAAATGAAGAAGAAAATAATTTTAGTGCCAGATATCTGTTTGATAAGCTTTGCAGTAACTTTATCATTGATGAATATGCAGATTCCCTTAAGACATTTACAGATTTAAATAGGATAGATTTTCTTCTTGATGGCCGAAAAAAGATTTCAATAGAATTCTTTGTAAAAAATTTTGGTTGGTATATAGGGCGTATTATAGAAATTGACCGTGATGAAGAAGGGAATCTTTTGCACGTCCTGTTTGTCATGAAAGATATTGACGAAGAAAAGAATCAGGAACTTGCTTCGAAAAAAGCTTCGGAAGAATATCAGGAAGTTGTAGAAGGCTTAGGAAGTGACTATTATTCAGTACTGCTTGTTGATTACATGCAGGATTCTGTAGAAATTTTCAGGTCAGAAGGAGATGACGGTAAGGCTATTTCGCAATATGTTGATAATTATAATAAGAAATGGACATTAGCAGTTAATAAATATACGGAAGATGTTGTTGTGGAAAAAGAGAGACCTTATTTTCTTAATGAGCTTTCTGCTTCTACAATGATGTCTAGGTCGGAAAATTACCAGTTTATATATACAAAGCTGATTAATTCAAAAGAGGTTTTTTTAAATGTAAAAGTTGCATTTGTATCGAGATACGATGGATATAAGGTTGCCATAGTTGCTACAAGAAATGTAGACAAAGAGGTGAGACGCGAGCGTGAGAATTTAAGAAGTATGGAAGACCACATGGATGTTGTAAATGCACTTACATCGGAATATCAAGTGCTTTTTTTAGTAAATTCAGAAATGGACAGTATCCGTTTGTTCAGGCAAGATACGGATGTACGTTCTGTAGAAGCAAAATCTTTGTTTGCCTCTAATGTTATATATTCTATAGTAATGAAAAAATATGCAGAGACCCTCGTTCATGCAGAAGACAGGGAAAAATTCCTGAACAAGACTTCTTTGCGTACTGTGCAGCAGGAAACTTCGACAGGTAAGCTTTACCTTGTAAATTTTCGCCGCTTGTTTGGTAAAAAATCAATATATTATCAAATTACATTTGCAATGACAAAGGGCTTGAGCGGTGCTGATATTGTCATGGGCTTTAGAAACATTCAGGAAACTGTTGAAAAAGAACTTGCTGCTAGGGAATCAATCAATACGTCTTTCGGAATCATTCAGGAAGCCCTTAAGTCTGGAATGGGAAATATAGAATTTGATGAAAAGGGCGATATATCAAAGGTCCTGTGGAGCGATGAGTCCAGGCGTCTTTTGGGTTATGATGATGGTGAAGTCAATCTGAATACGCTAGATTTTTTGCTTGACAGAATTCATGACGAAGACCGTGATGCTGTTATAAAGAGTTTTTGGGAATCTGTAAACGACAAGTCCTTTTGTAAGCCATTTGATGTTGTATTCCGCTTATCTGTAAAAGACGGATCATGGAGGTGGTTTAATGGAGTCGGAAAGGTTGTAAGGCGTGAAGATGGCAGCCCAAAGGTTTTTGTAGGAATTTTGATTGACATTTCTCAGAGGCATCAGAGCGAACAGCTTTTAAAAGAGGCCTTGCAGCAGGCTGAAATTGCAAATGCTGCAAAATCAGATTTTCTGTCTAATATGAGTCATGATATCCGTACTCCTATGAATTCAATTATTGGCATGACTGCACTTGCAAAATCCAAGATTGATAATAAAGATAAAGTAATAGAATGTCTTGAAAAAATCAGTTCTTCCAGCAAGTATCTCCTTTCTCTGATAAATGAAGTCCTTGACATGAGTAAGATTGAAGGCGGAAAGACGGCTCTTGCAGAAGAGGATTTTAATCTTTCTGATTTAATTGATAATGTTCTTGTTATGCTCCGTCCTCAGGCAAAGGCCCATGACCATAAGCTTGATGTTAAAATAAACAACATCGTGCATGAAAAGGTTATTGGAGATACTCTTAGAATCCAGCAGATATTTACAAATCTTGTAAGTAATTCCATTAAGTATACTCCTGACGGAGGGCGGATTAACCTTACTATAAGTGAGCGTAAGTCTCCTCAGTCAAACCTAGGGTGGTACCGCATAGTTGTAGAAGATAATGGAATTGGAATGAATCCAGAATTCATGAAAAAGATGTTTGAGCCTTTTTCGAGGGCTGAAGATTCCAGAGTTAATAAGATTAGAGGTACTGGATTAGGACTTTCAATAACGAAGAACATTGTTCTGATGATGGGCGGAGACATTCATGTTGACAGCCGCGAGGGACAGGGAACTATATTTTCTGTAGACATTTACCTTAAGCTTCAGAATGACGAGCTAATAGATTATTCTATTTTGTTAGGATTGCCAGTTCTTGTCTTTGATAATGATCCGCTTACGGTAACTTATTCCTGTGACATTCTTGCAGATTTAGGAATGAAGCCTGTCCCTGCATACAGCTGCTCAGATGTAATTAATAAAGTAAAGGAAAGTCATGAATCTGGAAAAGATTTTTATGCAATTATCATAGACTGGGAACTTCCTGGCGGTGAATGCATCGAGATTATGAAGATACTGCAATCTCAGATAAAGGTAAATCTTCCTAAGATTATCGTTTCTACCCAGGATTTTGATGACGTTGAGTCAATTGCAAAGCAGGCAGGCGCTGTTGCTGTCATTTCAAAGCCTATATTTAAATCTCATATAGCCCATATGTTTAAGGTTCTTAAAGGTGCGGAAACAGAAAGTCCAAGCTATGATAATCCTGTTCTTCTTTTTAAGAATATGGATTTGCGGGGCAAGCGGATACTTTTAGCAGAAGATAATGATATGAATGCCAATATTGCCATGGAGATTCTTAGCATGACTGGCGTTCAAATAGAACTGGCAGAAGACGGAGAAAAAGCTGTTGACCTTATGCATGAAAAGCCAATAGGTTATTATGATCTTGTTCTTATGGATATACAGATGCCTAAGATGAACGGGTATGAGGCTACAAGGGCAATCAGGTCTTTTGATAATGATTATGCAAGAAGGATTCCTATTATTGCAATGACTGCTAATGCCTTTGTAGAAGACGTTCAGGCGGCAAAGGGCGCTGGCATGAACGAGCATATTGCAAAACCCTTGGATTTAAGGGTTTTTGCAAGAATTGTCGAGAAATATCTTCTGGGCAATATCCGGTAACACCGGCTTATATTTTGCTTTTAGAATGAAATCTTCATTTCAAATATGTCTCTGGCGCCTTCTTTTATTTTTACAAAGGTAGAATTTTCTGTCTGCTTGCTGAATACAGAGAGTGTCTGTCCCTCTTTACTTTCATTGAGATAATGGACTTCCAGAGACTTAGCATTATGAACCTGTATGTATTCATCAGAGAATATATTCATTGCCAGTTTTATATATTCTATGTTGTTCATATGATGCGACATGTCTATGTTTTGGGAACGTATCGTGTATTCATATTCTGGCTTATAGTCATTGTCATTTATGTCAAATCTTTCAAACGGCTCCTTGAAGGCTGCTTCTGGAAAATTTTCTGACGGATAGGGAAGGGTGGAAAGTTTTACAGGACGGTGGCTTTCCATGCTTAGGACGCATGCTTCTTGATTTGCAATAACCAGGGGATTTTCGTCTGTGTCTGACAGTACTGTATTTACGTTTGTACGGAATCCCGTACAGCTTACAGGAAATGTTTTTGCATATATTTCATCTTTCCATTTTGGAAAATTTAAAAATCTGAGAGAACTTTTTGTAAATACCCAGAATGCATTGAATTCCCGGAAGCGTACTCCGTCACATTTCATCATGTCAAAGCATTCTGTCAGGTTGTCTTGAACCATAAGGACTGCCTGATGTATTCCTAACTGAACCTTGCTGTCTATAAATGCGGAAGAAACTTTTCTTTTCTGTTCAAAAATTAATGAGTTCATAATTAATGAATAATAATGCATTTTCGCAGTTTGAACATTGATTTTATGCAAAAAAACGTATATATTTTATAAGAATATTATCGAAATGAATTCCACTTGGAGGATTTTTTTATGATTAAGACAGTAAAAGATGTTGATCTTAAGGGAAAGCGTATTATCATGCGCGTAGACTTTAACGTTCCTATGAAGGACGGCGTTGTTCAGGATGATACACGTATCATGGCAGCACTCCCTACAATTAAATATATTCTTGAGCAGGGTCCACGCTCTCTCGTTCTTATGAGTCATCTTGGCGATCCTAAAAAGGACGTTAAAAAAGCTAAGGAAAAGGCAGAAAAAGCTGGTAAGGCTTGGACTGATTCTGATTCAGAAAAATTTATCAACGGTAAAAACCGCATGAAGCCAGTTGTAGACTACTTTGCTTCAAAGCTTGGAAAGGATGTTACATTCCTTCCAGATGCACTTGGACAGAAGGCTGCTATTGATGCTCTTCCAGAAGGTGCAGTAGCAATGCTCGAAAACGTCCGTTTCCACCCAGAAGAGACTTCTAAGGTTGATGCAGAACGCGAAACAATGGCTAAGGAACTGGCTACTTATGGTGATATCTTTGTAAACGATGCATTCGGAACGGCTCACCGTGATCAGGCTTCTACAGCTACAATCGCTAAATTTATGTCTTCAAAGCCAGTTGGCGGATTCCTTATGGAAAAAGAAGTTAAATACATTCAGCCAATGGTAGAAAATCCTCCTAAGCCTCAGGTAGCAATTATTGGTGGTGCTAAGGTTTCTTCTAAGATTGCTGTTTTGGAATCTCTCTTGAAGAACGCTTCTGCCCTCGTAATTGGCGGCGGTATGGCATATACATTCCTCAAGGCCCAGGGACACAAGGTTGGCATTTCTCTTGTTGAAGATGACTTCCTCGACACAGCAAAAAAATTGCTTGCTGACGCTGAAGCTAAGGGCGTTAAGATTGTTCTTCCTGTTGACCACGTTGCTGCAGACAAATTTGATGCTAATGCAAAGCCTGTTGCTGTTGACGGTGTTGATATTCCTGATGGATTGATGGCTATGGATGTAGGTCCTAAGACTATCGAAGCATACAAGGAAGTTCTTTCTACAGCTAAGTCTGTTGTATGGAACGGACCCGTTGGCGTATTTGAATTTGATGCATTTGCAAAGGGAACTGCAACTGTAGCTCAGTTGGTAGCAGATGCTACTGGCCGTGGGGCTATGACTGTAGTTGGTGGCGGTGATTCTGTTGCTGCTGTAAATAAGTTCCATCTTGCAGACAAGATGAGTCATGTTTCAACAGGCGGCGGAGCTTCTCTTGAATTCCTCGAAGGCAAGACACTTCCTGGCATTGCTATTTTGGCTACAAAATAAATAATGAATTTTTAAGGAGTTATACATGGCACGTACACATTACATTGCTGGTAACTGGAAAATGAATACATCTAAGGCAGAAGCCGTAGCTCTTGCTAAGGATTTGGTTGAGCAGCTTAAGGGAAAGAAAAATAAATTCATGATTGGCGTTCCTTTCGTATATCTTGATGCAGTAGCTCAGGTTGTAAAGGGGTCTAATATTATTCTTGCTGCACAGGATTGTGCTGCAACGTCGAACGGAGCGCACACTGGTGAAGTTTCAACCACAATGCTTAAAGACATTGGCTGTAAGTGCGTTATCCTTGGTCACTCAGAGCGCCGTCACGAAATCGGTGAATCTGATGAACTTATTAATAAGAAAGTCCGCAAGGCTTTGAATGACGGACTTGAAGTAGATCTCTGTATTGGTGAACTTCTTGCAGAACGCGAAGCTGGTGAAGCAGAACAGGTTTGTGCATTCCAGCTTAGTGCAGGACTTGCAGGCGTTACAGAAGATCAGATGAAGAATGTTACCATTGCTTATGAACCTGTATGGGCAATCGGTACTGGCAAGACTGCTACTCCAGAAGATGCTCAGGCTATCCATAAGTTTATCCGCGGATACATTGCAAAGCTCTATAGCCAGAAGGTTGCTGATGAAGTAATCATCCAGTACGGCGGTTCTATGAAGGCTTCAAATGCAAAGGAACTTCTTGCTCAGCCTGACATTGACGGAGGTCTTATTGGTGGCGCTTCCCTTAAGGCAGAAACATTTGTTCCTATCTGTGAACTGTAAGCATTATTAAGGTGAGAATTTATGATAAAAAGGACTGCTGATTTGAAGTTTACTGAGTGCACTTCAATCCGGCAGTCCTTTTTTATTAAAACTTTATAAATTATAAAGAATTACATTTAAAATCCAAGTTGCATTCGTAAACTTGATAATTGACTAATTCTACTTATTAATGTATTATTACAAGACTTAAATTTTTGGAGTATGAAAAAATGGGTATTGTAAAGACAATATTGTTTGTTGCATTTGTGATTATCTGTGTCCTTCTGATTCTTATGATTCTTATTCAGAATGAGGATAATAACGGTATGGGTGGCGTATTCGGCGGCGGTCAGTCAGCTGCATTTGGAGCTCATTCTGCAAGCGTCCTTACAAAGGCAACAGGCGTTTTTACTGCATTGTTTTTTGTTTTGACATTTAGTCTGGCCCTTTTGAACAAGACTTCTGACAGGGGTGCTGACTTAGGAAAGACTGCTGTTCAGGAACAGGAAAGCAGCGTTGATGCAGCTTCTAACGAATCTGGTTCATGGCTTGACAATCTTGAATCAGAGGCAAAATAACAGAGAGACTTAAATGAATCTGCAGCAAGTTTTTTCGAAGCAAAGTATCATTCCTGATTTAGAAAGTACGGAAAAGGAAGAACTTTTT
Organism: Treponema sp.; assembly: GCA_024699235.1. Taxonomy (GTDB): domain Bacteria; phylum Spirochaetota; class Spirochaetia; order Treponematales; family Treponemataceae; genus Treponema_D. Next base: position 39,972 of record JAILPY010000161.1, on the reverse strand, counting down.
GAAGAAATGTTGCAGGTTATTGTTAACGTTCAGTCTGACATAAACAGGGAAGAAGCCCTTTCTGCCCTGTCTGAACGTGAAGCAAAAATGACTACCGGTATCATTCCTTCTGTTGCAGTTCCTCACTGCAGGATAGATACCGTTCGTGGAGTTGCAGGAGCAATTGGAATTTCAAAAAGAGGAATTGAATATGATTCGCTTGATGGAAAGCCTGTTCATTTTGTATTTATGCTTATTTGCAATTCCCTTGAAGATGCCCTTCATCTTGAAGTATTAAAAGATATTTCGCTTAAGTTAGAAAATCCATTATTTTTACAGAGTCTCTCAGAATGCAAGACGCGTGATGATGTCTATGATTTATTGGGTAAGTCATTTTATTAGAATTGATTGCAGGATGTCTTTAAAAATGACTTTTTAGAGACTGAATTACATAAAGTTATACAGGAGCCTGACATGACAGAGGAAATGAATGCTATTCAGCACCTTTTAGAAGTAGAAGCTGATGCTTCTCAGCTGGTAAATGAAGCGCAGAATAAGGCAGATGTAAGAATTTCGGAAGCGCGTGCGCAGGCAGAGACTGAATTTAAGAAGATTTATGCAGAATTTGCCTGTGAACTTGAGTCTCATGAACAGGCAGAGCGTGAATCTATTGATAAAGAGCAGGAAGTCCTTTTTAATGACTATGTGCAGTCTCTTGATTCAACTCCTAAAGACAAAGAATCATTCAATGGGTTGCTAGAAAAGATTTTGTTTGCGTGAGGCTGTATTATGGCAATGGATAAGTCAGCGGCAGATGCTTACGTTTACTCTAAGGCGAGCGGAATGCTTGCAAATTCTTTTATAGGTCCTCGTGCCGTACGTCTTTTCAATGTGCATACGCTGCAGGAACTTTGGGGTCTTCTATTCAATGCAGAAGTTCCTGTTATTCCGGAAACGCTTCTTGCTAAAGCTTTGGAAGTTGAAGCTCAAAAAAAATTTATTGCAGAATTTAAATCCCTTATAAATAATTATTCTTCTCCATCAGACATTTACGTATCACTCCTTCATTCCTATGAATATGAAAATATCAAGGAAATAGGCGCTGCCTTGTGCTTTAAGGAAGAGAAAATGCCAGAAATAGTTGATATTTCTCCTTTTAATTTTATTCATTACAATAAGTGGCCAAAAATTGAAGAAATGACTGCTGATTCAGCACTTTCATGGTATAATAAAGTGCCGGATGTTTCTGAACAGCAAAAAAATGATTATCTTATTGACAGTTCATATGTAAATGAACTATGGACTTCATGTAAGAAATTAAAGTCTTCCTGCAGGCCTGTAGTAGCAGATTTGTTCTTAAAGAAGATATGCCTTGATAATATTTTATGGGCAATGCGCCTTAAGATTTATTATCAGATGTCGAATGATGAAATTATTTCTCATCTGGCATATTCCTCTGATGAACGTTCGCTCAAAGATGTTTTCATTCAGGATGCCCTTAAAATTCTAGACTGGGATGTTGGCAATTGGGAAAACTGGAAAAACTGGAAATATGCAGGCTTGTTGAATCCGCATGAAGAGGGTGTTGTCTGGAATGTAGATCCTAGATGGATTTATAACGTTAGTAAAAAGAATTACGTGCGAAAGGCATATCGCCTGTTTCACTTGTATCCTTTTACTGAATGTCCTCTTGTCTGCTGGTTTATATTAAAGCAGAATGAACTTGATAATATAAGAACTGCGTCTGAAAGCCTGAGACTTAGTGTTCCGTCAGAACAGGCTATGGAAAACGCTGGAATTTTGGAGGTTACGAATCATGCCTAAGACCACTACAATGCGTCTTCTTGAACTTATAGTGTATAAGGAAGATATAAAGAATGTTCTGACTTATCTTGGTAAGCTCGGCGAATTTCAGTTTCAGGATGATAAGATGGAGTCGTCTGGTTCCAATTCCGATCTTGAGATGTTTGACAGGCTTGAAAATGTCCGGGTTGCCCTTGATATTGATGGTTTGACTTCTTTTAGAGAAGAAATAAAGCTTCCTGAAGAGAAGGATGCCAAAGATGCAGAAAAGTTTATTGCTCAGGTTGATTCTTTGCATGAAAAGGAACTTCATGCTCAGGATGACTTGAAGCGTGTCTCTGAAGCATATACGGAAGCCATGGCTTTTGGTAATCTGCAGGTACCGTATTCTCAACTGGAATCATTGACATTCCTTACTTTACGCATTGGAAAAATTCCTCCTGAAAAATTTGATGAATTGAAATTTGCTCTTGGACAGCGCGTTGTTCTTGTAAAGCTTGGTAATGACAACAGTCGCGTAATGGTTGCCTGTCCAAAAAAAAACCGTTTTTTTGCCGATGCAGAGCTTAAGAAAGTTGGTTTTGTTGAAATAGAAATTTCTAAAGACTTTAAAGGAATTCCAGAAGATGTACTAAGTAGGTTATCTTCAGAAAAAAAATCTGTTGAATCGGTTCTTTCTGAAATTCAGCAGGAACGTAAGAACTTTGCAGAAACTCATAAAGATTTGCTTTATCATTTATTGCAAGTCTATTCTGCAGGCAGTCAGATTAACAGCGTAAAGAATTCCCTTGAATCTACAGATTATGTGTATCGCCTGACAGGCTGGCTTCCTGCATATAGAATAAAAGATTTTATAAAGGATGTAGACAAAATGACGGAAGGCAGGACGGGTATACGTGATTTTTTGCCTTCAGAAGTTCCTTCTGTTGTTTCTGGCAGCGAAAAGGTTCCTGTGCACCTTAAGCATGGCAAAATCCTTCAGAACTTTGAGCGCATGATTTTCAGTTATGGTTCGCCATTATATGGAACTATTGATCCGACTCCTTTTGTTGCAATCTTCTTTACTCTTTTGTTTGGCATTATGTTTGGAGATGCAGGTCAGGGACTTGTATTCCTGATTATTGGAATACTGATGACTAAAAAGATTATCAAGCTTGGTGGATGGGAAAAGTTTAACATAATATTTATTGCTATAGGAATAAGCAGTACGATAATGGGAATCCTCACAGGTGAATTTTTTGCAAATGGAGAAATTTTGCGTCCTCTGTCCCGTTTTATTACAGGCCTGTTCGGTACTCCTCGAGATGAAATTCTCCCTATGATGCCGTCCAGTGATCCTGCCTCAATAAAGAGAATGTTCCTGTTCTTTGGTTTTACAGTGGGCGTTGGCTTTATAATCAATACTACGGGCCTTATTGTCAATATAATTAATCAGTTTTCTTTACGGCGTTTGGGTAAGGCCCTGTTTGGAAAGACAGGTTTAAGCGGAGCGATTTTCTTTTGGTACGTAATAGCATTTGCCTTGAGGATTGCTATATTCCATCATGTTCCAAATGTAATTGACTGGATTATTATTGCCGGAACTCTCTTGCTGACTGCTTTCTGTGAGCCTTTGGAACGTGTTGTTGAGCATGAAAGTCCTGTTTTTGAAAACGGAGTATTTGCGGCTGTTATAGGTGCTCTTGTTGAAGTTATAGAAGTATTCTCTTCTTATCTTTCAAATACCGTAAGCTTTTTGCGTGTAGGTGCATTTGCACTTGCACATGCTGTACTTGGATACATAATTGAAATGCTGGTTGAAACAACTCCTTCTGTAGGAGGCCTGCTTGTTTGCATTATAGGTAATGCTATTGTTGTAGTGCTTGAAGGTATGATTGTCTGCATTCAGGTTGTACGTCTTCAGTATTATGAATTTTTCAGTAAGTTCTTTACGGAAACTGGCAGGGAATTTAATCCATTCTCTATCGTTTATGGCGGAAAGAAAAAATAAGGTAATAGTGCCGATCTGTCGGTATGTTATAAATCTTGAAGATTTAATCATGATGAGGTGTTCTTATGAATAAGAAGTTCTTGGTTGCATTAGTTTTAATGGTTGCAGTATCTTTAGCAGGTGCTTTTGCACAGAGTTCCTCTTCTTCCCATTCGGAAGAGCAGGCTGTTGAACAGACTTCTAATGGAGTAGGTTCTGCTGTAAAGTACATTGCGGCTGCTCTTGCAGTTGGCATTGGCTGTATAGGCGGCGGTGCTGCTGTCGGCAAGATTGGTGCTGCTGCTATGGGTGCTATGAGCGAGAATGCTGAACTGTCAGGAAAGGCTCTTCCTTTTGTCGGTCTTGCAGAAGGTATTTGTCTGTGGGGATTCCTTGTAGCTTTGTTTATTATATTGATGTAATTACGGATGGAATATTTTGTAATTGGAGAACGAGAGCTTGTCCTTGGCTTTATGCTGGTAGGAGTAAAAGGGTGTTCTGTTTCTAACAGGCAGGAGGCGCTTGATTCCTTCTTTAGAGTTACAGGACAGGATAATTCTGTCAGCAGAATGTCGGCAGAGGACAGGCCTAAGGTTCTCATTCTTACAGAAGATGTTGCTGACATGCTGTCAGACGAAATTAAAGACTGGCAGATGAAAGGCAATGCACCTCTTATAGTGGAAATTCCTGGCTTACAGGGGCATATACAGGGAAGGAAGACTCTTTCTGATGCCATTCGAGAAGCAATTGGAATTCAAGTTTAATGGAAATTGAAGTATGGAAGAATTACGTTCGACAGAGGCTCTTGATAATGAAATTCGAAATGATGCCCGTAAAAAAGCCGAGAAAATTTTAGAAAAGGCTGAAGAAACTGCACGTTCCCTTATTGAAAATGTAAAGCAGAAGGTTCAGGAAGAAGAGGCCTTGGCTCGGAAAAATTGTGATGAAAGACTTGCCCTGTATAGAAAGAATAAAGAGGCTTCTCTTCCGTTGGAAAAACAGAGATATCTTGTTCTTAATATCCATAATGCAGTTATAGACGCAATGAATGAATATTTTGATGCTCTTAAGGAAACAGAGCGCCTTGATATAATAAGAATCCTTGTTGAACGTTCCAAAAATCTTCTGACTGGCAAAACTTTTACAGCCTTAATAGTAGGATTTAAAAAGGTTTCTGCGGACAGAATGTTAAAAAAGGTGCTTGGAAAGTCTTTTGCTTCCAGTTCTTTGAGTGATGCCCGTATAATTGCTGATGATGCTGTAAAAGGCTTTAACAGGAGGGAAGGGGTTGTCCTTCAATCCGAAGACGGCACTATGGTTTGCCGTTTTACTCTTGATGAAAAGATAAAAGAAATCCTTGATGAATATAGCCGCGAACTGGCAGAAACTCTTTTTTGCGGGAGGCTTCCGGAATGATTGCAGGAAGAATAACACGCATTTCTGGACCTATTGTGTATGCAGAAGGACTTGAAAACTGCGGTTTGTATGATGTTGTTGATGTTGGAAATAAAAAACTTATAGGCGAAATTATTCGTCAGGATAAAGGTCATGCCACTATAGAAGTTTATGAAGATGATAGCGGCATGCAGGTTGGCGAAGAGGTTGTCAGCAGCGGCCGTCCTTTGTCGCTTAAGCTTGGTCCTGGACTTGTCGGAACGATTTACGATGGCATTCAGCGTCCTTTAAGAGAGATGTATGAGTCCGGAGGAGCTTTCCTTTTGCCGGGACAGAGAACTGAGCCTATTGATTCTGAAAAAAAATGGAAGTTTACTCCATCTGTTGAAAATGGAGCAGAAATAGAACCTGGAAAAGTTCTTGGAACTGTACAGGAAACAGGTTCTATCCTTCATAAAATAATGGTACCTCCTTCAATTAAAGGAAAGTCTTTAAAGACTTTTGCTGGTGCTGGAGAATATACGGTTGACGATGTTATTGCTACGACAGATCTTGATGAAGAAATAAAAATGTCGCAATACTGGCCATTGAGAAAGCCTCGTCCTTTTGCTAAGAAAATGGAAGTTTCTCAGCCTTTGCTTACCGGTCAGCGCGTAATTGATGTTTTTTTTCCTCTGAGTAAGGGTGGTACTGCAGCTATTCCTGGTGGATTCGGTACTGGTAAAACTATGACTCAGCATGCTGTTGCAAAATGGTGCGACGCTGATTTAATTGTATATATTGGATGCGGAGAACGCGGTAATGAGATGACTGACGTTCTTACAGACTTTCCAAAGCTTATAGATCCTCGTAACGGACGTTCTTTGATGGAACGTACCATTCTGATTGCAAATACTTCAAACATGCCTGTTGCTGCACGAGAAGTTTCTCTTTATGCTGGCATTACCCTTGCAGAATATTACCGTGACATGGGAATGCATGTTGCAATTATGGCTGATTCTACAAGCCGTTGGGCAGAAGCTTTGCGTGAACTTTCAGGGCGCATGGAGGAAATGCCTGCAGAAGAAGGTTTCCCTGCATATCTGCCAACTCGCCTTGCAGAATTTTATGAACGGGCAGGCCGAGTAATAAGTCTGAGTGGACAGGAAGGTTCTGTATCTGTAATTGGTGCTGTTTCTCCTCCTGGCGGTGACTTTTCTGAACCTGTTACCCAGCATACAAAACGTTTTATCCGATGTTTCTGGGCTTTAAATCGGGAACTTGCAAATGCACGTCATTATCCTGCCATTGGCTGGATTGATTCGTATTCAGAATATGCAGATGAAGTCGAAGGCTGGTGGAATAAATTTGATCCTAGGTGGTCAACAATCCGCATTAAGGCTCTTGACCTGTTAAAGCGTGAGCAGCGCCTTGAGCAGATTGTCCGCCTTATTGGCGCTGATGCTCTTCCTGAAACTGACAGATTGATTCTTATAGTCTGTGAAATGATAAAGAATGGATTTTTACAGCAGAATGCTTTTGATGATGTTGATCAGTATTCTGTACCTGAAAAGCAGATACGACTTCTTTTGCTTATAATGACATTCTATGATAAGGCTCTAGCTGCCATAAAAGAAGGTGTGCCTCTGTTGAAGATAAATGAGCTTCCTGTTCAGAGTGAGATTGTACGTATAAAGTCTGTTGTTCCAAATAATAAACTTGATGATTTGACTGTTATTGCAAATCATCTTGAAGATCAGATGGCGGAACTTGAGCGGATGTACCGCAAGGATGCTGTAGTATGAAAGGTATAGAATATAAGGGTCTTCTGCAGGTAGATGGTCCTATAGTTGTTGTAAAGAGAACTCCTTCCTCTTTTTATGATGAAGTTGTCTATGTCCGTGATAAGAATGGAGAGAAGAAGACTGGGCGTATCATTGATATAAATGAAGAAAATGCTGTTGTTCAGGTATTTGGAAGTACTACAGGCCTTGATCTTGATGATGTATCCACTGAATTTTTGGATAAGCCAATGGAACTTCGAGTTGGAAAAGGACTTTTAGGCCGAATATTTAACGGATTGGGAGAGCCTGTTGACGGTTATCCAGAAATTATTTCCAGCAAAAAGGTAAATGTAAACGGAAATCCTATAAATCCTTACGCTCGCGTATATCCGAGGGATTTCATTCAGACTGGCATTTCTTCTATAGACGGCATGAATACTCTTATTCGTGGTCAGAAACTTCCTATTTTTTCAGGAAACGGCTTGCCGCACAATAAGCTTGCTGCTCAGATAATCCGCCAGGCAAAGATTTTGAATTCCGATGAAGATTTCGTTATGGTCTTTGCTGGAATGGGCATTAAATATGATGTTTCCCAGTTTTTTAAAAATACGTTTGAGGAAAGCGGCGTACTTTCAAAGGTTGTAATGTTTCAGAGTCTTGCAGATGCTCCTTCGATTGAACGTATTATCACTCCTCGCTGTGCGCTTACTGCTGCGGAATATCTTGCATTTGAGTGTAACATGCATGTTCTTGTTGTAATGACAGATATGACAAACTACTGTGAAGCTTTGCGCGAAATAAGTACCACTCGGGGAGAGGTTCCTGGACGAAAGGGGTATCCTGGATATCTTTATTCTAATCTTGCTGAATTGTATGAACGTGCCGGAAAAATTCAGGGCAGTACAGGTTCTATTACTCAGATTCCTATTCTTACAATGCCTAATGATGACATAAGTCATCCTATTCCGGATTTGACAGGATATATTACAGAAGGCCAGATTGTTCTTGACAGGGAAATGTCTCAGAAAGGAATGTATCCTCCTGTTGCAGGTCTTCCAAGCCTTAGCCGACTTATGAAAGACGGTATTGGAAAGGGAATGACAAGGGAAGACCATTCTGCTGTTTCCAGTCAGATGTTTGCTTCTTACAGTAAGGTAAAGACTATACGTAATCTGGCATCTATTATTGGAGAAGAAGAACTTTCTGATCTTGACAAGCAGTACTTAAAGTTTGGAAGGGAACTGGAAGAAAAATTCTTTACTCAGGGAGAGTATGAAAACCGTTCAATTGAAGAAACTCTTGACCTTGGCTGGAAAATTTTGAGCATTCTTCCTAGGACTGAACTTTATAGAATTAAAGATGAGCTTTTGGATGCATATCTTCCAAAAAATGAGGATTAGGAAACTTACTGCTTATGGCAAAACTGAATATTGCTCCTACAAAATCTAATCTCCTGGCTATAAAAGAGCAGCTTGCTGTCAGTACGGAAGGGTATGATCTTCTTGAGCAGAAAAGGGAAATCCTTGTAATGGAACTTATGCGGATGGTTGATAGGGTTAAGCTTCTTGAAGCAGGTGTAGATAAGTGTATTGATAAGGCTTATCCTGCCTTAAAGAATATGCTTATGACTGTTGGCGGTGACCGAGTTGAGCGCATAGCCCATTCCGTAGAATATTCGTTTAATATTACAAAGAAACCTGTTGTCATTGGAGGCATGGGATTTACAACTATTGATGTTGAACTGCCTAAGCGTGAGCTTTTTTCATCTTTTATGGGAACGTTTCCTGACAGTGATGAAGTAATGGTTCGCTTTTTTGAATTACTGACTTTGCTTACTCAGCTTGCAAGTATCCGTACTATTGTCTGGAGACTTGCTATGGAGGTAAAGAAAACTCAGCGCAGGGTTAATGCCCTTGATAAGATGGTAATTCCTCAGTCTAAGGAAACAGTAAAATATATAGAAAGCGTTCTTGAAGAGAGGGAACGTGATAATGTATTTGTATTAAAATCTTTAAAGAACAGACAGGGTGGCTGATGATAAAATCTCTTTTTCAAAAAGTTGTTGTAGCATATAACGGTTCAAAATCTTCTCTCCATGCAGTAATGTATGCTATTTTAATGGCAAAATGCTATAAATGCCAGGTAAAAGTTGTAAGTGTCGTAGATACTGCAACTATAAAGCAGCTTATGCTTACTAAATTTGTGATTGATGAGGAAGGCAGTCGTTTTTCGGAAAGTCTGGAGTCTGATGCTAAGCGTAATCTTGATTTTGCACTGGGGTTGGCTAAATCTAAGGGTGTAAAAATTGAAACTGAAATAAGGAGAGGCTCTGTCTGGTCTGAAATTATAGTAAGTGCTGATGATTTTAAGGCAGATTTAATTTTGCTGGGTGGTTCTGATAATTCTAATTCTATGTCTTCTATTAATCGTGATGTTGTCAGCATGCAGCAGAGCGAAATAATAGGAAGCGCACATTGTTCTGTCCTTGTTGTACGTCAAAATCATATAGAGCAGTTATTTAAAATAGGATAAAAACAACCGTATAATTTTTTGTAATATTTGTTATTTTTTTTGGACATTTTCTTAAAAACAGTTTATATTGCAAATATGAGAATACTGTTAGTAGAAGACGATGTTCGTCTATCACAATCGCTTGTGGAGATTTTCCAGAAAAATCATTATGGAGTTGATTCTGTGTTTACGGGTGCAGATGGATTAAAGTATGCATCTGGAGGAATTTATGATGCACTGATTCTTGATATATCTGCTTCCGGTAATGACAGCATTTCAATTCTGAAGTCTTTGAGGGATGGGAAAATACAGGTTCCTGTGTTGATGCTGTCTTCAAAGGATGATGCAAAAAGTATTGTAAATGGCTTGGATAGCGGTGCTGATGACTATATTGTAAAACCTTTTAATAATGAAGTTCTTCTGGCTAGGGTAAGGGCAATAACAAGAAGAAAAGGTGCAATAAAAGAAAATTCCATTACATTTGGCGATCTTACGCTTGATAAAAATAACTGTGAGCTTCAGAAAGTCGGCGGTTCAGCTTTAAAATTATCACTTAAAGAACTTCAGATTATAGAGCTCCTTTTTGAGAATCCTCATCAGGTTATAAAGAAAGAAAATATTATTGAAAAGATTTGGGGTGAAGACAGTAATGCTGAATACAATAATGTAGAGGTTTACATATCTTTTATCCGAAAGAAAATGGAAGATTTGCAGGTTAAGACAAGAATCCGCACTGCACGTGGCATAGGATATTCTCTTGAAGATGATCTGTGATAAGGGTATAATCTTAACCATAGATAAAAAATGAGAGGTTGAATATGTTAACTCGTAACGAAGGTTTTGCAAATTTGGCAGCCGGATATCTTTTTCCCGAAGTAGCAAAAAGAAGAAAGTCTTATCAGCAGAATCATCCTGATGCTAAAATAATAAGTCTGGGAATTGGCAATACAACTGAACCTATAACTCCTCACATTGCAAAGACAATGTCTGATTACGTTCAGAAACTTACGACTAAAGACGGTTATTCTGGATATGGCGATGAACAGGGGTTGACTGAGCTCCGTAAGAAGATTGCTGATGTATTATATAAGGATATGGCCACAGAAGATGAAGTTTTTATTTCTGATGGCGCTAAATGCGATATTGCCAGAATACAGACTTTATTCGGAAGGAATGCAAAAATTGCAGTTCAGGATCCTGCTTACCCTGTTTATGTAGATGGAAGCGTTATTGCTGGAGCTGCAGGAAAAGCTTCTTCACAGGGCGGTTATGAAGGAGTTACTTATCTGCCTTGTACTGCAGAAAATGGATTTTTCCCAGACTTGTCTGTAATTAAGCCTGATACTTTAATTTATTTTTGCAGTCCTAATAATCCTACAGGAGTTGCAAGTACACGGGAACAGCTTACTGAACTTGTTAATTATGCCCTTAAGAATGGATGTATGATTATATATGATTCTGCTTACTATTCTTTTATAAGAGATTCTAGTTTACCTCGTACGATTTATGAAATTCCGGGTGCTAGAAAATGTGCAATAGAGATTAACTCTTTTTCTAAGCTTGCTGGTTTTACAGGAATACGTTTGGGATGGTCTGTAGTTCCTTCTGAAATTAAATTTGCAGATGGAACTCCTGTAAAGCAGGATTGGAATCGTGTAATGACAACTCTCTTTAACGGTGCAAGTAATATTGCCCAGCAGGGAGGTTTAGCTGCTCTTGATGAAGAGGGTATAAAGGAAACAACAGGTCTTGTTAATTATTATCTTGAAAATGCAAATCTTATGCAGAAGGCTTTGACAGGAAATAATTTTGCAAATGCTGGAGTAAAGGTATATTATACTGGAGATTCACCTTATCTTTGGGTTTATTTTCCTGGCTGGAAAAGTTGGGATATCTTTGATAAGATTCTTGATGAGTGTAATGTTGTTACAACTCCAGGCAGTGGATTCGGTCCTGCAGGAGAAAGTTACCTTCGTTTCAGCTGTTTTGGACATAGGTCTGATGTCGAAGAGGCTTGCCGTCGCCTTGCAGGTTTTAAACTTTAGCATTTGATTAATATTAGGTCCATATAAATTAATGCCCTGCTTATGTGATTAAAAGAAGTACACTTCAAAATGACATGAGCAGGGTTCTTTTTTTCAAGTTTTAGAATTGCGAACGGAATCCTAGCCTGTAGTCAACGCTGCTGAACCAGTTTTTATTAAACTTAAATAATTGTGTACAGTTTATAGTAAGTGAAGATGACAGTTCTCCTCCAAAAAGAGGGAAATTTGCATACGGACTTATATAGAAATTCCTTTTCCATATACCGTCATTAATTGCACTTTTTATAGGTCTGTCACTCAGTGTCAGCGTTGCATGCATGCCCATCGTATAGTTCAAGTCTCCTAGATGGAAGTAGTTTGTGCTGACTGTTGCGCTTATGCCCATTGGATTATGTATGTATTCGTATGCACCTGATTGAAGTTTGCTGTAGGGGATATTGAAGAATGTTAGTGCAAAAGAAAGTTGCCTAAGATTGACTCTTGGTTCTATGAGGAAATAAAGTTCATCTAGCGCCTGTTCCGTATCGTCTCTATGATTGTCTTTACCAGGTGCAAAGATTAGATTTGAAAATCCTGCCTGTGAATAAATGGATATTAGTTCTGAAGAATTCCCTATAAGGAAATTGAATCCTCCATGAAAGCTTGCTTCCCGTATTATGAGTGCATATTCGTCAAGCGTTCCTTCTGTACTGCCGGAAGAAAGGCTTATGCCGCTGGATGCATCGAAAGTCAGCATTGGAAATGCTCCTGCTATGCGTAAATCCATGTTGATTGAATCTTGGTTATAATAGTCATTATGATTTTTATATAGGTACGTACCAAAAGCTATAGGCTGCTCAAGTCTTACTGCGTAGGATATTCCGCCTCCATAGAAATGATTTATGGAACCTCCGTTTATGCCCTGCCATGTTTCTGTTAGGTGTGATGAAATTTTAGTAATGCCGAACTGGCGCTGTAAAAATATGTCAGAACCGATTGGTTCGTATTCTCCGTAGAAAATTGAAATATAATGTTTAAGGCTTGATGTGTTGAATTTATAGGTTGCTGAGACTTCCTGAAGCTTAAAGAAGGAAGGACTTCTTTCTGTTGATTCAAAAATGTTGCCGGCAAAAATGTTGCCCGTTTCAATTGAAAATTCGCTTCTAAAAATAAGTGTATCAAAGAAATTTATCTGACCGCCGAAATAACTTGCAGAATAGAATGCTGGATCAAATTTATCAGCATTTGAATCACTTGTAAAATTACCAGAAAAACCTGCATAACCTGTAAAATAAGGAGATTCTAATGCAGAAATACTTATGATTGTAAATGAGATTACGATAATTATAGAAGAAATATACTTTTTCATAAAATTGACATTCTCCTCATTTAGAAAATATATTACTCCGCTTGCTTTATCGGCATTGTCCGTATGATTCTTTAGGTATATTTCTATATTACCACAAAATAATTAAAATCATCAAAAAAAATAACATGATTTGATTTTTTTATCTTGACTTATATTTGTAACCGATTAAAATATATTATATGAGTGATTATCTTGATCCAAACAACGAAGAACTTCTTCAAGACTTCTTTGCTGAAGCAGAACAGCAGGTTGAGAATCTTGAAAGCAATATTCTTGTAATTGAAAATGATCCTACAAATCATGATTCCATTGATGAAATTTTCCGTGCGGCGCATACATTAAAAGGCGGATCCGCAACTGTCGAAATGACGGAACTTTCAACATTTTGTCATGATGTAGAGGATTTGCTTGATGCTCTTCGTGGCGGAACGGCTTCTGTAACAGAACCTATTGTTGATGTCTTGCTTACGTCAATTGATACAATTAAGGCAATGCTTGAGGCTCGGAAAAACGGTTCCGTATATCAGGAAAATGTTTCCCCTCTTGTAGAAAAAATTCAGTCTTATATTCCTGCTAAGGGAACTAAGAAAAAAACTGCTGCTGAAACTGCTCCTTCTGTTGCTCAGGTTGCAAAAAAAACTGTCGCTGCTCCTGTTGTTCAAGAGTCGTCAGGAATGCCTCCTGTTCCTCCTCTGTCAGATTCAGATTTCACGGAATTGAAAGAGGCTACTCCAGAGGGACAGAAACTTTGGTCGGTAAATGTTACTTTTGATGAATCAAATCCTATGAATAGCGTTGGCGGCATTCAGGTTTTTGCCGCACTGAAAGGACTTGGATCCGTACTTAAGACAATCCCTGATTTTGAATCATTGTATGAAGATACTTTTTATTCTCAGGTAGTCTATTACATTGCAACTGGTGTAAGTCAGGAAGATATAGAAGATGCTGCATTCCTTGATGATGTAACTCTTGCAGCAGATGCAAAGGAAGTTTCTGGTGCTGGTACATATGCACTTTCTGCTTCTGAAGTTGTCACAGAATCTCATGCAGTAAAAAAATCAGAACCCGTACCAGAACCTGTTTCTGCTCCTGCAGAAAAAGCGGCAGTTCCTGTTGCTGAGGATTCTAAGCCTGAGACTTCAGTTCAGAAAACTAAGGTTCCTGCAGCGGCTGGTGCACAGCAGCAGGCTCATAAGGTTAATCAGACTGGCTCTATTTTGAGAGTTGATTCACGTCGTGTTGATATACTGATGAATCTGGTTAGTGAGACCGTAATTACTAAGGCTGCATTTAATCAGATTGGTTTGCATACAGCGGATCTCCAAGTTCAGCTTCAAACTCTTAACAGCAGCTTTAAAGAAAAGCAGCATCATCTTTTTGAAGATGTTCCAAAATATATAGAAGATGTTCAGAAAGGTATTCCTATAAAAGAAGTTCGTCAGAAACTAACTGAAGAATATGGAAATCTTGCAGGATGGTTTGATTCCTTTGAAAATGATTTTAAATTAACTTCAAGTAAGTTGCGGTCTTCAACTCAAAATCTTGGACGTATTGCCAGTGAGTTGCAGGAAGGCGTCATGAAAATTCGAATGGTTCCTATTGGAACTATTTTTAATCGCTTCCCTAGAGTTGTTCGTGACTTAAGTCGTGATTTAGGACGTAAGGTTAATCTGGTTATAGAAGGTGAAGAAACAGAACTTGACAAGACTGTTGTTGATGACTTGCTTGACCCTATTATGCATTGTGTCAGAAATTCTGTAGACCATGGTATTGAGACACCTGAAGAACGCGTAAAATTCGGTAAGGATGAAACTGGAACTTTAACGCTCCGTGCTTCAAATGAAGGTAATATGATTATTATTGACATTATTGATGACGGAGAAGGAATTGATGTTGATAAGGTTCGGCAGAAGGCAATAAATAAAGGTTTGATAAGTCCTAATAAGGTTTTGACTAATCAAGAGGCTTATAATCTTATTTTTATGCCAGGGTTCTCTACTAGCGATAAGATAAGTAATGTATCTGGACGTGGTGTAGGTCTTGATGTTGTAAAGACTATGGTTGAAAAACTCAAGGGATCTATAAGTATTGTCAGTGAACGTCATAAGGGATCTAAATTCAGTATTAGGTTGCCTTTAACTTTGGCTATTATTCAGGGTCTTTTGGTTCGTGTTGGAAAGGAAGTTTACTCAATTCCTATTGCCAGTGTTATAGAAAGTCAGCGAGTAAAAAAGAGCAGTATTAATACTATAGACAGTTATGAGGTTTTAAATGTTCGTAACGAAGTTATTTCAATCCTGCGCTTGAATCGTTTGTTCAATATAAAAGATACGGCTAAGAATGAATATTGCTTTATTGTCATCGTTGGTTCTCAGGAAAAAAAGATTGGAGTTATGGTTGACGCATTGGTTGGTGAAGAAGACGTTGTAATTAAGCCTTTGCGCGATCAGTTTACTGCATCTCCTGGAATTGCAGGTGCTTCAATATTGGGTGATGGTTCTGTTTCTCTTATTATTGATGTAAGTCAGTTGCTTGAACTTGGCGTAAAGCAGGAACTTGATGCACAGCAGCTTCGAGAAGAAGAAGCTATAAGAAGAGGGTAATCCATGGCAACAATACAGGAAAAATTGAGTGCTTTTGCAAGTACTACAGAAGATGTCAGTAAGGTGTCTCTGAATGCTGAGGAAAAGGCGCGAAACAGTATTATTGATTATAGAATGGTAACTTTTTCTCTTGCAGGAAAAGATTACGCAATAGATATTAGAAAGGTTAAGGAAATTGTAAAGGCTGGTAATTTTACTTATGTACCAAATAGTCTGCCTTTTGTATTAGGTGTCTATAACCTTCGTGGTGAGATTATTCCTATTATCGATCTCCGACTCTTTTTTAATATTGAAGTGCCTCCTCATGATGATAACAAGATGGAGAATATGCTTGTTGTTACGGTTGGAGAACAGATGTTTGGCGTTGTTGTTGATGCAATTGATAATGTTGTTGGCATTCAGCAGAGTACGATTCAGCCGCCGCATCCTCTTTTTGGTGATATAAACATTAAATATATTTATGGAGTTGCTGAAGCGGCAAAGCATTTGTACATTCTTCTTGACATAGATACAATTTTTGGTATAAGAACTCCAGAAGAAGAGCAGAAGCTTGCAGAAACTGCAAAGGTTCAGATGGAACGAAGAAAGTCTCTTGCAGCAGAAGCTAACGCTGAAATTTCAGAATCGTCAGCTGTGTCTGATCTTGAAGACAATGTTACAGATGAAGATTTGAAGTTTATTACAGAATCTCTTTTGAATCAGAAGAAATTTACTGTAAATGCAATAACGAAAGATTGGGTAAATAAAAGGTATTTGGAATGGAAAAAGCAGAGGGGGTCTGAAAATACGCAGATTCAAAATGATTCCGATGCAGAAGCATTTCTGAAACCTTTTTATTCTCGTTGTAATTGTACTTGGTGGACTGAAGCGTATTCAAATGAGATTTTGAATGCCTTGCCTGATAATAATGCAAAGAATATTATTGTTTGGAATGCTGGTTGTAATAAAGGTTATGAATCATATTCATTAGCTTGCATTTTGAAAAAGAAATATCCTAATGCTAATATTCGTATATATGCACATGATATAGATTTATTGAATGTATCTAATGCACCTTTGTTGACTCTTTCAGAAGAGGCAAGTCGTGATTGGTATCAACCTTACCTTTCACGTACTGTATCTGGAGATTATACGTTTAATAAGGAAATAAAAGATACTGTTATGTTTGAATATCATGATTGTGTTAATACAAGTAATCTTTCTGATATTGATATCATTTTTGCTAGGGATATTATATCATTTTTACCTGAGAATTCTCAGAAGACTATGTTGACTGAGTTTAAGGATCAGATGAAAGGAAATGGTGTCGTTATCGTTGGTGATAATGAAGATATAACTGCAGCAGGTTTCAAGAAAAAATCGGTTGGAAATGTTGCGGTTTATTCAAAATAATGGTATCTTTAAGTAATAGAAACTTTCCAGGGGGAAATAATGAGAGTCGAATACATTAACCCATTTGTAGAAACTTCATATCGTGTATTGCAGGAAGTTTTAGGTGGTGCCGATGTAAAAAGAGGAGATCTTTATCTCAAATCGACGGCGATGCCTGTAATGGGAGTTGCAGCACTTGTCGGACTAGCCGGAGATGTTGAAGGTCGTGTTCTTTTTGACATGACATATGAAACTGCATTGAATATTGCTTCTGTTATGAATGGTGAGAAGTTGCCTGATTTCGATGATTTGGCTAAGGCAACTATAAGTGAGTTGGCAAATATTATTACAGCCCAGGCTGTAACAAAACTCCATGAGTTGGGTTTTAAATTTGACTTGACGCCTCCAACCTTGTTTGCAGGTGAAAAAATGGAAATAGCTGCTCTCGGTAGAACAAATGAGAATGTAGAGGCACTGATTGTTCCTCTTATTACAGAATATGGTAAAATTGAGGTCAACGTCGCTATTCGCGAACGTGTATAATAAAGGAGTTACAATATGAAGACGAAAGATGATTTTCCTACAGTTAATGATCGTCCACCAGAAGGCTTAAAGGAAGATGGATCAAAATATCGCGTACTTGTTGTAGATGATTCTGTATTCGTTGCAAAGCAGTTGACGCAAATTCTGTCAAGTGATGGTTATGAGATTGTAGCAACAGCTCAGGACGGAAAAGAAGGCGTTGATAAGTATAAGGAATTGTGTCCTAATATTGACTTAGTAACAATGGATATTACTATGCCTCGTTTGGATGGTATTTCTGCTCTTGAGCAGATAGTTGCATTTGATAAGAATGCAAAGGTTGTTATGGTTAGTGCATTGGGAAAGGAAGAACTTGTAAAGAAATCTCTTCTTGCTGGTGCTAAGAACTATATCGTAAAACCTTTGGACAGAAAGAAGGTTCTCGAAAGAATTAGTGCTGCTTTAAAGTAGACAAGATTCCCAGTAAATAGTATAATCCTGTTTACTGGGATTTATTCTTTTTTAGCGCGACTAGCTCAGTTGGTTAGAGTACAAGCATGACACGCTTGGGGTCTTTGGTTCGATTCCAAAGTCGCGCATTCCTTTATAGACTAAATACTTAATAACCTGTATAATAGAAATATGGGTGGAAGTATTAAAAAAAAGCAAATTGTAACTAAATCTGATAATACAAAGAAAACAATATCAAAATCTACTCAGATAAAACCTAAAAAGCAATCTGAAAAAAAATTAACGTCTTCTAAAAAAACTGTTTATGATGAATCTCAGATAAAGCATCTTGATGCCCTTGAACATATTCGTCTGCGTTCAGGAATGTATATTGGTAGGTTAGGGGATGGTTCTAATCAAAATGATGGAATATACATTCTTTTAAAAGAAGTTATAGATAATGCAGTTGATGAATTTATCATGGGATTCGGAACTCGTATAGATGTTGAAGTAGAAAATAATACTGTAAAGGTTCGAGATTATGGAAGAGGCATTCCTTTAGGAAAAGTTGTTGAATGCGTTAGTGAAATTAATACTGGTGCAAAATACAATGATGACGTTTTTCAATTTTCAGTAGGAATGAATGGGGTAGGTACTAAGGCTGTTAATGCCTTGTCTTCTTATTTTAGAGTTGTTTCTTCTCGTGACGGTAAAGCAACAGAAGCTATTTTTGAAAAAGGTGTAATTAAAAAGAAACATACAGGAACTTTAAAAAAGAAGCAGCCGGATGGAACTTATTTTGAGTTTGTTCCAGATGAAGAAATATTTGGAAAATATATGTTTAACATGGAATTTGTTGAACGTCGTATGTGGAATTATGCCTATTTAAATTCAGGTCTGACAATAAGATTAAATGGAGAGGATTTTCATAGTGAAAATGGTTTGCTTGATTTGCTTAACAAAGAAATTGAAGATACAGCTCTTTATTCTATAGGCAGTTATCAAGGTGATCATTTGAAATTTGCTTTTACACATACCAATTCCTACGGTGAAAATTATTTCTCTTTTGTAAATGGACAGTATACTGCTGATGGTGGAACTCACCTGTCTGCTTTTAAAGAAGGTTTTGTAAAAGGAATAAATGACTTTTATAATACTTCATATAAAAGTGAAGATATAAGGGATGGTATTGCCGCTGCAATTCTTGTAAAAGTAAAAGATCCTGTATTTGAAAGTCAAACAAAAAATAAATTGGGTAATACTGATATTCGTCAGTGGATTGTTACAGAAACGCAATCAGGTTTAAATGATTGGCTTCTTAGGAATGCAGATGCAGCTAAGAAAATACAGGAAAAAATACAGACAAATGAAAAACTTCGTACAGAACTGAGTGCCGTAAAAACAAAGGCAAAGGAAGCTGCTAAAAAGATTTGCATTCAGATTCCTAAGCTAAAAGATTGTCGCTATCATGTTCAAGATGGCATTAAAGGTGAAAATTCAATGATTTTCATTACAGAGGGTAATTCTGCTTCTGGTACAATGACTCATTCTAGAAATGCCGACTTTCAGGCAATATTTTCATTGCGAGGAAAACCTGAAAATATGTATGGAAAAAAACAGGCTGAAATTTACAAAAATGATGAATTGTATCAACTTATGATGGCATTAGGCATTGAAACTGATGTAGAGAATCTGAAATATTCTAAGATAGTAATTGCTACAGATGCTGATAATGATGGATTCCATATCCGTAATCTTGTCATGACATTCTTCCTAGGATATTTTGAAGAACTTGTTACGAGTGGGCGCATTTATATCCTCGAAACTCCTTTATTTAGGGTAAGAAATAAAAAGGAAAATATTTATTGCTATAGTGAAGATGAACGGGATAAAGCAATAAAAAAACTTGGAGCAAGCGCTGAGACCTCTCGTTTTAAAGGATTAGGCGAAATTAATCCTAGCGAGTTCAAGCAGTTTATTGCACCAGAAACCATGCATTTAACTCCTGTTGAAATAAGTCAGTTGAAGGTTATACCTCAGCTTTTGGCCTTTTATATGGGTAAGAATACCCCTGAGCGCAGACAGTTTATTGAAAAGCATTTGCTTTCAAATGCAGATATAGATGCATAGTCTTAATTCAAGTTTTTAGTTATATATCTTAGGAAAAAGAATGGCATTTGTTAAAAATTTATTTGATAAAAATTTTATAGAATATGCAAGTTATGTTATTAGGGATAGGGCAATTCCCGATCTTGAGGATGGTCTCAAGCCTGTTCAGCGAAGGATTATGCATACACTGTTTAAAATGGATGATGGGCGTTTTCAAAAAGTTGCAAATGTAGTCGGTGAATGCATGAAATACCATCCTCATGGAGATGCTTCTATAGGAGCAGCTCTTGTTGTCCTTGCAAATAAAGGAATCTTTATAGAAAGACAGGGAAACTTTGGTAATATGTTTACCGGCGATGAAGCGTCTGCTTCACGTTATATAGAATGCCGTGTACGTCCTGTTGCAAAAGATTTTCTTGTAACTAATCCAGAAGTTACTCATTACATTCCTAATTATGACGGACGCAGTACAGAACCCGAAGTTTATAGGGCAAAAATACCTGTTGTTCTTATAATTGGAGCAGAGGGAATTGCCGTAGGAATGAGTACTAAGATTCTTCCTTATAATTTAAAGGAAGTTCTGGAAGCTGAAATCAAGGCTTTGAAAGGAGAATCTTTTCAGATTTATCCTGATGTTACTACAGGCGGATTAATAGATGTCAGTAATTATAATGATGGAAATGGTAAGATTGTATCGCGTGCGAAACTTGATTTAAGTGATGAAAAGAAAATTATAATCACAGAATTGCCTGTAGATACCAATGCAAGGGAACTTAAGAATTCTATTGACGATGCATTTAAATCAGGAAAGTTAAAAATAAGTTCAATAAATGATTTTACAACAGATCATTGTCATATTGAAATAAAACTTCCAAGAGGAGTTTATGCTTCTGAAGTAGAAAAAGCTTTATATGCATATACAGACTGTGAAAAATCAATTTCCTGTCAGATGCTTGTCATAAAAGACAATATGCCAGTAGCAATGACAGCAACTGAGATTATAAAGTATTATGCAAAAAAACTAACTGGAATTATAAAAGATGAACTTGAATTTGAAAAACTTAGACTTACAGAAGATCTTCATCTTAGGACCCTGGAACGTATATTTATCGAAGAAAGAATTTATAAGAAAATAGAATTGATGAAGACTGCTGAAGATGTAAACAAAGCTGTAAAAAAAGGTTTTGTACCATTTAAGGCAGAACTTATCCGTGAAATTTCAGATGAAGACGTTGATAGACTGTTGAAAATTCCAATTCGTAGAATTTCTTTATTTGATATAAATAAAAATAAAGAACAGGTTTCTGCTATCAATAAACAGCTTAAAGAAATAAATAAGAAGTTAAAGCATCTTACTGATTGTGCCATAGCCTATCTTTCTGATATGCTTAATAAGTTTTCACCCGAGGAACTGGTTCGTCATACAAAGATTGCAAAATTTTCAGCGGTCGATGTCAAGCAAGTTGTAAAGCGTGACACTTCATTGCGATATGATAGCAAAGGGTATCTTGGAACTGGCGTTAATGGAGGTTCTGAGATTCTTAAAGTTACGCCATTCGACAGAATTTTCTTTATACGGCATAGCGGCATATATACTGTTTGTGATGTACCTGAAAAACTTTTTGTTGATACAGGCCTGTGGTATTGTAATTATGCAGAAAAAGAATTAATTTCGGCAACTGTATTTACAGTTATTTATAGAGACCCGAAAACGAAGTTCTGTTATATAAAGAAATTCCGAGTTTCTGGCTGGATAATGAATAGGGATTATATGATTGCTCCAGATGGCATGGAAATCCTTCATGTAGATACAAGACAGTCTTTTTCTTTTACATTAAAGTATGAAAAGAAACCTCGTATTAAAATCATAAAAGAAGAATTTGAATCAAAAAATTATGAGGAAAAAGGTTTGAAGGCAAATGGCGTAAAACTTTCTGCAAGGGAAGTCTTAGAAATAAAAGTGGAGGATGCTGATAAGCAGCAAAAACTATTGAATATATGACAAAACCAGACTACAAATTCATGCACGTAATTTTAAATCAGTCTATCCGTCTTAATGCCAGGAAAGCAATGTTTGCAGTATTTTTATATTTTGTATTGCAGTTTTTTATGATGGGAATTGCTATGGCTCCTATAACTGTAAATTCTTTATTTACAGTATTTCTTACACTCGGATTGCTTATTGGAATGAATCTTTGTTCTGAAATCTTGTTGTTTGGTCTTTATGTAATAATGGCTCGCTTTATAGAAAAAAAATACGTTACTATAGGGTTTTTATTTATTGGTTTTAGGAAGAATCAAAAGCGTATTTTTAAATCGGCTCTTTTTTTTACGTTAATATATGTAGGTGTAATTATATTGCTTTCAATTGTGTATTTCTTTTGTGCAGACTATTTTTCAAAGATTCTTGAAAATATAAATTCTCATACTTTGCTATCTATTGCAGCTCTTATTGTTTTGTTTCTTACTATGATTATTTCAATTCCTTTTTCGTTTGTCCGTCTTATTTTATATAGGGATGATAAAATCAAAGTTTTGCAGGCATTTAAAGATAGTTTCTTGCTTATGAAAGGCCGCTTTTTTCATTTCATAGGTTTCATTTTATATGCCTGTAAAAAGCCTTTAATTCAGGTAATATTGATTCAAGTTTTTCTTTTTATATTTTCAGCCGGTGCAAATTCCAGCGGTTCTTTGCAACTGTTAATAACATTCCTGGGAATTGTTGGAATAATGGCTCAATACAGAGCTCTTACAATATTATTTATGGCTATTACTATTTATTATTATACGCTCATTGGTGTCCTTTATCCTCATAAGACTGAAGCTGCAGATCCTCCTATATCAATTGAGAATATGGAATAAAAAATGAATGTTTTGTCTGAATATGCTGTATCGGAGCTTTCCGTAAAGAATTCTCGTTTTATTGCAGAAGCGTTTCCTGTTGCTTCCCAGGCAGAAGCAAGAGAAAAGTTGCATGATGTCAAACAGCAATATAAAGATGCGACTCATGTTGTACATGCATTTATAGCAGGCTTAAAAGCTGAAACAAGCGGCATGAGTGATGATGGAGAACCTTCTGGTACTGCAGGCCGTCCAGTTCTTGATGTTCTCAAAGGTAGTGGAATAACAAATATTCTCCTTACTGTTACACGTTATTTCGGCGGTACATTATTAGGAACTGGAGGTCTTGTTCATGCTTATTCAGATTCTGCAAAGCAAGTCCTTTCTATATGTAAAAGTGAACCTTATGTAGAGAAAAGAAAGTTTTCTTTTTCTGCAAATTATGCATTATATGAAGTTATAAAACGCAAATATGAAGACTTTCATATTTCTGATATTCAGGAAGAATATTCTTCAGAAGTCTATGCAACAGGAATAATATGGGCGGAAGAACATGAAAGTTTTTTATCTGTCATTAAAGATATAAGTAAAGGAAAAACGGAGGTTTCTGTAGAACCATGCATTTAATATTCATACGTCACGGTGATCCTGATTATAAAAATGATACGCTTACTGAAAAAGGCAAGAGGGAAGTCTCTTTTTTAACAGAACGAATCTTGAAATGGAAAGTTGATGATTTTTATGTTTCTCCGTATGGAAGGGCTCAGGCAACTATAGCTCCTGCTCTAGAGAAACTTGGAAGGACTGCAGAAACTCTTGATTGGCTTCATGAGTTTGATTTTCGCATATCTGATCCTGTTACAAAAAAGGAACGCAGTGCATGGGATTGGCTTCCCCGTGATTATTATGGAGAAAAAAAATACTTTAGTCGCTGGGATTGGTTTAAAGCAAAAACTATGAAAAGTGGAAGCATAGAGATGCATGCAGAAAAAGTACTTTCTAGCTTTGACAGCCTTCTTACACAATATGATTATACTCGTATTGAAAAGGATCTCCCTGTATATAGCTGTTTTCCGCATATAACTGATGAAGAAGCTACGGTTGATACTCATTTATTGCCTGACCAGAAAGATTTGGATAATAAAAATCTTGTATTTGTATGCCATTTGGGAGTTATGTTCCTTATTATTTCTCATCTGACAGGTCTTTCTCCTCTCCAGCTTTGGCAAGGCTTTTTTGTTGCCCCGACATCAGTTACAGTTCTTGGTGCAGAAGAGAGAGTTCCTGGAGAAGTTGTTTTTAGAGTTCAGCAACTTGGAGATGTTAAGCATCTTATAGAACATGGTGAATCTGTATCTGCTTCAGGATTTTATGGAAATTTCTTAAATATATAGATCGAATTGGTAATCTGTATGGATTATTACAGTCTTTTCTGAGGTACAAAAATAACTTGTTTTCTGAAATAAAGTGACTTACACTAAAAATCATGGAAAACAAGCTTTATTTTAATGATGGATGGTTATTTGCCCCAGAATTTTCAAAAGAAATGGTTGAACCTTCTTATAAAGGTTCTTTTGAAACAATCCGTCTGCCACATACTGTTGCAGTAACTCCGTTTAATAATTTCTCAGTCTCTCGTTATGAAAAAGTTAGCCTTTACAGAAAAGAATTTATTACGGATCCATCTTGGAATGGAAAGAAAGTTCTTATTACATTTGAAGGAGCTGCTCACCAAAGTGAAGTTTTTATAAATGGAACTTCTGTTTGTGTTCATCCTTGTGGATATACTGCATTTACTGTAGATATAACGGATTATCTTAAACCTTCTTCTGAAAAAAATGTACTTGCCGTAAAGCTTGATAGCCGTGAAAGCGTAGATCAGCCTCCTTTTGGTTTTGTAATCGACTACATGACATATGGTGGAATATACAGAGATGTATATATTGAAATAAAAAATCCTGTATATATAGAAGATGTCTTTGTAAAGACTAATAAAAATCATTTTGAAACCGAAATAACTCTTTCTGGAGAATGCCATTCTGGTTATTCGATTCACCAGAAAGTAGTAAGTGCTGGCAGCGATGGTACAGTCTGTGCGGAAATACATGCAGGAGTTTCTTCTTCAAAACTTTTGACAGAAGCTGGTGCTCAGCCCGTTGTTGCCTGGGATATTGATAATCCTGCCTTATATAATCTGACAACAGAACTTCTAGATGGCAGCGGGAGCATTGTTGATTCTAAGACTGTTCGTTTCGGGTTTAGAGACGTACGTTATGACAGTACAGGTTTTTATCTTAATGGTAAGAAGATAAAGATTCGCGGCCTGAATCGCCATCAGAGTTATCCTTATGTTGGGTATGCAATGCCTAAGAACATGCAAAGGGAAGATGCTGATATTCTAAAATTTGAGCTTGGATTAAATGAAGTCCGTACATCTCATTATCCACAGAGTCAATATTTTATAGATCGCTGTGACGAAATTGGACTTTTAGTATTTACCGAAATACCAGGATGGCAGCATATAGGTGGTGCAGAATGGAAAAACATAGCTGTTCAGAATGTACATGATATGGTGGTTCAGTACCGCAACCATCCTTCTATCTTCCTTTGGGGAGTCCGCATTAACGAAAGTATGGATGATGACGAATTCTATGAGCGCACAAATAAAGTCGCACATGAACTAGATTCTACTAGACCAACAGGTGGAGTCCGATGCATAAAGCATTCTCATTTGCTGGAAGATGTTTATACATATAATGATTTTGTCCATTTTGGTACAAATGAGGGCTTGTCTCAAAAGAAAAACGTTACAGATACAGATAAAGGTTACATGGTAACTGAATACAATGGACACATGTATCCTACTAAAATGTTCGACGATGAAATTCATCGTACTGAACATGCTGTCCGTCATGCAAAGGTTCTTGATGCCTCTGCATCAATGGAGAATCTTTCTGGTACTAGCGGTTGGTGTGCCTTTGATTACAATACTCACAGAGATTTTGGCAGTGGAGATAAGATTTGCTATCATGGAGTAATGGATATGTTCCGTAATCCTAAAATCGCTGCCTATGTATATCAGAGCCAGGGAGAACCTTCTGTTACTGGTGATGTTTTGTTTGTAAATTCTAGCTTGGATATCGGAGAATATCCTGCTGGTGCAATTGGCGACATATGGATTTATACTAATGCAGATAGTGTAAAATTTTATGAGAATGGGGTTTTCATAAAAGAATACTCTAAAAAGGACTCTCCATTTAAAAGTCTTGCACATGGACCGATTCTTATTGATGATTTTATAGGAAATCGTCTTATTGATGAAGACAAAATAAGTGAAGAGGCATCAAGGAATGTAAAGGATTTTCTTATGATCCTTAGAAGATATGCTGGAAACTTTGAGCGCCTTTCTGCAAAAGAAAAGACTCTTGCACAAAAAATTGAACAGTCTTACAAGCTTGATGAACAGAAGCTAAGGTCTCTCTTTGGAAAGTATGTTGCAGGATGGGGCGGTTCAATCATAGAACATAAATTTGAGGCTATAAGGGATGGAAAGGTTGTAAAAACTCTCGTTAGGGTACCTTCTGAAGAAGTTTGCATAAAGGCTATTGTACTGCGTGATACTTTAATAGAAGATAATTCTTATGACGTGGCTTCTGTAAGGTTTGCAGCTGTTGACCAGAATGAAAATATCCAACCTTACTGTCAGGAATCTGTTACTTTAAAGACTGAAGGAGATATTGAATTGATTGGTCCTTCTGCAGTATCTTTAAAAGGTGGCTGTGCTGGAACTTATGTAAAATCGGTTGGAAAATCAGGAAGCGGAAATTTGATTTTAGAAGACTGGATGGGAAATTCTTTGAAAATCCCATTTACTGTTATAAAAAATTAGAAACGCTTTATAAGGTATTGCAATAGATAGAAAATGAGATAATCTATTTATTGTAATGCCTTTATTGTAAAAAGTTATATTTTGATTGAATTAATATAAGACTAATAATAGAGTAGACTTCTATAGTGAAGATGTAATAAAATTCAGATTTTAAATTTTACAGTCAGGATGATTTAAAAACCATTGATCCCAAGCAGTATCAACCTGTTTGCAATATTCAGTCTTTTGTTCATCAGATATAAATGCTGCTGTAAAACTATTTTTTATAATATTCTTTATATCATCCAATGAAAAGTTAAGTCCTTTGTATATTCTCCAGTATTCATCAATAAGAGAAACTTTGAAAAATGTAGGGTCATCAGTGTTTATCATTATATGAACGCCCGCATCGTAAAGTTTTTTAGCTGGATGCTGTTCGATTTTTGTAATATATTTTTTAATAAAAGTATTGCTTGTAGGACAAAGTTCTGCAGGTATTTTCTTTTCTTTCATTTCTTTTATGCATTCTTCATCGTACCCTGCAGTAAGAGAGTGTCCTATTCGCTCTGCATGGAGTATATTGATAGAATCTTTTATAGAAAAACTAGGACATATTTCACCTGCATGAGTTACTCTATGCAATCCTGCCTTTTCTGCCTGCAAAAAAACGCTTTCAAAGTCTTTTGCAGGACCCTTTTCTTCATCTCCTCCAAGTCCAATTCCTATTATATATGGATTTTTTTCTTCAAGTATATAATCTAAATTTCTTTGTGCATTTTCTAATCCAAAGGATCTGCTGACATCTACTATGATACGTACAGTAAAACCTGTTTTTTTTTGTATCATTTCAACGCCATCTGTAATTATTTTTGATAGTTCTTTGAAAGAAAAGCCTTTTTTTATGTGAGAAGTAGGACTAAAGAATGTTTCACAGTAAGTTATATTATTTCTTTTTAGATAATTTGCAAGATCTGAAAATGTATATTTTAAGTCTTCTGGTTTTTTAAACATATTTTGGATTGCAATAAATGAGTCTAAGAAACCTGCTAAATCATTGTAATCAAATAACTTATTTAATTCTGCATCAGGCATTCCCATGCCATTGTATTTTTTATAGAGCTTTTTTATTGTACCTTTTCCAATTGCAGCTTCTTCATGAATATGAAGTTCTGCCTTTGGTACCGATTTTAAAAGGCTGTAAAAATCCTTCTCATTCATATAAAAAGTATAACATATAGTTAAATAAAAAAAAAGTCAAATTTTACCACTTTACAAAAGATTCTATTCTTGACAGGTAAAAAAAGTTATTATACTCTAATTTAAGGAGTATTTATTATATGTCTAAAAGAATTTATATCGGAAATTTGAGCTATTCTACAAAAGAGGATTCCTTAACTAGTTATTTTTCTGAATATGGAGAAGTCTTATCTGCTGTTATAATTAAAGATAAATTTACAGAACAGTCAAAAGGTTTTGGTTTTGTTGAAATGTCTGAAGAACCTGCAGCTCAAAATGCAATTACAGCATTAAATGGGCGTGAAATTGACGGACGAAAGGTGCGCGTTAATTTTGCAGAGGAAAAGCCTCATACCCCAAGAAGAGTTGGCGTATGAATTTTCTTCCACAAGAATTTAGAGATTTTATAGCCCCAGATGCAGATAGGTGCAGTATTATACGTTCATACCTTAGGAATAATGGGGTAGATTCTGCCATAGCTGCAATTGACGGAAAAAATCATATTCTTGTGCAGTTTGGTCCTCAGGCATATAACCCTCAGTTTAGAATAAAGACGGTTATTGCCCATTATGATCGCGTAGACGGCAGTCCTGGAGCAAATGACAATAGTGCTGCAGACTGGCAGATAATGAATTGGGCCGTTGAGTTAAAAAATTATCATTCATTTCATAATGTAAGGATTTTTTTTACGGATGGGGAAGAACTTGGTTGGAATACAGGAGTCAGTGAGCAAGGTGCGTACGGAATTGCAAGTGTATTTAAGCGTCTTGGCATTACAAATGATGATGTATTTGTATTTGATTCTTGCGGAAGGGGCGAAGTGCCAATTTTGGCAAAAACAACGCTTCCTGTAGGGGCAGGCAAACAGTTTGTTTCTAGTTTTAATAACTTATATGAGCGAAGTCAGGATTTACTAAGGCGTTCCTGTCCTGGTAGATGGATGAGTCTTCCTGTACCGTATAGCGATAACGCTTCTTTTCTTGCCTGTGGAATTCCTGCTGTTGCCATAACCTTGCTGCCAGCTGAAGAAGCTTCCTTGTATGCTCGAGAACTTAATAAGAATAAGAATCTTGTTGATGCCGTAATGAACCGTGAAAGTTCCAAGAAAGCAAGAATGTCTGGTCAGCAGACTGATTATTCATACAAAGAAAGAATGCCTAAAACTTGGAGACTGTTTCATACGCCTCAAGATAATGAGGCGTCCTTATCCCAAGAGAGTTTCCGTGTAATGCATAATATCCTTGTTACATTGGCAGAATTAAAATCAATGTAATGTGTTTAATCGTTCTGCAGCCTCTTGTATTTTTGTAGCCGTTTGACTTATGTTTTTTGTTGAAACTGTAAAGCTCCTTATGCTGCTGCTTATTTGATTTAATGTAATTACTATCTGATTAAATGCTGCAGCTTGCTGAGATACAGTGCTGCTTATATCAGAAGTCTTATTTGCTGTTTCATCTGTAGAAAACTGTATGTTATGAAAATGTGATTCCAGTTTTTGGGCAATATTACGTTCCTCTTGAATAAAATTAGTTTCATTATTTGCAATTTCTGTAAGAGTTTGGGTTGCCTTTTGTATATTGTCTGTATGGGTTTTTATGTCCATTATGCTGTCTACAATGCTATTAGCTAAACGGCGTATTTCAGAAGCTATAATATGGAAATTTTTTCCCTTGGTTCCAGCTCCTACAGCTTCTAGTTCTGCATTGAAGGCAATTATTCTTGTTTGTTCTGCTATATCATTTATGATATTAATTACATTTTCAATCATTGAAATGTGGTCTGCAAGATTTTTTATTCCGTTTAAAATAGAGTTGTTTGAACTTTCAATTAAATCCATTTGGTTTATGTTTTGTCTCATTATATCAAAGCCTACGGAGACTTCTTTATTTGCAGAATCAATTGCACTGGAAATGTTTGACAGCTTTAAGTCAATATTTTTTAGGGATGCGTTAGTGTCTCCCATTGTTGCAGAAATTTCCTGTACATCGGAATTTTGTTCTGTGGAAGTAGTTTCAAGTTCTTTGGAAATATTTGACAAGTTTCCTGTCGTTTCTAAAACTTCATTTCCGATTGTTTTTGATTTTGTTATCAATTTTGCATAATTTTCTATAATTTCATTAAGTACATAAATGCTGTATTGCATTGAATCAAAAATGCTTGTTCTTATATATAATTTGTGATTTCCCTCTTCTAGAACTTCTTCTATTGCATCTGAAAGAGTATCAGTAGTATTTTTTATTTTTTTATAGAACATTGTAGTTAGGATTACATATATTATTATATTGATAGCAACAATGGTTATTATTCTTAAAATCTGCATTTTTACAGTAAGATTTATTTCCTGACTGCTTCCGTTTTTAAGCTGCAAATTGAAGTATAGTATAATAAATGCAAAAAAAACTGGAATTATAAGATATAGAAAGCAACGGTGGGTTATCCTTAATCCAAAATGTTTTTTTTCTTCTATTAATTCTTTATCTAATCCCTGTATTACAAGTTCCTCGCAGTATGTATTACATATATTTTCCGTATAATTTGTTGCAATTAGAAATCCTATGTATGAAGAAAATATGCAGGAGATGTATGCAATGCCTGCAACCCTGGCTGTAATGTGTATGAACGGAATTGCAAGAAAACATACTATTGATATTGATGAAGAAAATAAGAATGTAAAAAAAGTAATTATGCCTTTTTGCAGCGGAAATTGTGCAATAGATAAGAAAAGCTTCGTTCTCTGTTCCATAGAAGTCTCTTCTTCGTTAATCCAGTCCTCTATTGAAGTCGAAAGGCTTTTTGTAAGCATAAAATTTTCAATCGGTATAATTATAAAAAAAGTTATTAGCATTATTAATAATTCTATAATTATTACCCATTTTAATTCTTGTAAAGATGGAGAAATAAAATATATTATGTAAAAGGCTGAAAGGCAAAATGTCAGTAATGAAGGAATAAATCCTTTTTCTCGTAATATTTGATTTAATGTTACTGATTTATTCATTTCTAATCCTCCTTTTCTGTTTCAGCATAAAGAATTTTCAACTTATCAGAATTTGCCCGTAATATAGAGGATGTGTCTGTAAGTGTTCTTGTTGAAGTAGAAAAGTTTTGTATTCCATTAGTTATCTGCTTAAGCGTAATGATAACCTGCTTAAATGAAACATTTTCCTGTCCTATAAGATCTTTTATTTCAGCAGATGCATTAGCATTTGTATTTGCAGAACGGCTTATGTTTCCAAAATGCTGGTTTAATGTCCTTGAAAGTTCCATTCCTTGCTGAATCTGATAAGTGTTATTTTGAGAGTTATGGGTAAGGATGTCTCTTGCATCTTGAATTTGTATAATGTAATTTTTTATTTCATGCGTGCTGTCCATTATTTTATTAGCCAGTCGCCTTATTTCAGTTGCAACGTTACGGAAATTCTGTTCGTCTCCATGGACTTTATTAGCTTCAAGTTCAGCATTAAAGGCTATAAGCTTTGTTTGGTCGGCAACGGCATTTATGACGTTTATTATATCACCTATAGAAGTGACTTTAGAAGATAATTCCCTGATGCCGATTATAAGCTTATTGTTTAATTGTGTTATTTCCTCCATTTTTTTCAGTTTTTCCTGGAGTGCCGTATACCCCTCTAAAACTTCCTGTGCAGTTTTGTCAGATAAGTCTGTAATATGACTTATGCTGTCTTCGATTTTTTTTGCAGGTGCCTTCATTTCTTCCATAGTCGAAAGAATCTCTTTTGTTGCTGTAGATTGTTCTACTGCAGTTGCTTCAGTTTCGTTTGAAATTGTGATTAGAGTATTTGCTGACTTACTTATTTCATTGCCAATTGATTCCGACGATTCAAGAATTGAAAGCATTCTCTTTAGCGTCTCATTTGCGAGGTATTGGTTATAGGCTATTTCATCATTTAAATCTGTTTTGAAAAAGTTGTTTTGGAATATATTAGAATTCTTGATCTTTTCCAAAGTCAGTCTCATAAGTTTATTGTTGTGAAATAGCTTTGTGTAAAAAAGCATTGTAAGGAAAATGAGTATTATTATATTTGACAGGGATGTTGTTAGCATTTGATTCATCAGTACTGTTCTTCCAGGTCTTAGCATTGCGTTTGAAAGTGGCAAATAACTTGAAATCGCTATAGAAGTTGATATTAAGATAGTCAGAATGAACGGTATTATAATATAGAAAATAGTCTGATGCCACAGGCTTTGTCCGAATATTTTTTTATTTGCAATATATTTTTTATTTAATCCCATATTTATTATTTTCTGTGCATAAGAATTACATAATTTCATGGTATAGCTGTATGCAAAAAGTCCTGCAAAATAAGATCCGCATGTCCATTCCATAACAAGTATTGAAAGGATTCGATGATTCATATGATTTACAAATCTGAATACAAAAAATATCATGGAGAAAACTATTATGAAATAAAGTCCTGTTAAAAATCCCATTATGAACGGATACAGCATTAATTGCTCAAGAAGCTTTGTTCGTTCCTGTTCATTAAGAAGATTGCTTTTAAAATCTTCCAGTCGGTTTGAAATTCTATAGAATACAAGATGCGCTCCTAAGGGCTGTATGCACAATTGGATTATAATATATGCTGGAATAATGTATTTAAAAGACGGCAGCCATACTTTTGGGAAAATGTGAGTAGAAAGTACTGAATATGTAAAAATGGCTATGGCTGAAAGAAAATCCATAATCATGCTTTTGATAATAATTTTCTTTTGAAATGTCATATTAATTCTCCTGTGTTAATTCTTTTATATGAATTGATTCATTCTGAAGGTTTGATACCGTTGACGAAATCTTTTTTGTAGAATCTGTAAATTTAATCAGATTTCCGTTAATTTGCTGAAGAGAATTTACAGAATGCTCAAGTATTGTTGTTTGGGAATATATAGAATCTTTTATGATTTTTGAATTGTTAGAGGTTTCTCTGGCTGATTTTTGTATAATGAGGAATTTATTTTCTAACTCACTAGAAATTAATGTCCCTTCTTGAATTTTATTCATGCAGTCCTGTCCGGTTTCAATAAGCTGTCTTGAAGCATCCTCAATATCATGAATCTTATTCTTTATGTCTTTAGTTAAATCAAGTGTGTTATCAGCAAGAATTCTTATTTCCTTTGCAACATTTTGGAAAATAGTTGTTTTTTGATCAATGTCACTGGCCTCTAATTCTGCATTAAATGCAATTATTTTTGTTTGAGATGCAACGCTATTTATAAAATTTACTATTTCTTGAATTTTTGGAATCATGTTGGAAAGGTTTTGAATTCCATTTATGGTATCCTGATTTGCAGTAGTTATTTCACTCATCATATTTTGATTTTGTTCCAGACTCTTAAAATTTGAATCTACATTAGATTCTGTTTTATCAGCAACATTTATAACTTCATCGATTTTAGATTGTATGACTTTAGCATTTTCAAAAATATGTTTTATTGTAGATGTAATTTCCTGTGTTGTTGAGGATTGTTCTAGAGAGGTTGCCTGCGTTTGGTTAGCAATGGATGATAGATGCTCTGATGATTCTTTTATAATATTATTTAGCGTAGTTGTTTTTGATAAAAGCTCTCGGAATGTCATGTTAGTCTTGTTTAAAAGATACATTGAATAAGATATTTCTGTGGAAAAATCATTTGGAAGCAATTCCGTCCTTTTTATTTTATTTTGAATAAGAGAATTTAATGTCCCTGTCATCTGATTTGAATATAACTTTATCCTGCTGAAGAAAAAATAAGAAAACATAGTAAGGACTAGTATATTAGTGACAGCTATAGAAATAATTGTACTAAGTTTATATCCAAGGATAGTAGCAAGAATAAAAAATAAACAATTATTTATAATGCTAAAAAGAACATAAATGGAAAATAATCTAAAGAGCGACATTCCAAAGAAATGATGTTTATCTATAATCGAACTGACAATTCCTGATTCTGAAATTTTTATTGTTGTTTTTGAACATATTTTTTGCATATTGTGAATTGTAATTGTAAATGCAATGTATGATAGTGAAGTACATATAAAAAAGAATTTTATAGATGAATTAAAGTCTAATCCAAGATAAGCATATTCAATTACTGCCAGTAGGATATTTTTACATATAAACAATAAATATATTTCCATACCTTTGTAAAGAGGTATTCTCATTACTCGCTGGATGAGATTTGTTTTTTCAAAATTATCAATTGATGCATCAGTATTTGCATATGCAATATCATTTGATATAGTTCGCGTAATTAGCTTGTGTATAGGAAGTTCTATAATAAATTCTTTTATCAAAATAACAGCAATAAAGATTATCACTGTTGGAACTATGA
The DNA here is from genome assembly GCA_024699235.1 of Treponema sp. Classification (GTDB taxonomy): domain Bacteria; phylum Spirochaetota; class Spirochaetia; order Treponematales; family Treponemataceae; genus Treponema_D. The sequence goes on along the minus strand of JAILPY010000161.1, from coordinate 5,829 downwards.
TTGGCCTTATTCCTTCCGTAAAGAAAATTCCATACGATAAAATAATAATGTCTTCAATTATATTATAGGGAATACACTTTATGAATGTTTCTGATTCAAATGAATTATTCATTTTTTCCCCCTTTCTTAGAGTATGTCTGATATAGTTCATTTGCATTATTTATTAACTTTTCAGAAGCATTCTTTATAAGCTGTGAATCATTGGCAAATTGATTAAATCCATCACTCATTTGCAGAAGGCTAGCATTTATTTGAAGGAAAGCTTCGTATTGTCTATTTATAATATCATGAATAGAAGTTACGCTTTCTAGTGTGATATCACTCGAAGTAAGCATAGTTTTAAAATCTTCTTCAAGTCCTGTATAGAAATTGCTTCCGCTGCGTATTTTTTGAGTGCCTCCCTCACTTGTAATGATAAGGTTGTCTGCTTTTTCAAGAATAGATTCAAGCGTTTCTTTTATTTCTTTTGTTGAAGATTTTATTGTTGAAACAAGCCGTCTTAAAGAATATGCTATTATATGAAAATTCTGACCTTCTGTTTCTGCTGCATTTATTTTTAATTCTGCATTAAATGCTATCATTTTATCTTTTTCTGCAAGTAATTCAATTTTCTTTATAACGTCCCAGACATCTTCTATTTTTGAGCCTAAATTTTTTATGCCTGTAATTGTCATTATATTTGCATTAGTAATCATTGTTATTTTTTTTATTTCTTCTTGAAGAAGAACGATAGCCTCATAAACGGATGACTGTGTGTCTTCTGCAGATTTATGTACAGCTTTTATATTGTCAGTAATGTCTTTTGTAGATTTTTTTATATTTGTGATATATTCAAGGTTATCAGTTATTTTTTCATATTCTATTGCTGATGTTGTTGCATTTTCATTTGCAATGCAAAGAAGTTCATGAGTTTGCTTAAGAATGTTTTTACTTGCTGCATTTGCATCTGCAGCAAGATTCTGCCAGAATGAAATAATTTCTTTCGTCTGAAAAATATTATATTCCAATTCATATCCTAGGTCTACTGGAAATGAAATCGTTTCTTCAACGCTAGTATCTGTAAGTTTTTCCAGAGCATGTACTGAACTGCTATTTGATTTTAATATATGCCGGTAAAAGAAAAATGATAGAAGAAAGCATATAATGGAATTAAATAAAATCATTTGAGTTACTTGAATGGAAAGATCTTGCCTTTGCACGCCTTTATGCAACTCTATCCATATGAAAAAAATTAATATGAGTGTAGATGTTATGGAAGGCATTATTATATGAAAGAATATCCTTAGATATAGATTTAATCCATAAAATTTGTTTCTGTTAATGATAGTCTTGTCTACTTCAAGCTTTATCAGTTCGTTTACTTTTCGTGAGCATAGGTTTTCCGCAAAAACATATATAATGACTGTTGTTATAGACTCTGCATAAAAAATGGAGGATGAAAAAAATAATGCATTTATAATGTCGCAATGAAAGTATAAGATGGAGATGAAAAAATGAATGAACATTACAATGAAGCAGATGTAAGTCGCGTGCAATGTAAACTGAAAGGGCCTGCTCATAAGATTCTTTATAAAAAGAGTTCTATCTTTAGCCGTCAAAGCATTGTTTTTCTCTTGCATCAAAAATTTTTTTGTTTCTGTCAGTATTGGGAATGTTAATGGCGGCGCTATGATAAACTGTAAGAATATCAGAATAAATATTGTTGTTAAGCTAAATTTCAGAGTCCATAGCATTCCGAATTTTTCATAAGAAATTCCTGAAAAATAAAAAATATAGATGCTTGCTACAGAAAGAAAGATAATATTTGGAACATATTCTATGGTTTTGAGTTTCCGCAATATTCTGTCATTATCTATATTATAAAAATCTTGTCTCATTATAATCCTTTTTATTTTGTTGTCAGCGTAACAGCCCCGTCCCAATTATCAGGCTTATTTGTCTGGTAAGTAGTGCATCGTTCAAGAAGTCTTTTTGTTGCTATATTTGAAGGACATATTTCTTCAGCTTTTCTAAAGTATTCAAAAGCTGTTGAAAAATTTCCGATTTCATATTGATTTAACCCCTTGCTATAATTTTCTATGAATGTTTCTGGATAATTTTCTTTGTCCTGTGTTATGGCATATATTCGAACTGATTTAGATTTTCCTTTAACCTTTACATTATCAATATGATGAATTATATGAGGAATTGAATCTTCTTCAGACTCAGGCTTTTCGTTGTTCATTTTGTCTTTTTCCAAAGTATCTATGTCTAATTTTACGGAGTCAGAAATTATTATCGGTACTCCATATAGTTTGGTAAGCCCTTCAATTCTTGAGGCTAAGTTTACATCATCACCAATAACTGTATATTCTTTTTTATCTTGACTTCCTATAGAACCTGCAATAGGCTGTCCGTAATGAACTCCTATTCCTATATTAAACTTTATATTTCCCATGTTAAGCTTGCTTGTGTCTATGGTCTTGAGGGCATCAATCATTTCTAAAGCAGCATTTGCAGCACGATTCCCGTTGTATATGTAACTTTCAGGTGCGCCAAATAAAGCCATGATTGAGTCTCCCATGAATTTATCTATGGTGCCTCCATGCTTAATGATTATTTGTCCCATGGTTGTAAAATAATCATTAAGGAATTCAACTATAGCTTCTGGAGTGTTTTTTTCACTTATTGCGGTAAATTCGCGGATATCTGCAATAAGTATGGCTATCTGCCTTTTTTCTCCTATCTGAGGAATTGAGGAATTTTCTTCTGATATAATATTGTCAATTAAAGTAGGGGGTAGGAATCTTGAAAATGCTTTCTTGATTTTATTTTCTGTTTCTTTCATTCTGGTAGAAACGATTGCCTTTCTGATTAGTGTAATGTAGACCGAACAGAAAAAATCTATGCGTTCTCTTGTTCTTATGTTGAATGCCGTTTCTTTACTGCTGCCAATATGAATAGTACAGATTAAATCCTCTTCTTTCTTATTTTCGTCTTTTAATGGAAAGCATTCGTAACTTTTTATGCGGATTTCTTTTTTTTGGGGCATTCCAAAATCTGTTATTATTGATTGGGAATTTTTCCATTCATAAGAAATCCTTGAATTTATGCGTTCCTGAAAATCAGAGTGTGCAATATATTTAAATTCCTCAAATTCTTTTTTTGATAAGGAAACTGACTTTCTATAGACTTCTAGAAGCTTATTGTCATTTATAATAATGCCAAATGCATCAAACTGATAAATGCTGTACAGCACCTCAACCATAAGGTCCAGAAGCTGATATATGTTAACTCCATCCCTTGTTGCGTAATAAGCTCCCCGTATTACATACAGTTCGTATAATTCCTTGTCAACAGCTCCAATTATCTGCTTGACTATTTCTTCTGTCGTGAATGTTTCTTTTTTTATTTTTTGTGCTTTCGGCTTCTTTTTTTGGAGAACTTTATTAATTTCTTTTATAATACCATCTGTATCATCAGGACTCATGCTATAGTAGCTGTCGGAATTACAGTTGGAAGTCCAAAATGAATATATATTTGCATCTTCTGGAGTGCATATTATAGTTCTTATGTCTTTTAATTCTGAATTATTTTTAATTATTCGGCAAAATGCATATGCATCTATGATAGGAAGGTTTACATAAAGCAGGATGCAGTCAGGGTCCCAATCATGCAATATCTGAAGGGCCTGAAGTCCGTCCTGTGCTTCCTGAACTTCGAATCCGTAGCTTTCAAGTTTTTGATGCAATAAAGAACGCAATGTCAACGAATCAAATGCAATCAGTATTTTACTCATTCAGAAGCTCCTTTACAGCCTGTATAAGGTTGCCGCGCTGAAAATCTGATTTTACTATATATGCCTGAGCACCGGATTTTAAAAAGTATTCCTGTGCATCTTTGTCATAAACTCCTGATACAATTATAATTGGAATGTTATCGTACTGTTCCATTCTTCGTACATTGTTTAAGAACATCTTACCATCCATTCTCGGCATTTTTATGTCGCTGATAATTACATCAACATGCTTATTCTTAAGCAATTCCAGTGCATCAATTCCATCAATTGCTGTTTCTACAATGTATCCAGAACTTTCGAATATAGCCTGTTCAATTTGCCTTGTTGTTGTGGAATCATCAACAATAAGCACCGTTCTGACCTTCTTTTGATTTTTAGTGTTATATTTCTTAATGTCATAAGCGACAAGAGACTTTAGTCTCTGCATTATATTTGGAATGTTTAATATTGGAATTATTTCATAATTATCATCAAAGACGATCCCTTGCAGGGAATTCATGCTTGTTAAAATTTCTGGAAGGGGATTTACAATAACAGTTTCATACTGTTCTACTTCATCAACAATAATTCCAACATGAGTTTCAAGAAATTCAACAACTATAATAGAAGTTTCTTCACTTCCTTTAGAAGTATTTAAAATAGAGGAAAGATAGTATACAGGAATTAAATGGTTTTGAAGCTTTAAAAAAGTTTGGTCTTGTATTACAGTTTTAGTTATTGCCTGTGCGTCTAAAATTTCATAAATATAATTTGAAGGGATCATGAATTTCATTCCTCCGGCTTCAATGAAAAGTCCTTGCTGAGTTGCAAGCGTAAGAGGTATTACTAATTCAAAAGACGTCCCTTTTCCATAAGTGCTTGAAAGGTGTAATTTGCCTTTTATAGCTTCAATTGCATTGCTGACTACATCTAGGCCTATGCCTCTTCCAGAGAGTAAGCTTGGATTGTCTTTTGTTGAGAATCCCGGTCTGAAAAGGTATTGCTGCAAGTCTGTATTTGAATAGTTTTCGATGTTTTCCCGTTCTGCTGGATACAGTTCCATTGCCTTTGCCCTAACCGTATCATACTGAATTCCTCTGCCGTCATCGCTTATTACGATTTTTATGTAATTTGCTATTTGCGTAGAATGAATTGAAATGATTCCGTTAGGAGATTTCCCTTCTTCAGTTCTTTCTTTTATTGTTTCTATGCCATGATCTATGCTGTTTCTTATTATATGAAGGAATATATTCTTTAACTGTTCCAAGATAACTTTATCAACAAGAAAAAAAGTCTGTGGAATATCAAAGGTGACATTTTTTTTTGATTTTATAGCTTCCTGTTCTATTTCTTTTTTTAAAGGAGTCAAGATCATGTCTAAAGGCAGCATCCTTAAGTTTAAAAGTTTATGCTGAGTCTCAAGAATGTTGCTTTCCATAGAAAACAGTTCTTCCTGAACTTGCGTAGGAATATGGTCTAGGCTGTCTTCCATTATTTTTTTTAACTGAAACTGCCTCATTATAATAGAATCAAAGGATTGAATGAGTGAATTTATCCTGCTTATTTCTATTCGGATAGAGGTAATTTCATTCTGTTCTTCAAAGCTTTCGTTCTCATATTCTTTTTTTTCTGCATTAAGTTCTTCTAGGCTAAAGAATAATCCGCTTGCAGCCTTTGAAAAGATGTCTTGTAATTTTGAAATGTCGTAAGCATCTGTACCGTTTTTCTTAATATTAGTTAACTGGCTTTTTATTATGTCTGAAGTTTTAAACGCAAGCTGAACAATATTGTCTGTAAGTTCGTATTTTTCTTCCCGGAGACCCTTTAGGACATCTTCCATTCCATGAGCTGTTTTTTCGATGGTATCATATCCCATCATTCTTGCGGTGCCCTTTATGGTATGAATGAAACGTAAAATCTCTGCAAGTAAAACTGCATCTTTGGGATTATTCTTTAAACTGATAATGTTTTCATTCAATCCGTTGAGATTTTCATTTGTTTCATAGATGAATCCCTCTATGAAGGATTCTTTTGAAAATTCCATAAAGTTTTTAAACTCCGTTTATAAAATT
>JAILPY010000159.1 GCA_024699235.1 Treponema sp. | reverse complement strand
GGGTAGGTCTTGTCGGAGCAGAAGTTGCTACATCTACTGCTTTACAAGCTGGGAATTGTCTTACAGGCTTTTCGGAAGTTACAGGATTTTGTGCTACCACAGCAACTGGTGCTACGATTGCAAGTGCGACAACTACATCGGGGCAAAAACTATTACAGCAGTTAAGTAATTTTAGACAAGATAAAATTAATCATATTGTAAATGGTAGTAAAGGTCATGACCATTGCTGGGATAAACTTGTTCCCAATAAAAATTGGAATGACATAAAAGCTTTAATTTTTGAAACAATGGAAAAAGGTTCTGAAACTTCATATGGCACTGCATTCAAGAATACATTGAAAATTGGCGAAGAAACGATTGTGGTTACATTTCAGAAATTAGAAAATGGTGTAAAAGCAATTTCGGATGCATGGATTGTAAAAGATTAGGTGGAATTTTTATGGAATTATTAGAAAAAATAACGCAACTAATCAGTAGCGGTAAATATGATGAAGGTGAAAAAATTTGTCAAAATCTCAGTTTCATGAAAATAAAGAATGATTTTCTAAAGCTTGCCTATGACACAACTAATTTTAGTTTATATTCATTTGCATCCTATATGTTTACAAAAACAGAAGATGAGAGATGGCTTGAGTTGGCGATTTCTCTACTTATAGGTCCATTATGTTTTGTAGAAGGTGCCTATTCTATTGGCTTGTTCCATGCACGTCAGTTAGCTAGAAATAAAAATTGTGTTAAAAATTTAGTACAACTTCTATTTTTCTATGATATTCCAGAAAAACTTATTAACAGAGATGAAGCTTTAGAAATAGCTCATCAGGTTTTAAGACTTGATCCTAGTAATCAATTGGCTTTGCAAATAATAAGTAGCAGTAAATAATATTCTTATCTATTTTAAGAAATGCTAGAGTTATGACCGATGAGACGAATTTTGTTGTTTTGACAAATTCATAATTTTATTAATTCAATTTACAAGGCAAATAGGGAAAGTACGGTAAGATATGTTTCAATATACTATTGATTATGAATTGTAAACATTATAAACTCAAGTTTTCTGCGTCCAACTCCACCACCTCATGGTATGACAAACTACAGTTTTGTACGTCCAAGTCCCCCTGCTTCATAGTCCGACAAAATGATTATTTGTCGGGATAGGGGAATGAATTTTAGCAGCTTTTATTAAAGCAGTATTAAAATATAATATTTTTAAGATATAACTACAGAAACTGTCTATAGTACAAGTTAAACTCATTTTGACCAGTGGAAACAGTACCAACATCCTTATTCGGCAATTATAAAAAAGATATTTTATATTCAAATAAAGATTTCGAAAAGTTATGTTTATCAGAGAAAGAAGAATTGTTAAAAATAATAAAGCTTAAAAATTTATGAATAATTTTAACAGATACTGAAGAGTTTTTGACATTTAACAAAGAACAGTACCCCGATGAATTAATGGTCTTCGGGTGTAAAAATGAAAATTATCATACAATAATCCATTCTGTAAACTGTCTTTCAGCACTGGAATAGTTTGCACCTATCTTGACGATTCTGCGTCCGTCATCCTTGTATGCTATTGCATAATCCTTGCTGTTGATTTGTTCCAACGCATCTTTTGCAGAACCGTCCATCTTGAACTCAAAAATGTAAATAACATCTTTTTCCCACACTACGGCATCGCTTCTACCCTTGCCATTCTGCACCTCGCACAGCACAAACTCGCCCATCAGTTTAAAAATGAGCCACACGAATGCCTGACAGTTAAGCTCGTACTGCTTCTGGTTTGTAGGCTTTGGTGCGGATGCAAAGATTCTGTTTATTCTCTGCATGAATTCTTCCACCTTGCCGGCACGAACTTCCTTTAAAAAGCTTACTATTTCTATCTTCTTGTCATCGGTCGGGAAACCTGCGTAAAGCGGCAGAAGCTTTTTGTACAGGCTGAACTTTACTTCTTCATTTGGGAGTGCGATTGTATAGCTTCTGAATTCCTTTTCATAATTCTTTATTGTCAGGTATCCTGTCTGATACAAAAGCGGAACAGGTTCGGTTGCATTAAGCCGGTATTCCGACAGAGAGCGGGAATCTACATCAATACCTTCTTCAAGTGTCGTGTAGTCAAAATCTATATCCAACATCATCTTTGTCAGAAATGTCGGTGTACCTGTTGAAAACCAATAACTACCGAATGATTTGTTGAAAAACGCATTAATCAGACTGAACGGATTGTAGATATCTGTTTTCAAGTTTTCAGAAAAATGATATCCATCATAATTACGCTTCAACTCAGCAAGACATTCTGCTGTCGTAATTTCGTTATCCTCACTCATAGCCTCGATTTCTGGAACAAAATCAGCTTCGAGTTCTTCCTGTGTTATTCCACAAATAGCCGAAAATTCCCTGTTCATAGAAATGTCGTTAAGGTTATTTAGGTCAGAAAAAATGCTTACCTTGTCAAACCTGGTGACACCTGTAATGAATATGAACTGAAGATGTGCGTCCTCGCCTTTCAACACGCCATAGAATGTCTTTAGGATTTTACGGAATGTATCTACAAGGGCTTCATCTCCAACTGCATTCAAAAGAGGCTTATCGTATTCATCCACAAGGACAACTGCCTGTAAACCTGTCTTTTCGTGAGCCTGCTGCAAAAGGCAGCTGAAGCGGTCTGCAGGACTTTTTGCATTTTCATTCCTTATTCCGTAGATTTTCTCATACACATCAAGCTTCAAGCTTAGTGAATTTCTGAATTCAGATTCCGTTGAAAAATCTCCCACATTAAAGTCAAAATAGAACACTGGATATTGCTTCCATTCCGTTTCGCTCTTTGCAATTTCAAGTCCTTCAAAAAGGTCTTTTCTTCCTTCAAAATAGCTTCTGAGAGTGGAAAGAAAGAGTGACTTTCCGAATCGGCGCGGGCGGCTCAGAAAATACGGCTTTCCAACTTTTACAAGTTTTTCTACAAAAGAAGTCTTATCTATGTAGATATAATCTTTTTCCCTAAGTTCCTCAAATGTCTGTATGCCAATCGGAAGTTTTCTTTCGCTCATTCGTCCTGTTTCTCCTTGAAGATAAAAGCTTGCTACATATTCATTATAGTACAATGCGTAATAAAAATATACAGCAAGATACGGTCATATATAATTTTTGATGCTTGACATTCATTCCGCAATGACTGATACTTAGGGAAGTTTTGTTCTTTGATAGCCAGTAGTGGTACAAACTCCCATTTGTATAACTATGCTGGGAATAATCCTATTACATATACTGACCCAGATGGAAGAGTTGATGCGTATTCTCTTTATAATTTTTCTTCCGAAGCATTAAAATTTGAAGGGGCTACTTTTGCAACTGATTTATCCATTGTAGAACCTTCGGATATAGTTCCCCATAAGTGGGCTGGTTATATTGTTACAGGACTTGTTTTAGGAGCTATTGCAGGAGGTTCATATCTTTACATAAAATATCAAGAATCAAAAGCACCTGCTGCATGTACGCAACCCCAAAACAATGAACAAACAAAAGAATCAAATGTAATACGCTTTCAGATTCAAACAGGAAAAGAAACTCCCGCTTCAGTAGTTAGAATTAGCAATGATAAAATTGATGTAACGAAGAAAGATGCTTATGGAACTTTAATGGAACTTTATACCAGTGCTGTTGAACAACAACCAGGTATGGCTAGATGTAAAGATTTTACAGCTGCTATTGTACGAATGAGTGAATATGTAAAGAAAACTCAAGGAGAATATAAGCAAGGAGTGAATGTTTGGAGAGAACCATTCGAATATCAAGACAAAGACTATCGAATTGATTTGGAAAATCTTCATGGAATAAATCTTGTGGAGTAAAAAAAATGAATTTAGAACTACAAAACTATTTACAAATACTTAGTAACAAAAATAATAGTAACAAAGGCAATATGATTACAAATATTGGACTTCTGTTGGAAAAAAATAATGGCTACACAAATCCTACAGATTATTCTCTTTTGTTACCGAAAGAATTAAAAAATTTGTCTATCAACACCGAAGATAAGGAGAAAGTCATTGATTGTTTACTATCAATTCTAAAACATGAACCAATTTATTCTAGTCGTATTGTTTGGAGTATAGGGAAAACATTTGATGAAAAAATTATAGAATCTTTGCTTTCTAGCATTATTCAGTCAAATCAATGTGATGATGAAACTTTCGAACAAATACTTTTTATAGTTGATGTAATACAAAATGAACAGATAAATAACTTTGTTCAGAAAATAAAATCATTAAGGATGGGGAAAAAATCGAGACTGTGAAGTCCTTTCTGTAAATTCAGTAGGCTGCGGTAAAAAGTTTTAATGCAGGTATATCCCGCAAGCAGCTGACAGCTACTGTTTCTTTTTTTGAATA
>JAILPY010000127.1 GCA_024699235.1 Treponema sp. | reverse complement strand
TATTAAAAAGGGCATTGATAAACTTTTTTTTAACTATTAAAATACGCCCATGGATATTCATACCAGATTTACTCAATCTGTTATTACTTCTATGCGCAGGGATGTAATTGAAGCTGGAGGTAATGAAGTCTTTTGGGTTGGAATCATAAATTCTGCAGGACTGGTTACTGACGTAAAAACAGGTTCTCGTGGAAATATAGATTCTGTGATAATAAATTCTAATATGGCACGTGAAGGGCATGTCCTTATTCATAACCATCCTTCTGGCAATCTTTATCCAAGTCAGGCTGATCAAAATGTTGCTGCAAATGCGACTGATACTTCCTTAGGATTTTATATTGTTAATAATGATATTACAGATGTATATGCAGTAGTAGAACCTATAAAGCCTAAGGTATTGGAAAAACTTGATGCAGATTCCTTAGCTATTTGCCTTTCTTCAAAAGGTCCTCTTTCTAAAATTTATGAGCAGTATGAAGAGCGACCATCTCAGATTGCCTTACTAAAAAATATAGCTGATGCATTTAACAACAATAAAATTGCTGTATTTGAAGCTGGAACTGGAGTCGGAAAAAGTTATGCGTATCTAATTCCTTCAATGGTGTGGGCGGTAAAAAATAAAGAACGTGTAATTGTTTCAACAGGAACGATAAATTTACAGCAGCAATTAATAGAAAAAGATATACCTGCAGCTGAAAAAATTCTGGGAATAAATGTAAAATCTATACTCCTTAAAGGAAGACAGAATTATGTATGCCTTAGAAGACTTGCAGAAGCCGGCAACGAAAGAGATTTATTCTCTGAAGAAACAAGTGTTTTTGATTCTATAGCTTCTTGGGCAAAAAACAGTGAAACAGGCAGTAAGAGTGATCTTTCGTTTGTTCCTTCTGAAAGTATATGGTCAAAAATAAATAGTGAAAGTGATGCCTGCATGGGAATGCGTTGTCAATACCGGGAACAGTGTTTTGTAATGAAGGTTCGTAAAGAAGCTGCTGATGCAAACATTATTGTGGTAAATCATCATCTCCTGTTTGCTGATATCGAAAGCAGGATGAATGGATCTGGGTATTCGGATGCTGCAGTTCTTCCTCCATATCGTCATATAGTATTCGATGAAGCTCACGGAATTGAAGATAGTGCTACAAGTTTCTTTAGTGAAAGCATTGATAGATTTAAACTTGCTAAACAGTTGAATTTGCTTTATAGAACTTCACGAAATGCAATTACAGGATTTCTTGTGCAGGTATCAGTTGTGATTCACTCTGACGATTTTCTTCAGAAATGTGCTTCCGCTGTAAATCAAGTAAAGTCATGCATGCTGGAACTTGATGAATCTGCTCTTGAAATATTGGAAACAGAAATGTCTGCCCGTATCAATGAATCTTCTTCATCTGGATTTGAAAACGTTTTTACAGGCATGAAAAATATCTGCACTGCGTTGCAAGAATTTACAGGTGTCGTAAGGAATGCTTTAGAAAATCTTGATGATGATGATAAGGAACTTCCTGCTGTATGGGAATCAAAGACTGTAATTCGCAGGCTTGAAGATTATATGTCTTTATGTAAGTCTTTTTGTGAATGGAATGAACAGGATGACATGGTTTTTTATATACAGAAAAAAAAGTTTGCTCCAAAGAAGGTCGGCGATGATTTCATTGTCTTTGTAGAATTCACAAAGACACCTCTTGATGTTGCTCCTTTAATGAATCAAGGTGTATTTGAACCGATGAATTCCGTTGTCTGTACTAGTGCAACGTTAAAGACAGGCCGAACCTTTGGATACTGGATGAGGCGAACAGGAATCTCTTTTGTAGATGAAGAAAGACTCGCTCAGCAAGAATTTGCATCTCCGTTTCCTTACGGTTCAAATGTTATTTTTGCGGTTCCTAATGATGCTCCATTTCCTGATAATTCTTTTGAATTCCAGCGATATGTGGAAGACTCCTTGATCGCTTTGATAAAAGCTTCTAACGGACGAACTCTTGTTCTGTTTACTTCGTATGATAGCTTGAAACATGCATATTTAAGTTCGAGAATTGTTTTGGAAAATTATGGATTTTCAGTTTTTAAACAGGGTGATGATGACAGGTTTAGACTGCTGGAACGGTTTAAAAATGATTGTTCCAGCGTGCTGTTTGCTACAGATAGCTTTTGGGAAGGCGTAGATGTACCTGGTGAAAGCCTTAGTCAGGTTATAATTGTAAAACTGCCGTTTTCTGTTCCTAACGATCCTGTTTTTGCAGCCAGAAGTGAAGCCGTTGAAAAGAGAGGCGGTTCCTCTTTTATGGAATTAAGCGTTCCTCAGGCTGTCATAAAATTCAGACAGGGTTTTGGTCGTCTAATACGCAGGGGAGATGATAGAGGTGTTGTTGTTGTGCTTGACCGTAGAATAGTAGAAAAAAAGTATGGAAAAATTTTTACAGAAAGCGTCCCTAAAACCAGGAGAATGTATAATCCGCTCCATGATATAGTTCTGGCTGAAAAACAATTCTTTTTTAGTGGACATTAAGATTTTTCTTCGATATAATTTTTGCATTATGTTGAGTTTTTTCTGCCTAATTCTTTTGTTAAGTGCAATTTTCTTTCCTACATTTATGCTAACTCTGTCATATCCGTTCAGTCATAAGGCTGCTTTGTTCTGGTCAAATTATATTACAACTAGAACGGACCGTCTTTTTTTTGCAATATTAAAGATGTACAGGCATTTTGAATTAAAGGGGGATGTGAAGAGCAAAGAAAATCTTCCTAATCAATTTCTTGTTATATCCAATCATCAAAGTCTTATTGATATCGTTGTTTATCTCCGTTATTTCGCAGGAAAAAAGGTCCGTTTCGTTGCAAAAGATTCCTTGAATGACGTTCCAATGGTTGGAAAAATGCTTCGCAGTCAAAAGCACTGTATGATTCCTCGAAAAGGAAGTGCAGTCGTTGCAATGAAAACATTAAAGGATTTTGGAGAACGTGTAAAAGCAGATTCTTCGATTATACCTGTTATTTATCCAGAAGGCACCAGAAGCAAAGACGGACATCTGGGAAAATTTTATTCTGCAGGTTTCAGGCGACTTGAGCAGACGGTTAACCTTCCTGTTGCTGTTTGTGCACTTGACGGCGGTTGGAAACTTTCAAACTTAACAAGAATTCTTAGTGGATTTAAGAGAGGTTCTTACAAGGTGAAAGTACTGAAAGTTTATGATGCACCAACTGATAAGGAACAGGAAAAAAGAATTCTTGAAGAGGCTCATGAACTAATTTCAGAACAGCTTGTTGAATGGAGAAAATGATAAAGTTTTCTATATCTTGACAAGTTTTATTTAAATTGTGTATATTTTTATAGCAATATCGATATTTTTGGAGGATAGTTATGGCAGGAGCCAGTAAAAACTCTCGTACTACAGTTGCAACACAGAAGTTTATTCATGCACAGTGTGGTGGTGAAATTATTATGAAAACTATTTTTGAAAAGGGTAAGCTTAAGAACATTGCTGAATGTCAGAAGTGTAAGCGTGTAGAGCGTAGACCTAAAGATTTTAACTAAGTCTTTAAAACATATAGTTTCAATTGCAATTGAAAGGACTTTCATAAAAAGAAAGTCCTTTTTTATTGTATAAATAAATGCAATGTAAGTATTTATATACTTGACTATTATTTTTCTATTGTATAATATATTAACCAGTTTTTAGTTTTGTTTGGGGGTAATCCTTTGTCAGTAAAGAAAACATCTGCAGAAAAAAGACACGAAGAAAGCGAAGTTCGCCGTCTTCATAATAAAGCTGTTAAGTCTCGTTGTCACACAAGTGCAAGAAAATTTGTAGAAGCTGTTCAGAAAAAAGATCAGACAGTTGCTCAGGAAGCACTTAAAGCTTTACAGTCTGAACTTGATAACGCATACCGAAAGGGCGTTATGAAGCGTAATGCTGCTGCTCGTAAGAAGAGTCGTATGGCAAGACTGTACAATATTACTTTTGCTGCAGCAAAATAAGCAATTTGGATGTCGGTACAGTCCGGCATCCAGGTTTTCTTTTCAAATTTTGTCGAGGTGGTGTATATGGCTGGAAAAAAAATTACAAAATATGATTTAGTAGAAGCTGTATATCAGAATACAAAATGTGAAAAGCGTGTTGTTCAGGATGTTGTTGAAAGTCTTCTCATTCAGCTTAAGGAATCGTTAAAGGATGGTAATACTATAGAACTTCGCGGTTTTGGTACCTTTGAACCTCGTTTAAGGAAGGGGCGTGTAAAAGCGAGAAATCCAAAAACGGGAGAGCAGCTTTCTGTTGCCCCTCATTATGTGGCTGCATTTCGTTCGGGACAAGAATTGAAAAAGTCTCTTTGGAATCTGCCCCTGCAAGGGGAAGACGCAGAAACTTCTAGTTGACATGCTTCTTCTTTCAAAAATAGCATTGACTTTAATAGGGGCAATGCTGTTTGTATGTTCTCATCCATGCTTTATTTTTAAAAACGGTTTTTTTCTTTTTGGTTATATAGTATTAGTACCTATTTTTATTTTAATAAAAAAATCATCTTTACGAATGTCTTTTTTATGGGGATTTTTATACGGGTTCTTATGCTATTCTTTGTTTTCATATTGGCTTGTAAATTATTCTCTGTTACTTTTTATAATTGCAGTTTTATTTTGTGCAATAATACTTAGCATTCTGTTTTCACTTATGAACTGTGCCTGTAAACATTCTTCTTATGGAATTTATGTAATGGCATTGATTTGGTGTGTATATGAATATTTAAAAACGCTTGGTCCATTTGGTTTTAGTTATGGTATTCTAGGATATTCTCAGTGGAAGGTCCCTATTATGCTTACGTTTTCCTCAGTTTGTGGAGTGTGGGGAGGGTCTTTTGTCTGTGCTTATGTATCAGCATTTATTGCATCTATATGTATAGATTATAAACAGATAAAAAAAATATTAAAAAAAAATATTATTCATGCAATAATCTTAGTAATTATTTTTCTGGGAATTACTGTTTATCATTTCCTAAAACAAAACTTGCAATTCAAAACTGTAAAAGTTATGACAGTTCAAAATAATACTGATTCTAATAAAAATGGATTGGATGTTTATAAGAAGGATATTAGAAATCTAATTACACTTACTGATTCAAAATTTTCTATGGAAGAGAAAGTAGACTTTGTCTTATGGCCAGAAACAGCTGTCGTTCCTCCAATAAAATATTATTACAAAAATCGAATTGATCATGAGCGATTTAATATTATTGTAGATATGTTATCTTTTATTGCAAGAAAGAATGCCTGTTTTGTAATTGGTAATCAGCATTCTGAAAAAAAATCAGATGGAGTTTTTTATGATTACAATGCATCTCTTATATTTGACAGCAAAAGCAATAATGTAATTCCTCCTGAACCTGATATTTATAAAAAAATAAAGCTTGTTCCTTTTTCAGAATATATTCCTTCAAATGTTTTTAAGAATTTTTCATTTTTTATAACAGAATGGAAGCCTGGTAAAAACTTTTCTGTTTTTACGAACAGAAATTTATGTTTTTGTACTCCGATATGCTTTGAAGATACATTTGGAAATTTTTGTCGAAAATTTGTAAAAAATGGGGCTGAGTGTTTTTTTGAGTTATCTAATGATTCTTGGGCTAGAAGTTCTGTCTGCCAGAGGCAGCATCTTTCAATGTCTGTATTTAGAAGTGCTGAAAATAATGTTCCAGCTGTAAGGAGTTCTGGGAGCGGTGTATCCTGCTATATTACAGCACAAGGTTCTGTTGTCCCTGAAATAATAGATGAGTTTTCTGAGGGAGCTTGCATATATTCTGTAAATGTTCCTGATAATTCACACATGACTGTATATACAGCATTTGGGGATTGGTTTCCTATCTGCGAAACATGTTTTTTATTGTGGCTTTTGATATATACTGTATTAAAATATTGTATTAATGTTGAAAAAAATAGGAAAAAGGGATAAGATTAGTGCATGGTTAAAGAAAAAATAAGTGTAACTGAATTGGGGCCTGAAACAAGATTTGATGGAAAACTAACTTTTTCTGATAATGTAATTATAAGTGGTAAATTTTGTGGTTCAATAAAGGCATCTGGAAATTTGGAAATAAGTGAAACTGCAGATTGTACTGTAGATAAAATAATAGCAAAGTCTGTTGTAATTTCTGGTAATGTTAATGGCGATATAGAAGGGCAGGAACGAGTTGAACTGTGTAAAGGAAGTGTTGTTAAAGGAAATATAAAAACTTCCAATATTCGTATTGCAGATAATGTTGAATTTGAAGGTGAAGTTGAGATGTTAGAAGGAATTCCTTCAGTAGATTTATTTTCAGTTGCTTCTGCTGAATATAAAAAGGCCTTGCATCAAAAAACTGGAAGTATTCATTAATCCTTCTGAATATGCATTTTTCATTTTATAATAATTATTGGAAAATTTAAGATGATTTATGCCTTGACAAAATATTTCCTTTGTGGTTAATATAAATTAAGTTTTAGACTTTTGAGTCTATCTCAAATTCATAATTCTTTGTTGAAACTTTTTTAATCATAACAGTTTTACTTATATATTTCTTGCAGTTAATATATTATATATGTTTATTTATATTCTTATAAAATCAGTTTTTAGAAAACTCAAAGGATGATAGTATGGAACTTGAAACTTCTGAACACGAAATCACATCGGAAGAACAAAATCCTCTCGTAGTAGAAGGAAATGATGAAGAAAAATCTGCTAAAATAACACAGAAACCAAAGCGAAGAAGGATATTAAGAAAAGTCCAGGAAACGTCTGAAGAAACGGTAACAGAAAATAATATCCAGAATAATGCTGCTTCTGAAAATGTTGTTCCTTCAAGTTCAGAAAATGGAATGCAAACTTCTTTGTTTGAAAATAATGAACAGTCTTCAGGCGTTGATTCATCCCCTTCTTCTGAACAGTCTTCTCCTGCTGTTTCCCAATCATCAGGATCCTATCAACAGCGACATTGGGAAAATAGAAAATTTAATAATGGGCAGGGTAGTTATAATAATAATCGTTATAACAACAGAAGATTTTATAATAATAACGGTTCTAATAGTCGTTTCTATA
>JAILPY010000118.1 GCA_024699235.1 Treponema sp. | reverse complement strand
GGAGTTTTTTGACGGCAGAATGGTTTCACACAAGGATTACTTCGAGTCATTCACCGATGTAAAGAACGCCTACAGGTTTGCCCGTTGCGTGCTTGATCATTACTCAAAACAGAAACAGTAAGAACTAATAAAAAAGGCTGCCCTGTACAGCAGCCGTTCTAACATTATTTTGCAGCTGTTATTTCGGTGCAAGTTCTACTATTTTTTCTAATGGAAGTCCTATAGCTTCTGCAATCTGTTCATGCGTAAGTAATTTCATTGCAAGAAGATTTTTGGCATTTTCAAGCTTGTTTGCCTCTATGCCTTCTTTCCTGCCAGATTTTCGACCTTCCCGTCTGCCAATGCGGATGCCTTCATTCTTCACATCGTAGTCATGGAGGCTCCAAGTAAAATACAGTTTCTTATTAGCCTCAATTTTCTTCTGTTTTTCTACCATATAATAAAGCCTCCGTGTTAAGTCCGACTCGGCTATGCCTGTCTGAATGAACTTTAACAATGCCTTCTGCTCAAAATTCACAACCTTTTCGTATGCAGTACAGTTAAAGATTATGTCTTTTGCAGCGTCTGCAAGATTCACAGTGGAATCCTCATGGCTTATCCTTGTTACAGTATACCACGGAATTCCTTTTTTGAAAGGTATCAAAGCGCCATATATGGCGACGGCATAAAAACACAATTACAGTCTTTTTCAGCTCGGAATAAACATGCCCTTTCAGAAGAGAATCCGCATCCAGCATAGACTGGTAATATCGAGTTCTCTTCCCCATGTCATGCTCGTTTCGGTTTTGTATTTCGACATCATACACAGTGTTGCCATCCCTTACGTACACGTCAAGGCGAATGCCACGTGCAGTATACATCGGCTTAAAATGATTCTGCGGTTCGGCATACTCAAGATGCCTTATCTTAATGCCCAAAAGACATTCCAGCACTTCACGGCAAAGATTTTTGTCCTGCATTACAAGCCCAAACATGAAATCATCATAAAATTCTAGTTTTTCAAATGCTTTTATTTTTTTCATATATACATCCTGTATATGTAATATCCAAGATGTGTATTTTTTTTGCACGATTTAGGCTAAAAAAAATAAAAAAATTACTTTCGCAAGGGAAGCTATTGCAGTTTTAGTCTTGTTCCATCAACCACTGTCTGAGGTTCTTTCGTAAAATACCGTTTTCGTTTGATTCAGGAAGATCATCCAATGTAAGAATGAGTTTAGGAAAATTGTCCTTAATGGCAAGCAACGGGCGGTATTCCCTTTCTTTTGTTTCCTCAGAACTGAGAAGATATGAAACTTGGATGTATGTAGGTTCTGCCTCCTTTACGGCAATAAAGTCAATTTCGTTTTCTCCTATTTTTCCTATAAAGACTTCATAGTTTCTTCGTAAGAGTTCCGTAAAAACAATATTTTCAAGAATCCCATTTATGTATGAGTCTTTATATCCGTGCAGAAAAAATAAAAGCCCTTGGTCTGCAAAATAGTATTTTTCCATAGTCTCAAGGATTTTCTTTCCACGAATGTCGTACCTTTGAACCTTGTGCAAAACAAATGCATTTTGTAAATATTGCAAGTCGTTATAAACAGTTTCCACAGAAAGATTTCTACCGCTTGCTTTCATAAAATCAGAAATGCGTTTTGCCGAAAAAATATTTCCCACATTGTCAGCTGTATACAAAATGATTTTTTCAAGTAATGAACTTTCCCTTATCTTGTTTTTTGAAATGATGTCTTTTAAAAGAACTGTAGAATAAATGCCCTCAAGATAAGAGCGAATTTGTGTGTCTTTTTCCATCATATCCTTTAACCCAGGGAATCCTCCCACAGTCATAAACTTTAAAAAACTGGCACTAGATTCTTCAAGCGAGTTAAAGTATAAGAATTCTTTATATGAAAGCGGATTAATATTGATTATAACATAACGCCCACTTAGATAGGTTGCAAGTTCTGATGACAAAAGCCGTGCATTGCTGCCAGTTATATAAATATCTGTGTCTATAGTTTTTGAAGAATAAAGGCTGTTTACGCATTTTTCCCAATCAGCACATTCTTGAATTTCATCGAATAAAAGGTATAGTTTTTTTCCACTTGAACTATGTTTTTTTACTTCTTCGTAAAGCGATGTTGCATCCAGCAAAGCTGCATTTTCAAAATCTTCAAAGTTTATACTCAAAATCTGTGAAGGTGAAATGCCTTTTTCAATTAATTTTTTTTCAATAAGCGAAAGTAAAAATGACTTTCCGCTTCTTCGTATTCCCTGAATGACTTTTATTACAGGCTTGTCTTTATAAAGAGATATGATTTCATCTG
>JAILPY010000100.1 GCA_024699235.1 Treponema sp. | reverse complement strand
CCAAAAAGGTATTCCATGTCGTGGTCGTGGTTTTCTTCTTCAAGCATTACAGCAAAATCGCAGCAGTCTATTCCGCTTTTTTTTACGCGAGAGATTTCTGTCTTAAATTTTAGCGGTATTGAATCCAGTGCAGCCTGCAGGGCGTTTCTGTCTGCTCCCGCATCAAGCAGTGCTGCTACAGTCATGTCTCCGCTTATTCCTGCGGCGCATTCAAGATAAAGTGATTGTGCTTTCATTGTCTGTTCCCCTGTACGGCAAGCCTGTTTATCATTACGGCATTGTATCCTGCGCCGTATCCATTGTCTATGTTTACTACTGATATGCCGTTTGCACAAGAATTGAGCATTGCAAGCAGTGCTGAAAGGCCTGAAAAGTTTGCTCCGTAACCTATTGATGTAGGTACTGCTATGACTGGAACGCTTACCATGCCGCCTATTACGCTTGGGAGGGCGCCTTCCATTCCTGCGACAGCTATTATGGCGTTAGCCTTTCTTATGCTGTCTATGTGTGCCAGAAGCCTGTCCAGCCCTGCTACCCCTACGTCATAGTAGCGGTCTACTTTTGCGCCAAAATGCTCTGCCGTCTGGGCGGCTTCTTCTGCAACGCTTATGTCAGAGGTTCCTGCTGAACATACGGCTATGCATCCGATTTGGGCAGTCTGTTCTTTTCCTTGAATTTTCAGTATATGTGACGTGTCGTCATACTGTGCCTGAGGCAGTTCCTTTTGTACGGCCTGTGCCTGCTGTGCATCTGCGCGGGTTCCGAATGCCTGTCCGGTTGTTTCAAAAAGATGTCTGTATATTTGTACAAGATGTTCTGTCTTTTTGCCCTGGCAGAATACTGTTTCTGAAAATCCTGTACGTTTTTTGCGGTCGGTGTCTAGCTTTGCAAAATGCAGGGAATCCTTTTGCAGGTCTTCATATTTGCATGAGTCTTGCATTCTTATATTTTAGCAGATATGGATGCTCTCGACTAGTCCTGATATTCTAGACGGAGAAGGCAGTGTCTGCTAAACTGTCTTTATGATTAGCATTTCAAAGAATTCTGTTTTTAATTTAAAGCCTATAGAACTTTCGGATGTTCGGGAAGAGGTGAATGCCCTTCTTATTGACGGGGAAAAGGCTGTTGCTGCCTTTAAGACTGTGCGCGACCAGCTTATATTCACGAATAAAAGGATTATATCTGTTGACGTGCAGGGGATTACTGGAACCAGAAAGTCTTACGCCTCTCTTCCGTACTCTAAGATTCAGATGTATTCAATCCAGACTCCCGGACTTATTGAGATTGTTCCTGATTCTGAGCTTGTCCTGTACTTTGCAGACGGTTATGCTGCTACCTTTGAAATTAAAGGGAACTGCAACATTATTGAGATTGGCAGAATGATTTCTACGTTTATCCTGACCTGACAAATATGTAATTTATAGTAATCAATCGAATTGTTAGTATTTATGAAAATTTGTCCTGCCTTTAGCATGGATTCATAAAAAAAACGTGTGTTAACTCACGGAAATATAGTGAGCGACACACGTTTTTTTTAGTGCGTAAACCCTTTTATTATATAGAATTACTTGACTTGTAAAAAAAATACTGATATTCTACGTTTCATGCAGAAAATTGTTGGTTATATAAAATGTATGAATTTAAAAATTAATAATTTTTACAAAAAAATCTGTATAGCCGCAATTGTTTTCTTTTTATT
The DNA here is from genome assembly GCA_024699235.1 of Treponema sp. Lineage (GTDB taxonomy): Bacteria > Spirochaetota > Spirochaetia > Treponematales > Treponemataceae > Treponema_D. The sequence goes on along the minus strand of JAILPY010000100.1, from coordinate 4,357 downwards.
TTTGCTACATGCAGAAGCTGATACTGTTCATTCTTTAGTCGTAAAATCAGAGGCTCCTGTCGAAAGCCTTTGCTGGACAAAAGACGGAAGCCTGTTTGCCGTTGGTGAAGGTGATGCCGTTCATATTCGCAGTTCCGGAAGCGGCATAGGAAGCATGACTGGAAAAAACCGTACTGCCTGCATTGTTCCTGTTCCTTCTGCCGCTTTACTTAGCTTTGCAAGGGAAAGCGTTACTGACCGCCTGCTGTTTATCACGCTTTCTGACGAAGGAGTCCTTTCTGCGTGGAACGTAGGGGGAAATCAGCCGCTTCCTGCTTCTTCTGCCCTTGATATTGACAGCGGCGTTCCTTTTACTTCCTGTGCATTCAGTCCTAACAGTAATTTTATTGCTGCAGGCATGGAAGACGGTTCTGTCCGGGTATTCTTTAAGCTTCGCTATGCCCGTCAGTTCTTGACTCGTGAATCTAAGGAGCAGGAAGGCAGGATTAAGTCTGTTGCCTTTAGCCAGGACAGCCTTTATATGGCTTCTGCTTCTGAAGATGGTTCGGTGGTTCTTTGGGATACAGCTTCTGGGTCTGTGCGCGCACGCATGCCTGTCTATTGCCAGTTTGTAAATGCTCCTGTTGCTTTTTCTGCAGGGGGGCTTCTTGCGGTTGTTTCAAGCAGCAGGGAAATCTTTTTTTATGATATGAATGGCAAGCGCTGCGGCGGATTTGAAGCAGCAGGCGTAATTGAAGCCATAAGCTTTATTGCAGGCGGCGATACGCTGGCTGTTCAGACTTCGGACGGCGTTCTTTCGTTTTATACGCCTGCTTCAGACAGGCGTTTTTCCTATATTTCTCCATGCAGTTCACAGGTTCTTTCTGCATTTGCCTTTAGCGATGACGGTTCTGAGCTGCTTGAAGGCTATGAAGACGGTTCTGTTTACCGCATTGATGTTGCCAAGGCTTTGCAGTTTGAAATGGAAACTGCATCTGTTGAGCAGCCTGAGGCTGTTGAAGAATCAGCAGAAATTGCTAAGGCTGTCCCTGTGCAGCAAAAGACTCCTGTAGCTCAGGCACCGCAAAGTAAACAGGCTTCAGTATCTGAGCCTGCTTCAGTAACTGAGCCTGCTTCAGTAACTGAGCCTGCTTCAGTATCTGAGCCTGCTTCAGTAACCGAGCCGATAGCGCAGGCAGCACCAAGTATTCCGGCATCGACAAGCGAGCCGGCTTCAGTAACCGATACGGCATCGGTAACCGAGCAGGAGCATCCTATTTACTATAATTCCATTGTTATATACGGCGGCGGAATCATGCTGCCAGATCCTTTTTCTGAAGCCATTGCCTTGGGTGCTGAACTTAAGCTGAATAAGCTTGTCCCTCCATTTTACTTTGGCGTTGGGCTTGATACGCAGATAGGATTTGCCTTTGATTCTTCTGAGTTTCCGTACAACTATTATCTTGACGGAAAGACTCTTGCTCCTCCTCATACGGGAGGACTTACGGTGTATGCTCCGGTGGGCATTAACTTTAATTTAGGTAAAAAAGAAAAACCTTTGCATCTTTTTGCAGAACTTCATGTTGGTGCGCGTGAGCTGTTGCTTTGGCAGAATTCAAAAAACGGAATTATCAGGACGGATCCTCATCTGACTTGGATGGCCGGAGCTTATGTCGGTGTAATCTTTCATGGTTTTCAGGTACAGCTTGGGTTTGACTATGACCCTGTACAGAAGGTTACGCCTGGCGTATTCATTGGCTACAGCATTAGGTTAAAGGGTAAGGGAGACGTAAAATGACAAAAAGGTCTGCATGTTTTTGGATGGCCGCTCTTGTGATATTGGATGTGGTCTTTCTTGCAGGATTCCTGCAGGGCTGTTCTAGCGGAAACTATGATGAGCTTATAGATGAATATAATGAAAACTTTACGGTAACTTACAATGATGCACAGAATCATGATGTAGATGAATTGTCTAGCGGAGTTTGCGACTGGCTGCTTAGGGACTTGTATACGGTAGAAAACCGTGCGACACGCCTTACTATTGTCGGGCCAAGCAACTGTAAAAGCTATGAGTGGAATGTATATCCGGGACAGGCTGCAACAGGCAGTCCTGTATCTGGACTGGCTAGCCTGACAGGGTCTTCTTTTTCTGTATATATTCCGGAAACGTCGCTCATGGCTGCTACTTGGTATTGCATTACCATATCTGTAACGACGAATTCAGATGCAGTCCTTACGGATACTGGAAAGATTTGGATAAATGGTAATTAAAGTCCTGCACTTTGAATAGGATCTTGCCTTTTTATTGCAAAGGACAGAAATGATAAAGTTTTTTTTATAAAAAGGAGTTTTTATATGAAAAAGAAAACGTTTTTCAGCACTTTCTTGAGTGCTATGGCAGTGGCTCTTGTGTCTCTGTCTGTGCTTATGTCAGCTGGATGTGCACAGTCAGCTGGCGGCTCGTTGGGAATGGGAGATGATTCTAGCGGCGGGGACGGTGCTAGCTCTCGCATGCTTGGAATTTCTGTTGGCTCGTCAGCAGGAAGGACTATTTATTATGATACAGCAAATTTTGATGATTTTGATAAGTTGGTGCTGACTGGAAAGTCGGCCCGCCGGCAAACTATAGAAATGGATGTAACAGATCCTCTAAAAAATTCAGGTTCTGCACAGGTTGAGCTTGCTGCAACATACTGGGAGCTTAAGCTTACAGCCTCTAAAGAAGGTAAGGAACTTATGGAAGGATATCAGAATGTTGACCTTACAAATGGTACTCAGAATATTGTATTTAAGCTGTCTGCAGGAAAGCTGACGACTCCTGGAACTGTAAATATCCATGGTTCTTATATAAAGCCTGAATCTTTTAATCCTGCTAAATATAAAGTTGGTCTTTATAAGTTAACTTCAGCAGGTTTTTCTGCTGTCGAAGGATATGAGGAGACTGTCGATATTGCTACGGGTGACGAACCTGCTACTTATGCTTTTGATAAGTCATCTGCAATGACTTGTCCTCCTGGTACATACTACTTTAAATTCAGTTTGCTTAGGGAAGATGGCACCACTTGCAGTGAGTATTCTGACTTGGTAATTGTTAACCCTGGCCTTTGTACGGAAGCTGAGGTTAATGTTGAAAACTATATAAATGAACCTCCTGCAAAACCTGAAAATTTTGTTGCAGAATGGGTTGAATCGTCTGCAAGTCAGGATGATATTGATGCATACTATGACGTACGCTTCAGTTGGGAAGATATGTCTGACAATGAAACGTATTTCAAGATTATACTTACAGAATATGATGCTGAAGGATCACCAATTGCTCATCAGACGTTCCCTGTTGCTGAAGATGGAGATTCTTCTCTTGCAACTGTTGTTGATACTGGTGACATTCTTATTGCTGGTAAAGAAGAGTGTACGCTCCGCTTGCCTACAGGTCGCCTGTTTGATGCCACTATTCAGTCATTGAATGTTATGGGGTCTCGCGGTGAAGTAGTCCGAAGTTCTCCTCTTGGTGCCGGTAATCTTGGTTACACTGGTTATGCTGCTGATAAAAACATAAATCTTGTACGCAGGGTATACAATCTTGCAGATGGAACTCTTGTCTATAATGGAGATTCATATACCGGTTCTTATTATGAATTCAGCATATTTGAAGGCACTGACATTCCTTTGATTGACATTGATGGCGTTACTAATACTTTGATAAAAACTGTCGGTTCTACAGATTACGTCTTTGAATCATGGATTAATGATGAAGACAGAAGAGTAATGACTGCAGAAAATGCTCCTGAAGGATGTAAAGACGGTTCTTATACTGCAAAATATCCTACAAATTCAATAAGTTTTGAGGTTGTTTCTAATGAGGCGGGTGAAATAGCAACAGCTGACATATCTGTTGGTACAGGAGAAGGCATTGATCTTGCAGGAGACCTTGAGTCTGGATATGTTGCAACTGTTGCTCAAGCAGGCGATATAACAATTACTCTTACTAACACTGATAAATTTGAGCCTTCGGCTATACAGATTAGCGGTGGACCTAAGGCTTTGTCATTACGTAATTTGAGCAATACAGCTGCAGCTACAATATCTACTAAGGACTATGATTATGGAACATATCAAATTATTGTTGTTGCAACATATAAGGCAACGCATCAGAAATATAGTTATCCATTCAATTTAAATATTAAAAATTGATTTAATAAGTTTTCATAATATGCCTTAGGCAAGATTGCGCCAGTTTCTGGAGACTTAGTCTCTGGGGACTGGCACTTTTTTTGTTTGGATTATAGAATAAAGTCATTATGGATTTTGTAACTGCTCTTTTATGTTATATAGAATTTTAGACAAAAGTATGTTATCATGTAGTTAAATACATACTTTT
>JAILPY010000040.1 GCA_024699235.1 Treponema sp. | reverse complement strand
GGAAATAATTGATTTCATGCCCTGGATTCTCAAAATGGAATTTGACGGCGAGACATTTATTTCCAAGGAAGACGTCTTTCATATTAAGAAAGAATACAAGGGTTGAAACTAGCAAGTACAGCTGTAAGATGGAATGATTTTTACCGGGCTTGAGCTCGCTGGACAAAAAAATTCTTAGGGGAAGAAAAATAAATAAGATGAATTGGCGGAAACCAGAGCTAAAAGATTTAGAGACTCTACAAGAATGTGCTGTCAACAACAGTTTTTTTGCCAACAACTACAGCGCGGTAAATTCTCTTCTTTATGAAAAGAAATTTCATTCTCTGATTGCTACAGACGGCAACTGGATTTTTGAAAAATATTTTGATGATGGAAAGCAATATTTTAGTTTTCCCCACAATCGTAGCGGAAAGTATGATGATTTAAAATCCTCCCTTGAGCTTTTGGAAAAAGAAGCCGCTTCCTCAGGCCAAAAACTGATTTTCCAGAACACCACCCTTGAAGAAAAGGATGCCTTGGTAAGCATTTATCCTTCTGCAAAAATCACAGCCACTCCTGAATCCGGCGACTACATTTACAGCAGGGAAAAACTTTCTACGCTTGCAGGGAAAAAATTAAGCCGGAAACGCAACCACATACATCAATTTAAAAGCAAGCATCCAGATTTTGCTTTTGAACTTTTGTCGGCCAATAATCTTCCTGCCGTAAAATCAATTGAAGAAAAATGGCTGGAAGAAAACAAAAGCTTTGCCCTTGAAGACGGAAGCCTTTCTGATTTAGAAACAGAAAAGGAAATCATTTTTTACGCTCTGGATAATTTTGAAACATTCTCAAAAGCCTGCGGTATGACAGGTGGGATTCTTTTTGCTCAAGGTGAGCCTGTCGCATTTTGCATTGCAAGCAATTTGAGCTTGAGCGTTACAGACGTTCACTTTGAAAAATGCCTTCACGACTTTGGCCGCGACGGAGGATACGCCGTAATCAACAATGAGTTTGTAAAAACCGTCCAAACAGAATTCATAAACCGTGAAGAAGACTTGGGAATTGAAGGCTTGAGAAAGGCAAAGCTTTCCTATTATCCAGAACAAGTCTTGGAAAAGTTTTTACTTGAAGTGAATTAGCTGCTTTATAGGATTACAATCATAAGCTCCCAGGAAAAATGTTCTTTTTGGGAAAGAGTCTTCTTTCTTTCCTTCAAGTCTTCCCCGAGAGCCATTGGTTTTTAGGACAATTTTTCACGAACCCATCTTCTTGATAGGAACTGCAAAAAGCCCATGCCTATTACAATAGGCATAAATCTTTTTAACGCTGTTTATCTTAAATCGGGCTTCCGCGTTTCCCTCCGGGTAGAGTTTCATCAGCTGCACGCCCATATCCGAGACTGCCGCTATAAAAGAAATATAATGTTCCTTTGTCATCGGATGACTGATAGTTACATAATATTCATCTTCAATCGTCTCAACCGATGGACAATGCTCATCATCGGCACTTTCTTCTTCAAGTGCCGGCAGAGTGATTCCACAGCAGCTGATAAGGGCTTCTCCTGTCGTCTGGATTATATTTCCGCAGACAGGACAAACATAAAGCTTTACCTTAGCCATATTGCAGGACTTATTCATGTTTGTGATGTTGTTTCCCGACAGCAGCTCAATCACAGAAACGCTGAGTGCTTTCCCCAGAGACTCAAGAAGTCCTACGTCAGGAAAGCCTCTGCCATTTTCCCATTTGCTCACAGCCTTGCTTGTAACAAAAATCTTTTGTGCAAGTTCTTCTTGTGTCATCCTCTTCTTTTCACGGAGTCTTTTAATAACAGCTCCGGTAACATAATTATTCATTTAGATCTCCTTACAACTCCTGCCGGCAAGAAGTCATTATGATTTGAGAGTAGCACAAGAGAATTACAAATGCAAGCTACGATTCGTAGACTTGCTTTGATGCTTTTTTCTTGACAGGCTATTGACCGGTAGCTATACTTTAGCTAACGACTATTAACTAAAATGTTAAAAGGGGTTCATGTTCAAAAAGCAAGAACGAATTTGTCAACGCTGCTATGAATAAAGTCTCCTTTGCCTTTTGAAACATCAGGAAACGCATCTGGCATTTTTGTGATGTGTACATGACAGGTTAAGCCGTATTACAGAGAGGGAAGAAATTATGATACAGAAATCGGATGTATATTTATTTGGCCAGATACTGGGAACGCATTCCTTTTTATTAAAGAACGGATTTCCTAAGCCTGATGAATATTCAGAAATTGGCGAACACTATTTTCTTCCTGGCGGAGAAACTGGAACGGCCGCTACAGTGCTCGCATCTTTGGGCTGCTCGGTAATGATGGACGGCACCTGGATAGGAACGGAAGTCGCCCCGATGTTGAAAAAATTCTATTCGGACAAGCAGGTGGATTTGTCATTGCTTCGATTTTGGGAAGGTGATCCGGGAATAATGGATTATGTGATTATTTCAGGGCTTGTCCGCTCCCCGATGGGAAGGTTTCAGTCGCTTTTTGCTTCTGGCAAGCGCTGGTGGAATATTCCTGAAGAAAAAGATATAGAGGGTTGCAGAGTCGCTGCCATCGATCCTTTTTTTGGAGACGAAAGTTTAAAGGCTGCAGAAATTTGCAAGACCCTGAATATCCCTTATGTCACAATAGACAGCTGTCACGATTCAAAACTTCATAAATTGGCTTCGATAAATGTAGTGTCAAAGGAATGTACTTCCGCTCATTATCAGGACAAGTCTCCAGAAGAAATTATGAAAATGATGCAGGCAGAAACAGATGGGCTTACGATTATCACTCAGGGAGCGGGAGACATGCTCTATGCAAGACGGGGGCAGGAAATCCAGAGGATGAAGCCTTTTTCGGTAGAAGTAAAAAGCACGCTTGGTGCTGGCGATACCTTTAAGGCTGGATGCGTTTACGGCTTGCTGCAGGGAATGAAGGACGAAGAACTTGTCCGCTTTGCAAGTGCTTCTTCTGCAGTTGCCATTTCACGATTCCCGCTTCCACTGAATCCGCCAAGATTGGAAGAAGTGAAGGCAATGGTCCGCGAACAAAGCGAAAATAAGGCCCAGCAAAAGCTCCGTAGGTAGATAATGAAAATCGGAATTATTCAAGCAAGTTCACAGGCCTCTAAAAACGAGCTTATCAGCAGTACGGTAACAAAATACGCCCCAAAAGGCTCAGAAGTAATAAATTTTGGCTGTACTCTGGATGAAAAGTATGAATATTCTTATATAGATATTTCAGTTTTGATTGGCATGTTGCTCGCAAGTGGCGCGGTTGATTTTGTTGTCACTGGCTGTTCATCAGGGCAGGGTATGATGCTTGCATGCAATAGTTTGCCGGGAGTTATCTGCGGATACGCACCAACGCCTAAGGATGCCTATTTATTTGCGCAGATTAATAATGGCAATGCTGTTTCTGTTCCGCTGGGAGAAGATTATGCTTGGGCCGGCAAGGAAAATTTTGAAAGGACAATAGAGGCTCTTTTTTCAGAGCCGTTTGGTCAGGGATATCCAAAGAGTGAGGCAGAAAGAAAGCTGAAGGATACCGAGAAACTAAAGGAAATAAGAAAAATTGGTCAGGTTCAGATTGAAGAACTTTTGGATATGCTGGATTCATCCATAATAGATGTGATAATGAAAAAGAAAGACGTAATTATGTATGTGCAAAAGCATGGCAAGAAGGATATAGCTGCGATAGGGCAAACTCGTTTTAGGAGCGCATGGACTTCAGCGTCCGCACAAATTTCAAATATTGACTAAAAAAATCTTATGAGGATTGAAAGTATGGAAATAAAAAAGACCTGTTCAGATGATATTGAAAGGCTTATGGAAATCAGGCTTGAAATGCTAAGGATTGTAAATCATCTAAAAGAAGATGCTTCCTTTGATAAAAAACTAATTGAGCGCAGCAGGGAATATTTTTTGGACGGAAAACAGACGACAGTCTTTGCAATGGATGGCAAAAAAATTGCAGGCTGCGCCACTTTAAGCTACATCTCGGTCATGCCAACATTCGATCACCCAACAGGAAAGAGGGCGCACCTGATGAACGTTTATACAAGAGCGGAATACAGAAGGCGCGGCGTAGGAAAAATGATGGTTCAATATTTGATTGACGAAGCAAAATCCCGCGACGTTACAGAAATAACTTTGGACGCCACAGAAATGGGGTATTCCCTTTACAAGAGCCTTGGCTTTAACAGCAATGCGGAAGGAATGAACTTATCGCTTTAACAGAGGAGAATTATGGAAGAACTTATAAATCTTGACCAAAGTCATTTACCAGAGGCAGCGGAATTATACCGGGAATCATTTGCCGGGGAACCATGGAACGACGACTGGAGCGACCGAAATCAATTGACCGAATACATAAAGGAAGTGTCAGGACACTGCAACGCCTTGAACTACGGACTTCTGATTGACGGAAAACTAGCTGCAATTTCTCTTGGCGGAATAAGGCACTGGTGGGAAGGAGCCAATTACAACATCGACGAGTTTTGCGTTTCAAAAAAATTGCAGGGACAGGGAATCGGCTCAAGGTTTATGGCCATGATAGAAGAGGACATTAAAAAACGGGGCATTGCCGGAATCTTTTTGCAGAC
>JAILPY010000022.1 GCA_024699235.1 Treponema sp. | reverse complement strand
TAATGTTGTGGTTGATATGGTTGCCCCCAGCGCAGGATTGCCAAGATAATAAGGCGGCGAGGTAGATGTAAAAGCATAAACCGTCTCATTATTTTAATAAGAAAAGAAGTCTGGAAGGTATGTTCCTTTCAGACTTCTTCTTTTTTTGCCAATCCACCGCGACAGTGCTCATTTTGCGTTACTGTCTTATGAACACTGCCGTAATTGGGTGTTTTTTTTGACTTACATCAACCTTTTACAGCACCGGCAGTCATGCCGCCAATAAAGTAGCGCTGGAATGCAAAGAATATTATAAGCAAAGGAACAACAGAAAAACATGAACCGGCAATCAGCAGGTCATAGTTATTGCCATAAGGAGTAAGAAGAGTATTCAAGCCTATTGGCAAAGTAAACTTACCGGCATCGCGATATACAAGCATAGGCCACAGCATGTCATTCCATGTTCCCATAGAAGAAAGAATTGCCATAGCCCCAAATGCAGGCTTTACAAGAGGCATCATGATTGTAAAGCAGATTCGGTATTCATTTGCACCGTCAATTCGACCTGCATCCAACAGTTCTTTAGGAAGCCCTGTCATAAACTGCCTGAAAAAGAATATAGTTGAAGCGCTGCATACCCCAGGAAGAATAACGCCGGCCGTCTTATTTATCAAGTGAAGGCTGATTATTTCCTGATACATTGGCAGCATAAGAATAACGCCAGGAACCATCATTGTTGCTATGACAATAAAAAACAGGACATTCTTCAGCTTATATTCGTACATCGTAAGGCCATAAGCCACGACATAACATATAAGGAGCTGGCATACAACAGAAATGAATGTAAGCATGACACTGTTTTTATACCACAGGAAGTAACGGTGGGGAACCTTTACCCATTCAGCACCCTGAAAAGCCCTTTGCGTAAACAGATAAATATAGTTATTTATGGTCAAGCCCTTAGGATCAGGATTAAAATTCAGGCCATAGCGCATCAATTCCTGTCCAGGCCTAAATGAAGCGAGCAAAGCCGCTACAAGAGGATACAAGACCAGTATTGAAATTACAGTAAACAGCAAAAGGGAAAGAGTTGTAGCTACAGTCCCCTGAGTCTTCATACTATGAAGCTTCTGCTTTTTAACAATTGACTGGGCCATAATTATTTCTCCTTCTTAAATGTACCGTTGAGTACAAGCTGAACAACATTAATTACAAGGGCAATCAGCAAAAGAACAATTCCAACTGCACTTGCATATCCCATCTGATTTTTTTCTATACCGCGACGGTACAGATAACCAACAATGGTAAGTCCGATATTCTTTGGAGAACTGTTTCCTCCCCACATCATGTAACTTTCAAGGAACATTGCAAGTCCTGCATAGATGCTTATTGTAAGTACATAAATGCTAGTAGGCTTAAGCAAAGGAAATGTTATCAGCCAGAATTTCTGCCACTTAGAAGCACCGTCAATATCAGCAGATTCATAAAGCGAACCGTCAATGCCCTGCAGGCCAGAAAGGAAGTAAAGCATATTAACGCCTGTCCATCTCCAGCAGCACAAAAGAATCATTGCAAACCAACCCGTACTTCGTATCTTAAGCCATTTTATAGAGCCATAGCCAAGATAGTGAAGGAACTGGTTAGCAGCAGAACCGTCAAGTTCACTGAACATAAAGCCAAAGATTGTACCTGCAACAACAACAGAAGTCAGTGCAGGAATATAAAGAATCGCCTTATAGACGTTTTTTGCTTTCATAAAGGCACTGTTCATAATTGTAGCAAAGAGCATCGGAATAGGAATGAGCAGTGCACAAGTAATAACCATATAAATAAAGCTGTTCTGTACAGCCAAATAAAAAGTCTTATCCTTAAGGAGTTTTGTATAGTTTCTCAGGCCAATCCACTCAATCTGCCCAGGAAGTATATTCTGAAAACTCATCATAATGGAACTTGCCAAAGGGTATACCCAAAATACTAGCAGACTAATAATAAACGGAAGTACAAATACGTATGGAGCAACTCTCCAGGAATAAATAAAACCTGATATTTTATTTTTCTTCATATCTAACCTCAAATGTTTTCCCACATAACACGGGGCGTCTTGAAAAAAAAGGCCTGGAATTCCTTTCAGAACAGGCATTCCAGGCCTTTCACTATTCTACAGGGATAACCTCAGCCTTGGCAGATTACTGCTCAAGATCAATTTCATCCTGGGCTGCCTGAAGTTCGCTGTCTACGTCAGCATTCTGTTCAAGACAGTTATTCAAGACATTAAGGTTAACCTGCTCGTTAATTGCTGAACTTATGTGAGTAGCCTTAATACCCTTTATTTCATCCTTTATTTCGTTCAAGACATCAAATGGATTTGTGCGGAAGTATGCAACGTACTTGTTGCTTGGATTATGAGTCAAACTCTTATCATTCCACATATCTGTATTTACAGGGTCAAATCCAAGGACTTCCCAAATTAACTTTTCACCTTCAAGGGAAAGCTTTGCATAAACAAGGAATTCTGCAGCAAGTTCCTGATGCTTTGACTGCTTAGAAACAACAGTACCTGTTCCACCAATACCAACAGAGCGTGGCTGGCCTTTCTTATAAACAGGACAAGCAGCAATAGCCCATTTTCCTTTCTGGTCTGGAATGTAGTTCAAGAAGCGGCTCATGTACCACAATGCCTTAGGGAATGCAGCAACCTTTTCATCGCCAACTGTAGCATAACCAGCTTCTGTATCAATCTGTCCCCCCGGAGTAGGATATGCAATGCCTTCTTCTACCCATCTCTGCTGCATCTTAATCATATCAGAAACCCCAGAAATTCTTATGTCTGCATGTCCGCTGGCATCGGTCCAGTCCTGATTATGTTCTGCCATAGAAAGCCACAGCCAGTCCGTTCCGCCGGTATCAACGCCCGTCATGTGAACAGTTCCGCCTGTTGCTTCCTTAAGCTTGAGACCTGCCTTTTCAAAGTCATCCCAAGTTTCGATTGTGCGGTAGTCAATGCCATACTTAGAAAGGAGCTCATCATCATAGTACATTACAGTTGCTCCAACATGGAAAGGAATACCGTAATACTTACCGTTTGCACCATAAATGTCAAGGCGAGACTGAACTACATTGTCCTTATATTGAGCAATGTATTTATCCATTTCTACAAAAGGAACTTCTCCTAAAGTAAAGTTAGGGAACTGACTGATTTCAACATCACATAAATCAGGAGCGCCCTGTCCAGTCTGAGTTGCCATAATAAGCTTGTTATGCATGTCTGCATAAGGATATGTCGTAAATGTCATCTGAATCTGCTTATCAGGATGCTCAGCATTCCATTTTTCAAGCATTGCAGCATAATGCTGGCAGTGAAGGTCTGCGAACGTCCACAGCTCAAGCTTTGTACCACTTGCAGGTCCTACAGTTGAAATTGCATCAGGCTTAATGTCAGATTCACTTGAATCTTCAGCCTTAACGTTATCATTTCCTGAATCAGCAACAGGACCTGCCTTTTTTCCTCCACAGCCTGTTAAAACAGAAAGCATTAAAGCAGTTGCTCCTAAAGCAGCAGCAACAGTTTTGAATGTTCTTTTCATAAAATATCCTCCTAATGTAAGCACATTCTGTTACTCACAAAACTTTATGTACCTCATCAAAAATAAATATCAATAAATATTGATTTCTATTTATCTTTCTAGATATATTATATATCTTGATTTTTAGAATTGTCAAACAAATTCTTTGATATATAACAAAAAAAATTGATACTTACTTGAGAAAACCGCAGAAAAGCAGATATTGTAGCAAATATTAATATCAACTTTAATCGTTTAAAATAAAAAAGGCAGAAGATATAAAACCTTCTGCCTTTGTAAAAGACTAAAACTTCATTTTAGTATCAATAACCGTCGCTCATGCTGCGGTTTATGTCTCTCTGATACAATTCCTGGTAAGCAGGACTCATCTTCTTAAGGTTATCCTTCGTCTCCTGTGGGAATGGAATATAGCGCCAGAATATAGCACGGACTTCCTTTTCCAGTTTCTGAGTTCCGTTAGCTTCTTTCGTAAGCCAAAGAATATAATCATCAATGAAGAATTTCTTTAAATCACCCTTCATTTTCTTTGATTCTATATACTGATAGTAGTTACCGGTAAGTCCGTCTGACATCCAGTCAAACGAAGCCTTTTCTTTTGCAACCTGCCAGCGTAAATCTCCGACAGCTGTAATACATGCAATACGCAAATCCTTTGGATACATAGGAATAACAATTCGTCCACGACTTGAAATGCGGTTGTAGCGGTCAAATGGTTCCCAACAGAAGCCCGAATCTCCATAAGAAGGAACAAGCAGCGTATAAGGAACAATCCTATTAGGCATATTCTTATGAATGCGGACAAAACAGTTTGGATCAATTGATTCAATCCATGCGAGTTCGCGAAGGACATTTTCCCTAAAGCCAGTGCCTGCCGGCATACAATGGAAAAATTCACGGGTAAAGACAGGAAACTGATTGCCCTGCCTTCCACAAGTCATTTTTGCCATCTGGCGTACAGTCGTCATTTCAGAAAGTATGTCTTCAGAACTTACAGTAGATGCAGAAACTCCTGCAGTATTTGCAAGATTTTCAGAAAGTTCATGCAAGTGACTTATATTTCCGTTAGCCTCTTCAAGATCCTTCAAGTTTACGCAAATTTCCTTATCCAGCTTCTGCAAGGTACGCATTATGTTGCTAATTTCAGAAAAAGCCTTTTTCTGAATATCGGAATAAGGACGAGTGTGAGGAGGTTCCATTCCATATATAGGATCATGCTCGCATAAAGAAAGAGCCTTTTCTTTTAAATCAAGCTCAAGATTAGTGCGCTGACTTTCTTTCATTGAAAGCAGGCTGTTGACACTCTGAATTTTTCCAGTATTCTTACCAACCAGTGCCTGAAGGCGCTGCTGCTCAGCACTGGCACCAAGACTCTTTGTAGGCAATTCATCAGTCTGGCTAGACTTCATTTTTCCAATTGCAATCTCACGAATCCACTCATCCATATACAGGATAGGTTCGCCAGTCACATTATCAAGAATAGCACGAGAAAAAAAGTCTTTCTGTTCCGGACTGAACAATGAAGGCAATACAACGCCAAAACGCATTGCAAGACGCTTACACAAAGGCATTTTAAGGTTGACAACCTTCAAGGCAAGAGAACGCAAAAAGTTCCAGTAAGAAGAAACCATCTGCTGACGATATACAGGACGGTCTTTAGGATCTGTACAGTTAAGATACTTCACAAGCAGCTGATGAAGCCTCTGCGCTTCCTCGCCTTCACCGCCAAGCGTAGACTTATAATAAGAAGGATCATTATAAACATTATTCGGAGTATCTTCAAAATACTTTTCTACCGGAGCAAAGTTTCTTACTGATAAATCAACATCAGAAACATTTCCGTCTCCAAT
>JAILPY010000131.1 GCA_024699235.1 Treponema sp. | reverse complement strand
TGTAATATATCCTTCGATGGCATGAGTCAATGCATCCATACCTGTTGAGGCACATAGTTTTGCAGGCATTGACATCATCATATCCGGATCTACACAGGCAATTACAGGAATATCATGAACATCTACACAGACAAATTTTCTCTTTGCCTGAACATCAGTAATAACATAATTAATCGTTACCTCTGCTGCAGTACCTGCAGTTGTAGGAACAGCAATAATAGGAAGACAAGGATTTTTTGTAGGAGCAACGCCTTCAAGACTGCGAACATCAGCAAACTCTGGATTTGTCATAATTATTCCAACAGCTTTTGCAGTATCCATTGAAGAACCGCCGCCAATAGCAATTATATAATCTGCACCAGCAGCTTTACAAGCCTCTACCCCATGCTGAACATTTTCAACAGGTGGATTTGGTTTTATATCAGAATATATTTTATAAGAAAGACCTGCTGAATCAAGAACATCAGTAACTTTTTTAGTGACACCAAATTTCACAAGGTCAGGATCAGAACATACAAATGCTTTTTTCCATCCGTGCGTCTTTACCTCATTTACAATATCATTAATTGCACCTTTTCCATGATACGAAGTCTGATTCAAAGTAATTCTGTTTGCCATTTGTTTCCCCCTAAACAGTTTAGTATTAATAAGATATTTTAATTTTCTACCCGTAAGGAAGGTTTTGCAAGTGACAGATTGCTAAATCTGTCACCCGAATGTTAGATGAGAGAACTATAAAACAGAATTAAGAAGACGGGAAAGTTTTAAAGGAAGAGCATCTATAAGATTATCTGCCAGATATTCAGAAGATTCTTTCATGCCTGACAAGGCCCATTCAACTGTCATGGAAATAGAACCATGGCAATACATCCTAAGAAGAAAAAGCAAGTCATCATCAAGAGGCGTACGTACATGACGCTCTATAAGATTAGTATAAAACTGCAAGATAAACTGGTAATCATGCTGTTCTATAGAATTGTAATCTTTTGACTTAAATGCTTCTGCAAAAAAAGCTTTTTCATTTCTTATAAAATTAAATTTCAGTATCAGACTATCCCTTAGAGAACAAGATATGCCCATCTGATCAAAGCAGTTTTTTGCTAACTGATCAAAACACCAATTTACTAAATCGTATTTATCTCTGAAATACCTGTAAAATGTCTGACGGGCAACTCCTGCTTCTGCAACAATCTTAGTTACAGTAAGCTGTTCAAGGGAACTTTGTTTTACTAAAAATTTTACAGCATCTGCAAGTCGCTTACAAGCCTCTTTTTCCACTACAATATTATGGTAAAACCTTGTCCAACATCTGTCAATGGCATAAAAAAATTATTAATTAGATTTTATAAATCACGCCCATTAATGTTGCAAAAAGTATGATCTACCCTCCAATTATTAAGCTTGTCAGGAAGACAGAAAATATAAAAACCAAATGTAACGATTATCAATAAAAGCCATTTCACCCAGTTTTTAAAAAGTTGACGCGGAGTTCCATCAAACTTTATTTTATTACCATTAATAAATGTATGTTCAGTTTCCCATGAATAAATTTTTGTATATACCCATGGAAAGCAGAGCCCTAATGTTATTGTAGTAATAACAGCCCCTAAAATACTCCAGCCAACCAACTGAAACAAACCACCGTCAAAATACATTTCATAATGATTTTTCATTTTGTCCTCCCTTTTTTTATTATCTACACTTTTCTTTACAAACCTAAATAAAATATTATCACAGAAGAAATTATATATATAAATTGAGTACGATACGTGAAAAATTTGTTAGTTTTTGAATTTTTTAAAGATTTTTAATATAAAAAATATCCAAAAATTATTTTAAAGGAAATAAAAACAATTGCAGTTAATATAGACGAGCAATACATAAGAATGTTTGCCCTAACAATATCCCTACTTTCAACTGTTCTGAAATTATCCCCAAGCAAAGGCTTATGCTCAAGCTTTCCATCATAATATGCATCCCCTGCAAGTTGAATTCGTAAAGCACCTGCACAAGTGCTTTCTGTCTGTGCAGAGTTAGGACTTTCATGATTATGCCGGTCCCTTTTCCAAATTCTAAAAGCATTTCCTGCATCATACCGTAATAGAAAAGATGAAGCCATCATTGAAAAAGCTGCAATTCTTGAAGGTATAAAACCGAATGCATCATCTGTATGTGCTGCAGCTGTTCCAAAATAACGGTAACGCTGATTTTTATATCCAATCATAGAATCCATTGTATTTACAGCCTTATACACCATTCCAAGAATCCCACCCCCTAAAGCAAGATAAAACATTGGTGCAATAACTCCATCATTAAGACTTTCCGCGACTGTTTCAATAGCAGCTTTTGCTACTCCTATTTCATCAAGCACATCAGTATCTCGTCCTACGATTCTTGCTACCGCTTTTCTTGATTTTGCCAAGTCACCGATATTTAGAAAATGATAAACATTCATACTCTCGTCTTTTAAATTCTTTGCCGCAATACAGTAAAAGCACATACCAGACTCTACAAAGATTCCAAGAATTATATGAATTTTATATGATGCGATAATAATCAATAATGAAAGTCCTGCAGTAATTACAATAACAATCACTACAAGAATGATTCCCCGCATAAACTTACTTTTTTCAGAAAGATTTTCCTTGTAAAGTTTTTTGTCCAAAAATGAAATAAGACGACCTATCCAACGAACAGGGTGCGGTAAAAATTCTGGATCTCCTATAATACAATCAAGAATAAAACCTAAGCAAAAAGCAATGCATGAATGATATATTTTTATAACTTCCATTTTAAGCCAGTCTTTCAATTACAGAAAATGAGATTATCATCCACAATTCAGCATTACATAAAAACCAGCCAGCCACATCCCCTGTAATGCCACCAAATTTACGTTTTGCCATGCAGAAATATATAAAGAACAAAACAAAAGCAACAGCAATACTTACCAATCCAGCCACAGGAGCAAAAATTATTTGCAAAGTACAGCATGCAGAAAGTTCAATGATAAGAAAAACAGTTACTGTAAGCCTGTCAGAATTTTTTGCAAAGGCATACAGAGAGCCATCTTTCTTTGCGCATGGAAAAGTAATTACTGACAATCCGCTAAGAATTCTTGAAAGCACAAAACATAAAACCCAGCTCCATGCACTTTTATTAAGGATAGAACTAAATCCACAGAAAAGGAGGACATACATTACTAAATGAATAATTGCAAAAGCTCCGATATGAGGATCCTTTAAGATTTCAAGTCTTTTTTCTTTTTCTGCATAAGAAGAAATGGCATCATTTGTATCAAGAAATCCATCAACATGAATTCCTCCAGTAACGAAAAGTGGAATAAATAGAATAAGGCACGAAAGTAAAAAAGAAGAATCAACAAAAAGAGGTAAAAATTTTATCAAAAGAAATTCAAAAAAAGCAATGATAATACCTACCACAGGAAAAAAACATATTGCATATGTCATGTTTTTTTTATTCCATTCTATATGCGGCACAGGAATTTTTGAATACATAGATAAGGCAACAATTGCAGAAGCCAGCAAAGATTTAAAAAATGCCATGAAGTCATTTTAATATAAATAGGCAGTACCGTGCAAGAAGATATTTATGGCATCTTCTTATAAGACCATTTATTATTTTTTAACTGCAAAATATACCCCTCTCCAAAATCACTCTGCCATTCCCAACGGTTTTTGCCTTCTAAAGGAAAAAGACATTCCATAATACAGGCTATAGGACCTCCATGAGTAAATATTGCATAAGAATAATCATCAATCGCTATCTTTCTAAATGCATCCATTACCCTTTTTTTCATCTGCACTCCACTCTCTCCATTTGGACAAACATTGGCTTCATTGTCTCCGTCTATCCACTTCTGATAGTCTGGACGGTCTTTTAGCTGTTCATACGAAAAGCCCTCAAAAGAACCAAAATCAATTTCCCGAAAATCTTCAGAAATACCTGCACGTTTTTTTTGATCAGGATAAAGGATTTCAAGAGTCTGAAAAGTACGCTTCATGCCACTGGTCAAAATTCTACAGTCACAAATAAATGGGTAAGGACAATTTTTTTTCTTTTCCATAAGGGAATCTATCCCTTCCTTACAGAGAGAAACATCAGAACTCCCGCAATAAGCATGACGCTTATTTAATTCTGTCATTCCATGACGAAAAAGATATATTTTTTTTACTGTACGACTTGAGCTATTCCACATATAATCCTTGTTACGTGAGAAATTTTTGCAAGTGCCTGAAGATATGTTCCGCACGATTCGCGCCATTTACGTTCAAAAGAATCCATAGGAACAATACCGCAAAAAACATCATCAGCTATAATAATTGTTCCTTCTGAAAAATCATGAGTTAGAGGCAGATTATTCTTTAAACAGTACCAAACATAATTTTCAATATGTGTAATACATTTCTTTGAAAAATCGCAGGGAACATCTTTTCTGCATACAAAAATTTCATCTTCGTTAAGACTAAACTTTTGTTTTGCATACAAAGTTTTTCCTTGATATGCTCCGCCTATAATTAAGTTTACATCTTTTTTTATTAATAATTTGTCATCAGTCATATTATGCATATCTATATTTCCCTTATGAACGATTGGCAGTCCGCAAAACATTTCTATAACACAGTCACATTCTGCTGCCAGAACTTTCTCACATAATGCAAGTCCTGCTCGGTATGAATCTGTAATATCATCATACTGGATAGAATCACTGTAAATGCCATCGCTAACAAACACTGCATTTTTTACACTGTGCATAAAAGAAACAAGATCCTTGGAAACCTTATCAGAAGCATCTTCTATGTAAGTTCCGTTTAAGAACATCTCATTTGCAAGAAGAGCCGTAAGACTATCTACAAGAACACAGTTTTGTATATCCTGCATGTCTGGAATTACTGCATTCTGTATATTTATAGCACATTCAACAGTCTCAAATCCAAGATCCTTTCTATCATAAACGTGTCGTTCTATCCTTTTTAAATCCTCACTATCAGTCGGTAGCATAGTAGCGACATAAAACCTTCTGCCATGCAATGAAAGGCTGCAGCATAAACTTTGTGCAAGATGAGACTTCCCGTTCTTGACTCCACCTGTAATAAGAATATTCATTGACGTCTTATTTCTTCAAGATAACTATCATCAATAGAAGCCTGCTCAAAGCTTGCCATTGAATTCATTACAGTACAAGCAGCTTCTACAATCTGAAAAGCAAGAGGGCATCCGCTTCCTTCTCCCAACCGCATTTTTAAATTAAGAAATGGCATAAGGTTCAGTTCTTTGGCTGCAATCATATATCCGCACTCCTCTGACTGATGTGACGGTATAAAATAGCCTGCACACATACTGCTCATCCGATAGGCACATAAAGCTGCAACAATAGAAATATATCCATCTATGACAACTGGAATCCTATTCTGCGCTGCACCTAAAAAAACACCGCACATGGCAGCAATATCAAGGCCACCAACCTTATGCAGTACATCAATTACGTCATTCGAGTCAGGCTTATTCACAGACAAAGCACATTCTATCACCTTTATTTTTTTTTCAAAAGCCTCGTCTGTAAGACCACCGCCCCGCCCTGTTATTTTTAAAGGAGAAACACCTGTAAGTGCTGAAAGTACAGCAGTAGAAGTTGTTGTATTACCAATGCCCATTTCTCCAACACCAAGAAGTTCTACACCGTCTTTTTTTGCAAGCCCTGCAAGTTCTATCCCAACTGCGATTGCCCGTTCTGACTCATTCTTAGTCATTGCAGGACCAAGAACAATATTATCTGTACCATGTCTTATATTTTTATTCAAAACAGAAGGACATTCATATTCTGTTTCAATTCCGACATCGACAACCTGTACCTGATTGCCAAAATGCTTAGCCAGGCATGACATTCCTGTAAGATATCGTGTCATATTCACAGCCTGACTTGCAGTTACAGATTTAGGTGCAGAAGACACTCCTTCAGAAACGACACCATTATCTGCACACAAGACAATAATCCTTTTTACTCCTACAGTATTTTTAATGCGACCTGTTATTCCTGCAATCTGCCCCCCAATATCCTGCAGCAATCCAAGACTTCCAGGAGGCATTGCAAGCGTTGACTGATATTCCCTAGCCTTCTGCATGGCTGAATAATCGAGTTCTTTTATGGAATTAATGCATTCATATATTATTTTTTTGCTGTCTGTCATTCAAAATGTTCCTTATAGCTTGTATTAAAATTACATTCTGATCATGAGTTCGTACTGCAATCCGAATAAAAGAACCTTCAAGTCCTATAAAATTCTCACAGTTTCGTACTGCAATTTTTTTTTGCAAAAGCTTATCATATAAAGGCATTTGACTCTTTACCAAAATAAAGTTTGCCTGACCTTCTGTAACACTAAATCCAAATTTTCTAAGTTCTGAAGAAAGGTAGCTTCTTTCAGATTTAATCATGTTTCGTGCATTTTCAATATACTCATCATTCCTAATAGCTTCCATACCGCATGCCTGCGCTATGGAAGAAACGCTCCATTCACTCTGAAACTGCCTCATCTTGCAAATAAGACTTGCATTAGAACTTACAGCGAAGCCAAGGCGCAATCCTGCCATTGCATAACTTTTTGTAAAAGCATCTATTACAAGAACATGAGGAAAATCTGTACATTTTGCCATAAAGCTTCGTTCCTTCCAGTCGTCACAAAGAAAGAGGAAACATTCATCAATAATAAGGAATATGTCATTTTGTTCGCAATATTCTGCAATATTGTTAAGTAATGTTGCATTCATGCACAACCCAGTGGGATTATTTGGATTACATAAAAAAACAATATCAGGCATTTTTTGAAGTTCGTTAAAGAAAGTCTCTGTAAGGGCAAATCCTTCTTCTTCCTGCAAGTAGTGAAAATTTATATCTACATTGCAGTTCTTTAATGCCCTTTCATACCCAGAAAATCCTGGCGCACACAAAAGAGCCGTCTTTGGGGCAATGCTCCTTACCGCTAACGAAATAAGTTCAGAAGCTCCATTTCCTGCTATAACCATATCCTTAGCAAGGTCTGCATTGCAGACATTTCTTTTTTCTGCAATGGCATAAATCAGTTCTGTACACTGCTGATCAGGATAAGTCTGGCACAGTTTTGAATTCTGTTCAAACACTTGACGCACACTGTCAGGTATTCCCAAAGGATTTATATTTACAGAAAAATCAATAATATGTTCATCGGAAATTTCTCCACCATGGTGATATTCCTTTACATCTACCACACCAGCAGAAATTTTTAGAAGCTTCATTATCCTAGAATAATTTTCTTTTTTATGAGGAAATGTGCAATCTGTGCACCGCTTAATAATTCTTCCGTCATCTTTATGTATATAAGTCGGATTTCCTGGACACGGATTTCTTGCATATAAAGGACAATAACAGAACAGACAGTTACATTCTTTTAAGCCTGCATGGCAAGGATGATACTGACATTCCTTATTTTCAAAAAATGCTGAAGGATTATTTTGACTGCAAGACTTTCCAGAATTAAAGGAATCTCTCCATTTCTTGCATTTTATTAAAAAGTCTTCTGCAAACGCAGGATTCGAATAATAATAAAAATGAGGAAATCCAGCCGTTAAAGAATTTGCCTGTATCACACATTGCCAGTTTCGTTTTGAAAAAGGCTTCTGAGCAACATAATCGGAACCATTATTCGTACTGTCAAAATAATGGAACTCATGCCCCTTTATTTTCATATTGCTACAAGAAAATTCTGCATACCCAAAACGGACAAGCTTATCTGTATAATATGCCTGTCCATCGATGGTTCCGGACATTTTAAATATTTTTCCATTTTTATCTTTTATGCTTTCATGTAAATACATAAAGCCACCGCATTCTGCAAGAACAGGAACATGCCTGTCACGGACAGCAGTCCTCAAAGAATGCCTCATGAAAATGTTGTCTTCAAGTTCCTTTCCATAAAGTTCCGGATATCCTCCTCCTAAAATAATTCCCTCACATGATGGAATTTCAACGTCATGTAAAGGAGAAAAATACTTTATTTCTGCCCCAAGTTTCTGAAGCAGCCTTATGTTATCTTCATAATAAAAGCAAAATGCTTCATCCCTAGCAACAGCAACCTCTATTTTTTCTTCAGAGACAGGGGGACATGAAACAAAGGCATCAAGTTCTTCTGCTTCTAAATCTTCTGCAGAACGAGAAAGTTCTAAAAGTTTTTCTACATCAATTGTAGATGAGATTGTTTTAGCAAAACTAGAAATTGAAGTCTGTATGCCTTCTATTTCATCAGGAAGAACAAGGCCTAAATGCCTGCTTTTCCATTCACATTCTTCGGAAAAAGGCACATAACCAAGAACGCAAAGACCTGTCTCAGTTTCAATCATTTCTTTTAATAGTTGGAATGTCATTGCAGAAACCTTATTAAGAATGACCGCCTTTATTGAATGACTTGAATCACAAGAAAGAAAGCCTTTCAACAGAGCCACAATAGAACGGCTCATTCCTTTTGCATCCACAACAAGAACAACAGGCAGTCCCAAGACACGTGCCACATCGCTGCTTGAAGCGGTAAGTTCTTTTCCTGCAAGACCGTCATAAAAGCCCATCACCCCCTCTACAACTGACACCGATTGCTTACAGTCAGAAACCTCAGAAACCTTTTCTGCAAACAAAGCTTTGGTTAATTCTTCACCAGTAAAAAAAGTGTCTACATTATAAGAAGGAACATTCAAAACCTTTCTGTGGAACATAGGGTCTATATAATCCGGACCGCATTTAAATGATTGAACGAAAAATCCTTTATCTTGAAGAAGCTTTATTATTCCGCAAGTAACAACAGTCTTACCGCTGCCACTTGAAGGAGCAGCTATCATAAATCTTGGATTTTTTATGGTTTTCATTCTAATAGGCTTCAATACATTCAACAATATCAACCGTTGCGTACAGATTGAATTTCGTCATTGATTTCATCAAGGGGCATATCAGAAATGCCATTTTCTTCTGCACTTGAAGACATTGTATCCATAGAAAACATAATGTCTTGAGGAATTTTTTGTCTAGTACAACTTCTCTGACTGTTGCTATTAAGCTTCATTGCAAATGGAATACCTTGCTCTGCGACAGTTCTCTTAAAGAAAATTCTGACAGCTGTTGATAAATCAAGCCCCAACTGGTCATAAATCGCACTTACATCATCTTTTAATTTATCATCAACTCTAATTTGAACCAATG
>JAILPY010000130.1 GCA_024699235.1 Treponema sp. | reverse complement strand
TTTTTTTAAGGTTCCCTTTATTTTTAAAATTCCTTTTTTGTATGAAGTCTTAAGAATTCCAGAATAGAATTCGTCAGCGTCAAGGCTTGCTTTATCATCTGTATAATAAACTTTGCTCCAGTCAACAGAATCTAAAGATTTATTATTAGAGCCAGGCTTTAGAACGTCATCCATATAGGTTATGCTATTGTCATCCTCTCTTATGCCTATGACAGCACTCTTAAAGCTATGTTCTAAATCAATTCTGCCATTTACATCTGTACTCATGAGCGTGGCAATTCCATTTCTGCAGCATCTTACAGTAATCTGCCTTTCATTTACTTCAAATGTTACTCCGTACAGCTGTCTTACATCTGGACTTGAAACTGCGAGTAAAAGAATGTCTTTTAATCCTAGTGGAGCAGTCTGCCTTTTTTCAGAATCAAAAATGATGTCATCTAGTTCGTTTGCAGATCCTTGTAGTGAAGCTCCCGTAGACACGTCAAGGCCGTCTTTAAAATTCTTTCTGCCGATGGACCAGGTTAAGTAGTTGCTGCCATCATCTATAATTGTGTTATACCTATAATCTATAGTAACCTTTTGAGAATATACTTGCATTGCTGTAAGAAAAATAATGGCAAATAAGCCTATAGACCTTCGAATATTTTTTAACAAAAAACTTTTCATATAAATTTATTTTCGGTTAAAAAAATGGTTTTGAATACTGAGGACTGTCAATTTTCAATGTTTTAATAATATAGTTTTCTATGAGAAGTATAGGAAGAAATTCTGATTTTACGGATGGGGAAATGAAATTTATTGCATATGTTTAATACCCCTCCTATGCCTATTGTGAAATAACTTTCAGAAAAATGATTTGAAAAAAATAAATTTTAATCAATTATATTGTTTTAGCTTAAACATGCTTGTCTAAATAAGTTCAATCTTATATTCTTATTTGGTTAGATATTGCTAACTGTGCAGTGTAAGGGATTTTATATACAGGAGCTTTTCGCATGAAAAAGATTTTGGTTTGCAAAGAAAATGATGTATTGGAAACCAGAGTAGCGCTTATCCCTGATGACATAAAAAAGCTTTTAGCAATGGGATTTTCATTTAGCGTTGTGAGTGGGGCTGGAGAGCGTAGCGGCTTTTCAGATCAAGCCTATATTGATGCTGGTGCTAAGATAGTTACTGCAGAAGAGGATGCGTATGAAGACAGTGAGATTGTAGTCCGCATTCAAAAGCCAGAAAGCATAAAAGGAATGAAGAAAGATACTTTTCATCTTAGTTACCTTGATCCATTTAATGAAAAATCTTTACTTAATGAATGTGCATCTGCTGGCATTCAGGCAGTATCTTTGGAGATGATTCCACGTACGACCCTTGCCCAGAAAATGGATGTGCAGTCTTCTCAGACTTCTCTTGCAGGATACGTTGCTGTATTAAATGCTGCTGCTAAATTGCCAAAGATTTTGCCTATGATGGTAACCCCTGCAGGAACAATTAATCCTGCCAGGGTCTTTATTATTGGAGTAGGCGTTGCAGGGCTTCAGGCTATAGCAACTGCTAAAAGGCTGGGTGCTAGGGTTGATGCCTTTGATACCCGCCCCGTAGTAGAAGAGCAAGTACGGTCTTTAGGCGGAAACTTCGTAAAAATTGACCTTGGCGAAATGGGACAGACCTCGCAGGGATATGCAAGGGAGCTTACTCCTGAACAGATTGCAAAGCAGAAAGAAGCTCAGGCTAAGGTGTGCGAAAAAGCAAATATAGTTATTACTACTGCAAAAGTTTTTGGACGAAAAGCTCCAAGGCTAATAGAAAAAAATGTCCTTGACCGCATGATGCCGGGGTCTGTCGTTGTTGATATGGCAGTATCTACAGGCGGTAATGTAGAAGGTTCTGAATTTGGCAAAGATGTTGTTACTGAAAATGGCGTAACGATTATGAGCGGAGACCTTCTTGAGCGACAGGTTCCGTATGATGCTTCAAAAATGCTTTCCGGAAATATTTCTGCATTCCTGCAGCATTTTTATAATAAAGAATCAAAAGAATTTGAAGTGCGTCTTGATGATGAAATCATGAAGGGATGCCTGCTGACAAAAGGCGGCAGAATCATTCATGAAAGATTTAAGGATAACTAGGAGTTTTATTATGGATATAATGTTGATATTTGTTTTTGTTATAGCTGCTTTTTTAGGAGTGGAACTTATTTCTAAGGTTCCGTCTCAGCTTCATACGCCTTTAATGTCAGGAACAAATGCCATTTCTGGAATTACAGTAGTTGGAGCAATTTCAATTACAGCAATGGCAGTTACTGTTGGCGGCAGGATGGGCCAGATCCTAGGCTTTCTTGCAATCGTATTTGCTACTGTCAATGTAATCGGAGGCTATATGGTCACAGACCGCATGCTTGGAATGTTTAAGAAAAAGGGAGATAAAAAATAATGAATAAAACAGTTATTGATATTTTATATATGGTCTCCTGCATATTCTTTATCCGCGGCATAAAGCTTTTGGGAAAGACCGATACAGCCCGCAAAGGAAATCTTTATTCTTCTGTAGGCATGCTTATTGCCGTCGTTACAGTTCTTTGCCAGAAAGAAGTTTTTGCTTCATGGAATTCTTCAGGGCTTCTTGCAAATGGCTATGTATGGATTGCCGCTGCAATAATAATAGGAAGCGCAATAGGTGCTGTCTGGTCAAAAAAAGTACAGATGACAGGAATGCCTGAGCTTGTTGCTTTGTTTAATGGCTTTGGAGGATTGTCATCTCTTTTGGTCGCACTTACGCAATACTTAGTTCAAAAAAAGGGAGACTGCTTTACGTCAGTTTCATTGGGACTGACAGTTGCTATAGGAGCCGTTGCCTTTACTGGCTCTGTTGTTGCATGGGGAAAGCTATCGGGAAAGGCGTTTAAGAAAATTTCTTCGATCCCAGGAAAAAATGTAATCAATGCAATTTTGTGCATTGCCGGAGTTGCTTCAATTGCAGCTTATTCATTCTTTACTGAAAGCAATTTGCTTGGCAGCACAAATATGGAGCTTGCAGGAATGTCAGCCACAACTGTTATATTCCTTGTACTGGGCTTTACTATGGTTCTTCCGATTGGCGGAGGAGACATGCCTGTAATCATTTCTTTCTTGAATGCACTTTCTGGGCTGGCGGCCGCTTTTGCTGGCTTTGCAATAAACAATACCGTTCTCGTTGTTTCTGGATGCCTTGTAGGAGCTTCAGGGCTTATCCTTACACTGATTATGTGCAAGGCTATGAACCGTAAGTTCTCGAATCTGCTGTTTAAAAGTTTTGGCGGCCAAAAAAAGAAAGGTTCCTCTGGACCTGCAAAAGAGCCTGCAGCTATGTCTGTTGAAGATGCCTATATGATTCTTGAGGCTGCACGAAATGTCGCATTTATTCCTGGCTATGGAATGGCCGTCGCTCAGGCACAGCATGCTGTAAAAGAACTCTGCGACAAGCTCGAAGCAAATGGCGCAGAGGTTAATTTTGCAATTCACCCTGTAGCTGGCCGTATGCCTGGACACATGAATGTCCTGCTTGCAGAGGCTAACGTTCCGTATGAACAGCTAAAAACTGCTGACGAAATGAATCCTCAGATGAGCAATGTTGATGTTGCAATCGTAATAGGTGCCAATGACGTAGTAAACCCTGCTGCAATTGATGATCAGTCTTCTCCTTTGTATGGAATGCCTATTATCAATGCATTTGAAGCAAAGACTGTATTTGTTCTAAAGCGCGGTAAAGGCACGGGATTTTCTGGAATTGAAAATCCTTTGTTTACAAATGATAATACTGTTATGATTTACGGAGATGCAAAGCAGACCGTTTCTGCTTTAGTCAGTGAGTTTGACGATTAATGAATGGACAGCCTTTTTCTTGCTAAGGAAAAGGCTGTCAAGGCAATTAGCAAGTAAGCATTTACATTACAAAATCTATTGCACAAACATCCCTTTTCTGATATTTTTACACAATGAGCACGAGATGTTTTACAATGTTAAAGCCTGGCGTTTTGCACCGCAGGCTAGTCGGCGAAGTTATTGGCCGTCTTGAAAAAAAAGGCCTTAAGCTTGTTGGCCTTAAAATGATGAAGATTTCTACAGAATTAGCAGAAAATCATTATGGAGAGCATAAAGGAAAGCCTTTCTATCAGGATTTGGTAGATTATATAACAAGCGGTCCTGTAATAGCTATGGTTTGGGAAGGCGATGACTGCGTAACCTTAATCCGCAGGCTTACAGGTTCTACAAGTCCTGCAGAAGCAGCTCCTGGAACAATCCGCGGAGATTTCTGCATGCACACGCAGCACAATGTCATTCATGCAAGCGACAGTGCAGAAAGTGCAGAACGTGAAATAAGCCTTTTCTTTAAGCCTGAAGAACTGTTTGAATGGGAAGACGCTAACGCACATTGGTTCTAATGACATGAAACCAGTCCTAAAAGACTGGTTCTTTTTATATTGGATGTAGCGTTTTATCAGTTAAAAGTATATAATAATAAAATACAAGCTTATATATTGAAGAGTTTTTTATCAGAGAAGGTTCTATATATATGGATAAATATAAAGTAGGTGTTATTGGAGCCGGAGCGTGGGGGACTGCTTTAGCAACAGCTATTGCCCGTGGCGGGCATGATGTAGTTGTCTGGGCTTTAGAATCCGATGTTGTTGAATCCATTAATTGCCATCATGAAAATAAACGCTATTTACCGGGATATATTCTTGATTCTGCTCTGCGTGCTGAAAATGATATAAAGGCTGTTGCATCAGATAAAGATGTCATTATTATGGCAAGTCCATCATTATATCTTGCTTCTACTATAAAACAGTTTGCAGATGTTCCTTCTGTTCAGGAAGGAAAGACTATAATTGCATCATTGACCAAGGGATTTGTTCCATCTTCAGACGGTCCTTCTTTTGTCCTGGATACTATGGAAGCAGCTCTTCCTGCATGTTATAAAGACTGCACTGTATATGTTGCAGGTCCGAGCCATGCCGAAGAGGTTGCACAAGGAAAAATAACAGGCCTTATTGCAGCAAGCAATCATCATAGGAATGCAATTACTGTAAGGAATATGCTAAGGGTTCCAGGAATTCTTGCTTATGCTTCGTTTGACGTAATTGGCGTGCAGGTATGCGCTGCCGTAAAAAATGTCATTGCTGTTGTATACGGCGGCCTTGATGCAATTGCAGAAAAAAGTTCCGCATTCGGAGACAATGCAGAAAGCCTTCTTATGGCAGCAGGCCTGAATGAAATTCAGAAAATAGGGTTTGCCATGGGAGCTACTCATGCAGAAACATTCACGTCTGTAAGCGGAGTAGGAGACCTTGACGTTACGTGTAAGTCTAAATTTGGACGTAACAGGCGTTTTGGACAGGATATTATAAAAAAGGATATTCTTTCTCAGTTTAAAGATTTGGACGACCTTATTGCTAATGTAAAGAATATAGGATATTTGCCGGAAGGTGCAATTGCCTGCAAATATGTGCATGAAATTTCAGAAAAGAAAGGCCTGAGGCTTCCTATTTGCGATGCTCTGTACAGAGTCCTGAATAAAGAGGAAACGCCTGCTGACTGCCTGAATAATTTAATCATGAATACCGGCGACCAGCTGAAAAAAAGCTTTATTATATAGTGGAGTTGTTAAATGTTAGAAAAGATTACCGGAACTTTTTGTGATATTGTCCGCACGCTGAGCGGAAAATCAACAATTACAGAAAAGAATATTGAAGAAACTGTAGAGCAGATTAAAATGGCTCTGCTTGAAGCTGACGTAAACTTACGTGTTGTACGCCGCTTTGTAAATTCTACTGTAGAGGAAGCTAAGGGCGAAAAAGTCCTTAAGGCAGTTGATCCTGGTCAGCAGTTTGTAAAGATTATATATGACAAAATCACTTCGATGCTCGGAGATAAAAAAACAGACCTGGCATTGAAAGGTCCTGATACCCAGTCAGTCATTTTGCTGCTTGGCCTTCAGGGTGCCGGTAAGACAACTGCAGCCCATAAGCTTGCATATCGCCTGCAGAAAGACGGCAGGCGGCCTCTTCTTGTTGCCTGTGACCTTGTGCGTCCTGCAGCAATTGAGCAGCTGTGCGTTCTTGGGCAGAAAATAAATGTTCCGGTATATAAGGAAGACGGCGTAAAAGATGCCGTTAAGATTGCAAGAAATGCACTTGACCATGCTAAAAAGAATGGGCTTGATACGATAATCATTGATACTGCAGGCCGCCTTCAGATTGACGAAGAGATGATGAAGGAACTTGTTGCTGTAAAAAAGGCAATGAATCCTGTAGAGACAATCCTTGTTGCAGATGCAATGACAGGTCAGAATGCCGTAGAAATAGCAAAGAGCTTTGACGAGCAGCTCGGGCTTTCTGGCGTAATCCTTACCAAGTTCGACTCTGATGCACGCGGCGGTGCAGCCCTTTCTCTTAAATCTATAACAGATAAGCCAATATTATTCATTGGTACAGGCGAAAAGACAGAAGACTTTGAGCAGTTCCATCCAGACCGCATTGCCAGCCGCATCTTGGGCATGGGCGATGTCGTTTCTCTTGTAGAAAAAGCACAGGAAACAGTCGATCAGGAAGAAGCCCTTAAGATGCAGCAGAAAATGATGCGCAATGAGTTTACGCTTCAGGATATGCTTGAGCAGCTTCAGTCTGTAAAGAAAATGGGCAGCATGCAGCAGATTCTTGATATGATGCCTGGGCTTGCAGGTCAGATTAGTGAAGACCAGATTGATAAGGCCGGGATGAAGCATCAGGAAGCAATTATTCAGAGCATGACAAAAAAAGAGCGCATGAATCACCTGATTATTGGTCCTAGCAGGCGTAAGCGCATTGCAAAGGGCAGTGGTACTTCTGTTCAGGAAGTAAATAAGCTTTTAAAGCAGTTTGAAAAGACTAAGCTTACAATGAAAAAACTTACCCGTAACCGTGGTGCTCAGGCAAAGCTTATGAATCAGATGATGGGTGGAGCAGGCGGAATGGGAGGCATGGATTTGTCTCAGTTAGGCAACATGAATCTGCCAAAAGGATTTAAGCTTCCAAAAGGATTTAAATTTTAATTAAATGAAATATTTTCAGTCGCTGCTTTAAGCGACTGATTTTTTTTATATTTTATAAGATTTATTTTACTACGATGAGTGATGCTTCTTTACCGTCTCTTGTATAGCATCGTTCTGGGTTTGTCCTGTCTACCATAGATGTTACGCCGGTAAAGTAGGCATACTGGTAAGTTCCTGGCGGCAATGAGATTTCAAATTCGTAAAGTCCAGGCTTTACTTCTTCCATTTCGTAAATCCAGCTGTCCCAGTTTGTAAAGCTGCCTCCAAGCCTTATTTGCTGCCCGGTTTTTCCAACGTATACAAAGCGGACAGTTCCTGCTTTTTCATTAATTTCTGTTGCTGGAGGAATTGTCCTTGAAGCATCAACCTGAGACAGTATAAGGCCTGTGCTTTTATCATAAAGCTGCCGTGGGTTTGTAGGGTCAAGAGTCCATAGGCCGTCGACAACAATGCGATATTTTATGTCTTTCTGATTCTTGTTAAGCTTTAAGATGTAAAAAAGCAGGGAACTTTCAATTTCATTGTCAGCATTGTACGTATTGTGTATTTGATAAGGATGGATTGTATGGAAATTTTCAAAGTCAAATGCAATTCCAACGTAATCGGCAGTCTTTTCTGCTGTAAAAATGAGGTAGTCGCCTATAAGGTAAGGAGCTCTGACTTCTTTTATTTGTGTAACTATTTCGGCATAGTTTAACTGTTCGTCTGAAAGAACTGGTACATCCTTTGCAAAAATTGGCAAGGCTATCATGCATACCGCAACAGCAAGGCCGTACAAAAATTTCCTGTTCATATTATAATTATCGTACTCCTTTTTTATTAGTTTACTATTATTTAAGCAAGTATTGCAAGGTTTTTGTAAGTTCTTCTTATACTGAAATTATTTTATTCCGATATAGAACTTGAAATAATACAAATTTGCGGAGTATAATAAACAGGTTATGCCAGGATTAAGCCAGCTTGAACAGTTTAATAGAGATATATTAGCATTGGGAGACGAATTGAAAATTCGTACAGCACGGGGAGAAAAACCTGTACGTGTCCCAATTCCAAAGAATGTAGAAGATAGGAACGACTCTGAGGATTTTATTGAGGGAATCCCTCAGCTTTCAGAAGACGAAATCGCTCAGGCAGAAGCAGCCGCTTCTGAACGTGAGCGCGAAAAATATGATTTTTCCGCAATAACAGGAGAGTCATCTCCTGCTGCGAAAAAAACGACAGAATCCGCCGCTCCTGCTCCTGTACTCCCAGATGTCTCTGATTTGTTAAACTCAGCGGCTGACTTAAGCTTAGATGATACAGATTTAAGTGAATTTGAAGATCCTGAACCAGAACCTGAACCTGAAGAGCCAGAAGAGACTCCTATTGAAGACATGGACTTGGATTCTCTCTTGCAGTTTACAGAAACTCCAGAAGAAGAAGAACCTGTAGTTCCTGAAGAACATGTTGATGAAAGCTATCCTGCAGGCGATGCAGCTTTTGGATCTGATCCTGGAGCGGAATCTAGCCGCATTGATGAATTTAACAGCAAGCTTGATGCCCTTGCCGAAAATGCAGAGTCAAATGTTTCAAATGACTTTGACATTGAAGAAGCCAGCAAAGAATTTACAGAAATTCCTGACGGTACGTCACAGACGGTAGATTTAACATCAGATCTTCCTGATGAACTGAATATGCCTGAAGAAGAAGAAAAACCTGAAAATGATATAGATTTAAACAGCATTGTAGATGAATCTGCTCCATCTCCTGATCAAGGTCTTGC
>JAILPY010000152.1 GCA_024699235.1 Treponema sp. | reverse complement strand
CTGCATTAGCATACAAGCCATAAGAACGTGTATCACGGTTGATTACATCTTCCATGAATGCACCGATTGTAATCATGTCAAGCAACTTGTAGTCTACGCCAACGTTAAACTTGAATCTGTAGTCATTGGCACCAAGATTCTGTATACCAGAATAAGTCATAGCACTTCCCTGGCGCCTGTCTTCATATTCAGCATTCAAGAAGTTTGGCTTTGAATAAATGTTACATGAGAATGGTACTTCCAAACCGATGCGGAGACCGTCGATTGGCTTAAATACAACACCAAAACCGTCGCCTGTCAAGTTACCGCCAACATGCTTGTCAACGATTGGCAAGTATCCACCTGGTGTCCAAGTGTCTGTATTCAAGATGAAGTCTACGATATCAAATGGAGTAAAGCGTACGCCCCAGTCAAGGTCTGTCCAAGCAAATGAAAGGTCATCATTATTCAAAGACTGATTTGAAGCAGATACACCAGCACCTTCGCTATTCCAGTGCTCTGAATTATCTCTGAGCTTAAATTTTGGAGCAAGTTCAAACCAGAACTTCTCTGAAGTGTAAGAAATTCCTACTTTTTCTGCAATGCCAGCAAATTCTACCTGATACTGCTTATCCTTATCCTTCTTGTTATAGTAGCTTCCTTTTGCTTCTACTACATCTGAAGAAACTTCGTTGTAGAATGTGAATCCCTGTGGCAGTTCGTAATCGTCTGTAGCTCCATCGTAGTTAGCTGCGAAAGCTGCAGAACCCATCAAAAGTGCTGCACCGGCAAGTGCTGCAATCTTTGCGTTAATTTTCATATTTAACTCCTTTTATGACTGAACCTAAGTTCAACCATTTGATTACTACTTTATATCACCAAAAAAAAATTGTCAAGTAAATTCAAAAAAATTATTTATAACAACTTTTCCGGTGAAACCGTTACAAAGTTTTTTCATTTTTTTTATAAAACTTTGTTTTCCTGCTTTGAATGTTACATACATTATTAATTTATGTCAATAACTTGTAACTTCTTACAGCTTATTGAATTTATCGGACGGGATTAAAAATCCAACACCTTTTTTTTAAATTTCTAGTTTACTGCCTTTTTCCAGCCCTCATAGTCAGCACAGCCTAAAAGGTGAAACAGTCTAATACTAGACAGCATCCAATCGGCTAAGCAGCTTCTTGTCAAACGTAAAAACCTCTTCCCCTAATATTTTCTTTCTTGAGAGGATAATACAATCAACAAAATCAAATTTTGTCTCAGAATAAAAGGAAAGGGCAGACACCATCACAGAACGATTTTCTATAGATATCTCATCAAACAAAGGTGAAACAATATCTTTTATCTCCTCCCTAGGGACATTATATAATCTAGTAAGGACGTACACAACTTCTGCAATTATTTCTGGCAACGTAAACGCCCCAGATTCAATCACTTCTGACGCTGCATCCGCCTGTTCATGGATATCATTCAGCAAATAGCGCAATATAACATTTGCATCCAAAAGCGTCATTCGCATTCTCCCGCAAACGCACCTGAAATAAATTCATTTTCTCTCTTTATAAGGGCAGGATCTGCATATTTTGAAGCTATTCCTCGGCACGTGCCTTTAACTCCGGCAATTTCCTCATCAACAACAATCAAGGCCTGTTGATTTATTTTGAATTTCATTTGCTCTAAAGGAACAAACACATGACCATCATAATAAGCCTTTACTGCCAGCATAAAAACCTCCAAACACAATAAATCAAAGATTTTGCAAAGATTTTGCCATCTCTGCCATTCCAACTTCATTACAAAACTGCCTTTTTCCAGCCCTCATAGTCAGCGCAGCCTAAAAGTTTCCTTGCGTTTTCAATGCGCTCCGCTGTCGGGGACTGTACGTCCTTCAAAGGATAGTCCAGTCCCATGCTCTGGTACTTTGCAACGCCAAGAGTATGGTAGGGAAGAATTTCAACCCTCTGCACATTGTGCAGCGTCTTTATGAATTCCCCAGTCTGCTTAAGGTAAGCGTCGTTATCGCTTATGCCTGGCACAAGGACATGGCGTATCCATATAGGCTTATTAATTTCATCAAGATACCTGAACATCTCAATTATGTTGCCATTGCCCTTTCCCGTCAGACTGACGTGCTCTTCATTATTTATATGCTTTATGTCCATAAGCAGAAGGTCTGTAAGCTCCATAAGGCGCTTGAACTTTTCAAGCCAAGGCCCTTCTTTCGTAAAAGGAGCGCCTGCAGTATCTATGCACGTATTAACGCCATGTTTTTTTGCCAGCTCAAAAAGCTCTATTAAAAAATCAATCTGCACAAGAGGCTCGCCTCCGCTTACGGTTATTCCGCCTTCAGCCCCCCAGTAAGAGCGGCATGACAGGGCAGACGAAATAAGCTCTTCTGCAGACTGCAGGGTACCTTTCTTTATGTCCCACGTGTCCGGATTGTGGCAGAACTTGCACCGCAAGGGGCATCCTGCAAGAAATATGATAAAGCGGACTCCAGGACCGTCTACAGCGCCAAAACTCTCTACAGAATGAATGTATCCTTGTGACATAAAAAACTCCTTACAATAAAAATAAAATCAGCCCTCATAATGACCGCGGCATGTCTTTACAAACACCACGCCTTCCTTTACTTGATACACAAGCCTGTTCTCTTCATCAATCCTACGACTGTACTCGACATTCCTATATTTTAGTCTCTCAGGCTTTCCCTATCCGCCCAATGCTCCATCACGAATTATACTCTGCAACAGCCTATTGATTTTCTTAAGCGTTTTCCTGTCTTGCCCCTGCCAATAAAGATAATCATTCCATCCTTCTTCTGCAAAAACAATCTTGCTCATTCTTCTGCCATAGCCTCTAGCTCTTCAAAAGTCTTAACAACAACCTTTCCGTCTTTTATCTGCTGATTTGCCAAGTCAATTCTTGAAAGGAACTCTGCATTATGCCCGTCAACAGAGGAATTTACGCAGAATTTATACTGCATGTACATGACAAATGAAGCAACTTCTTTTACGGCTTCCTCTGGCAAAGTCCTTATCTGATCCATCAATAGTTCATAAGACATAACGGCCTCCTTACGCCTTACATTATATCATAAAAAAACCGCCGCAGAAATAATTCCGCAGCGGTTTTCTGCAGGAACAATTACAAAGTTCCTGCATGTAAAGTTCCTAAAGAGAACTTCCTTTACTACAGGTTAGCATGGCATGTACGTGCAATTACGTCGTCCTGCTGTTCCTTTGTAAGGTTAATGAAGCGTACTGCATAGCCAGATACGCGAACAGTAAAGTTTGCATACTCTGGCTTTTCAGGATGAGCCTGGCAGTCCTTAAGCTTTTCAACGCCAAATACGTTAACGTTAAGGTGATGTGCTCCAGTATGTCCTGACATAGGGCTAATGTCAAAGTATCCGTCAAGAACGTTTACAAGGTTCTTAACCTGCTCATTCTTGTCGTGTCCAAGTGCACTAGGGTTGATTGTCTGAGTATTAGAAATACCGTCCAATGCGTAGTGGTATGGAAGCTTTGCAACAGAGTTCAAAGACTTTACGAGGCCCTTTGTCTCTGCACCGTAAGAAGGGTTAGCTCCAGGTGAGAATGGTGCGTGAGCAGGACGTCCGTTAGGCAGTGAGCCAGTAGCCTTTCCGTATACAACGTTTGAAGTAATTGTAAGGATAGATGTTGAAGGCTCTGCGTTGCGGTATGTTGGGTGCTTGCGGATCTTTGTCATGAAAGTCTTGAGCAGCCATACTGCAATGTCGTCAGCGCGGTCATCATCCTGTCCGTAGCGTGGGAAGTCGCCTTCAATCTGGAAGTCGTAAGCCATGTTAGGAGCAAAGATTCTCTTGCCCTTCTTGTCCGTAACGTCGATGTCGCGGCGGAGAACCTTAACCTTTGCGTACTTGATTGCGCTAAGGGAGTCAACAACGTGGCTGAATCCTGCAATACCAGTTGCAAATGTGCGGCGAACGTTTGTATCAATAAGGGCAAGTTCTGCTGCTTCATAGTAGTACTTGTCGTGCATATAGTGGATTGCGTTGAGTGTGTTTACATACAAACCAGCAAGCCATTCAAGCATGATGTCGTACTTGTGCATTACCTCGTTGTAGTCAAGGTATTCGCTTGTGATTGGTGCCATTTCCGGTCCAACCTGTACGCCTGGTGTAAGACCTGCTTCTTCGTCCTTACCGCCGTTGATTGCGTAGAGCAAAGCCTTTGCAAGGTTGGCGCGTGCACCGAAGAACTGCATTTCCTTACCAGTCTGTGTTGCAGATACGCAGCAGCAGATGGAGTAGTCGTCACCCCAAACCGGGCGCATGATGTCGTCGTTCTCGTACTGGATAGAAGATGTGTCAATAGAAATCTTTGCGGCATAGTCGCGGAAGTTCTTAGGCAGTCTCTTTGAGTAAAGAACTGTGATGTTTGGCTCTGGTGAAGGGCCCATGTTTTCCAAAGTGTGGAGGAAGCGGAAGTCGTTCTTTGTTACCATTGAGCGTCCGTCCTGGCCAAGACCTGCAACTTCGAGTGTAGCCCAGATTGGGTCGCCGGAGAAGAGCTGGTTGTAGCTTTCGATACGGGCAAAGCGTACCATGCGGAACTTCATTACGATGTGGTCAACAAGTTCCTGAGCCTGTGCTTCTGTAAGAGTACCGTTCTTGATGTCGCGTTCAATGTAGATGTCAAGGAAGGTTGCAATGCGGCCAACAGACATAGCTGCACCGTTCTGCGTCTTGATAGCGGCGAGGTAGCCAAAGTAGAGCCACTGGAAGGCTTCTTTTGCATTCTTTGCAGGCTTAGAAATATCGAAACCGTAAGAAGCAGCCATTTCCTTCATCTGGCCAAGAGCCTTAATCTGCTCTGCAACTTCTTCGCGGAGGCGGATAACGTCATCAGTCATTGTGCCGTCACCGATGTTTGCAAAGTCCTTCTGCTTCTGTTCAATAAGGAAGTCAATACCGTAAAGTGCAATGCGGCGGTAGTCACCAACAATGCGTCCGCGTCCGTATGTATCCGGCAAACCAGTCAAGATATGTGCTGAACGTGCCTTGCGGATCTCTGGTGAGTATACCTGGAATACTGCATCAGAGTGAGTCTTGTGGTACTCTGTAAAGATCTTGTGGAGCTCTGCGTTTGGCTTGTAGCCGTACATCTCGCAGCTCTGCTCTGCCATGCGGATTCCACCGAAAGGCATGAAAGCTCTCTTCAAAGGCTTGTCTGTCTGAAGACCAACAACCTGCTCAAGATTCTTTCCGTCTTCGCAGATGTAGCCAGGCTTGTGGGCTGTAATGCCTGTAACGATGTCTGTATCGAGGTCGAGAACACCTGAGCGTTCCTTTCCGTCAAGACCAACAGACTTCTTGTTGTGCTCTTCCTTCTGAAGACGCTGCAGTTCTGCAAACAATTTGTTTGTAGCATCTGTAGGACCTGCGAGGAAGCTTGCATCACCGTCAAACGGTGTGTAGTTAAGCTGAATAAATTCACGGACGTTTACTTCGTCCTGCCAAAGGCGTCCGGTTTTAAAACCTTTCCATTCTTCTCTCTGGACCATAGTCTAACCTCACTGAATATAAGAATTTGTTTAGGGTTAAATTCAATCGGCGGAATCTTTCTTTCCGTCTTGATTATATACTACTCCAATTGAAAAAATTAAGCAACTGAATTTTGTAATATTTACAATTTTTTTTGCTAAATATAGCGGTTTTGGCTTAAATTCA
>JAILPY010000147.1 GCA_024699235.1 Treponema sp. | reverse complement strand
AAAGACATTGCAAGTCCAGGAGAATACCTTATGCTTCTTGTTCGCAAGCATGGACAGCAGGATTATGAACTTCCAGGAGGAAACACAGTCCTTGCTGCAAAAGATCACCTTGTATTAATAGAAAAAACCGGTGACAAAAAGATTCTTGAAAAATTCAGCGGTACAGTTTGAGGTTACAAACATGTTTTTTACAGTTATACGCATTGTTTTTGCAATTAATGGAATTGTAGGCTGCACATTAATCATACCTATACTAACAGCACTTGCATGCAAGGAATATGAAGTAATTCAGTCCTTTGCCCTGCCTATGACTGTCAGCATTATAGTAGCGCTTATATTCATTCTTGCAGGCAGAAAGAAAAAAGCACATCTCAACACCCGCAGTGCCTTTGCCGTAGTTGCACTGGCATGGACATCCGCAAGCCTTTTCAGTGCCATTCCACTGTATGCAAGCGGAGCAATTCCCCATCTTGCAGATGCAGTATTTGAAAGCGTGAGCGGATTTTCTACTACGGGAGCAACAATACTAAGCGACATTGAAAGCCTTCCGCGGAGCATAAACCTGTGGCGCTGTGAAACCCACTGGCTGGGCGGCATGGGAATCGTAGCACTTACTGTTGCACTGCTCCCTATTCTTGGAGTTGGAGGCTTCCAGCTTATAAAGGCAGAAACGACAGGTCCTGAAAAAGGAAAGCTGACGCCAAAAATTACAAATACAGCAAAAATCCTTTGGATGCTTTATTTTGGACTTACTGTAATTGAGGCAATACTCTTAAAGATTGCAGGAATGGATTTTATCGACGCTTTAAGCCATGCATTTGCAACTCTTGGCACAGGAGGCTTTTCTACAAGAAATGCAAGCATTGCATCATTCAATTCTGCAGCCATTGACTGGATTCTCACTTTCTTTATGTTCTTCGCCGGAATAAACTTTTCAATGTATTACTATCTTTTTACAGGCAAGCTGAATGATATAAAAAGGGATTCCGAGCTTAAAGCATATGCTTCAATAATACTCGTTTCAGTCATTGTCATTACGCTTCTGGAACTCTCTCATTTTAAGGATTTCTTTACATCACTGCGGTATTCTGCATTCCAAGTCATGACCATGATTACAACCACCGGTTTTTCTACGGAAGACTACACATTCTGGCATCCGGCAAGCCAGGTACTCGTATTCATGATGTTCTTCATCGGAGGATCCTCAGGTTCTACCGCAGGAGGAATAAAAGTCATCCGCATAACTATAGCTGCAAAGCAACTGCATAATGAAGTAAAAAGAATGCTTCATCCACACGGAATATTTTCTATACGCATAAACCAACGGGCAGGAAGAAAAGACATAGTCTTTAATGTCACTGCATTCATATTTGCATACATGGCTCTTATCATAATCTCTACGTTCTTTACAACTCTGTTCGGAATTGACGTATTCACATCATTCACAGCCTCTGCAAGCATGATAGGAAATTACGGACCTGCATTCAATAAGCTTGCACCTTCATGTAATTATGGATGGCTGCCAGATGCCGTAAAGTGGTGGTACAGCTTTATAATGCTTACAGGACGACTTGAAATATATACAATGATTATTTTCTTTTTTCCTTCCTTCTGGAAAAAATAATCATTTTGCAAAGAAATTTCCTAGTTTCCACTTACAATTTACATTCATTTCCTCTATACTAAGGAAATTATGAGCGTTACCTCCATTATATCAGCAGTATTTCACATAGCAGGAAGCCTTTGTTTTCTTTTATACGGCATGAAGTTAATGAGCGACGGAATTCAGAAATCAGCCGGCGAAAAGCTGAAGGCAGCACTTCATTTCATGACAGGAAACAGGTTCACTGCCCTTTTTACAGGCTGTCTTTTAACAATGATTATCCAGTCATCAGGCGCAACCACTGTCATGGTAATAACGTTCGTTAATGCAGGGCTCATTACTCTTGAACAGTCAATTCCAGTAATTTTTGGAGCAAATATAGGAACAACAATTACCGCGTGGATTGTTGCAGTATTCGGATTTAACTTTAAGATGGAAGTTTTTGCAATTCCAATCTTTGGCTTTGGATATCTTCTTACAACTATAAAGAAATGGCACAAAGAAGGATTCGGTCAGGCCATAATGGGATTCGGACTCCTGTTCATTGCACTCGGATGGCTTTCTGCAGCCCTTTCAAACAACACATATATTGAAGAAATGATGCCTTCAATACAGAACATGGGATTCATGAGCATTCCTGTAGGCTTTATAATAGGCATTATTTTAACAGCCTTAATGCATTCTTCATCTGCAATGACGGCAATCGTCATTACAATGGCATATAACGTTACAACCCCTACGAACGGAGACTTTATATGGCAGCTTTCGGCAGCAATAGTCATTGGTAGTAATATAGGCTCAACCATTGACTCAATAATGGCTTCTTTCGGTGCAAATGCTAATGCAAAGCGGGCGTCACTCGTACACGTTCTGTTCAACTGCTTTAATGCCTTGCTTGCCCTTGCCTTATTAAAGCCTTTTACATCACTTGTAGATTTTATTGTTCCAGGAAGCGTGCAGTCAAACATTGTCATTCACATAGCAATGCTCCATACATTGCTTAAGGTCATCGGAAACCTTCTGTTCCTTCCATGGACAAAGCATATCGCAGCCCTCATGCTTAGACTTGTCAAAGACAATCCTAATGACGCTCCTACAGAATATAAGCTGGACTTCCCGGAATCTCCAATGCGCAATTCTCCAATGACATATATAATTGCAGCACAGCATGAAGTAAAGAGCATGGCTGATATCGGCGTAGAAATGTTTGACCGACTGCAGTATGGCTTTACAGACCGTTCTGGCAGATTCATTACAGATCACTACGGAAATCTTGTAAATGAAGAAAATTATATGGATCAAATGCACGAGCAGCTTGTAAACTACCTTATAAAATGCGAGCAGCTTGACGTTGACAACCATCAGAATGACTTAATCAACATGCTCATTCAGATTACAGGAGAACTTGAAAGCCTTTCTGACGACTGCCTTAGCATAGGCGTATACATCAAGCGAATGAATGAAAAGCAGTATGTATACCCGCAGGAAGATTTCAACAGCCTTTTGCCTTACCTGGAACTTGTACGTCAGCTCCTGCAATTTGTATACAGAAACATAGACAAGACTCTGTCAGAACCTCAGATGCAATATGCAAAAGAACTTGAAGACGGCATTGATGCAAGAAGAAAAGCCCTCAAGAAAGTTGCACGCAACAGACTTGAAGGCGGCGCCAACGTAAAGGCTGAATTGCTTTACATGGATTTAGTCCGTCAGATAGAAAAAATCGGCGACAGGTGCTTTGCCATCGCCGGTCAACTTACCATGAGCCATCAGTAAGGCCTGTAAAGTCTAAGGTCGCAAAGTAATCTTCTATAGTCTCGCGACGGCGAATCTGAACAACGCTGCCGTCGCAGCGTTTAATCAATTCACCGGCACGAAGCTTTCCATTATAGTTAAAGCCCATAGAACGTCCATGAGCGCCTGCATCATGAATAATAATAAGGTCGCCAATGTCAATCTTAGGCAATTTCCTCTGCACTGCAAACTTATCGCAGTTCTCGCAAAGGCTTCCTACAACATCATAGACATGGTCTTTAGGAGCATTCTCTTTGCCACTGACAGTTACTTCATGATATGCACCATACATTCCAGGACGCATTAAATCTGCCATGCTTGCATCACATCCGATATACTCACGGTAAATATGCTTTTCATGAACAGCTTTTGTTACAAGCCAGCCATAAGGCCCCGTAATAGGCCTTCCGCATTCAAAGCAAATAGCAAGAGGATCAAGGCCAGCAGGAACAATCATGCTGTCATACAGTTTGCGGATTTCACGTGCTACATATTCAAGGTCAACCTTTTTCTGCCCAGGCCTATAAGGAATTCCTACTCCGCCTCCAAGGTCAACAAACTCAATGTTTATGCCTACCTGCTTCTGGACATCAAGAACCAAGTCAAATACAAGGTGTGCAGTGTCTACAAAGAAGTCAGGATTCAGTTCGTTGCTTGCAACCATAGTGTGAAGTCCAAAATGCTTTACCCCTTCAGCCTTGCAAGTCTTATAAGCTTCTATCATCTGCTTGTAGGTAAGTCCATATTTTGCTTCTTCCGGCTTACCGATAATTGCATTTCCACCTTCCTTTAGAGGTCCTGGATTATAGCGGAAACAGATAGTATCAGGAAGCTTACCGCCAAGAGCCTTCTTCAGATATTCAATATGAGTAATATCATCAAGATTTATAATATCTCCATGCTCATAAGCATAAACATATTCTTCTGCAGGAGTTTCATTACTAGTAAACATAACTCCTTTACCGGCAATTCCGGCCTTATCGCACAGCATAAGTTCCGGTAAGCTGGAACAGTCTCCTCCACAGCCTTCACTTTTAAGGATTTTAAGGATATATGGATTTGGCAAAGCCTTTACCGCAAAATATTCCCTAAACTCTGGGAAAATACTGAATGCGTTCTTAAAATAATGCATATTATCCCGAATTCCTTTTTCATCATACAGATAAAATGGTGTCGGATATTTCTTTACAAGCTCTAAAAGCTGCTCATGTGTTAATGGAAATGTATTCATGTCCTTATTATTGCATTTTTATTAATCTGTAGCAATATATCTTCTATAAATATACATAGAACTCTTCATAAGTAACAATACGCATTAATAAAATTATAAAAAGGAAATATCAAGATAAATAAAGTCATGCTATAATAAAAATACAGTAAAAATAGTAAAATCAAATCAATACAGGTGGTTTAAATGCTGCTATTTTCAAAGGTTATCAAAATAACATTAAGTCTGATTCTCTGCAACTTCCTTTTTCCTGTATATTCAGAAACAACAGAAATCATACAAGAAGACCCGACATTCTTTGATGACTTTGTTAAAAAGAGCTGGGATACATCAGACGGACTTCCAGGAATGACCATTACTGCACTAATGCAGGATAAAAAAGGTTATATATGGATTGGCAGTTATGACGGACTTGTCCGCTTTGACGGTGTAGAATTCACAGTATACTGCCGTTCCACAGATGAAAAATACGACTTTACATCTACAAGATCCTTAATTCAGGATTCAAGGGAAAACATTTGGGTAGGCCACAATGATGAAGGAATAACATGCATTGCTCCAGACGGTATAATCACAAAGCTTACTATAGAAGACGGGCTCACAAATAACAAAGTAAATGCATTATGCGAAGACAAAGCCGGCAATGTCTGGATAGGAACATCAGCAGGCTTATGTTACAGAACTCCAGACGGAAACATACATAAACCTAAAGGACTTACTGAAGATGAAATTTCTAAAATTTCCGTCAAACACTTTTATTGTGACCGAAAGGGCCGCATGTGGATTACAACGGAAACTTCAGACTGCTTTATTTTCGAAAATGACAAGTTAAAAAGATTCGAAGGAATTACTAAAATAGAAAATCCTGGAATCTACTATATTACAGAAGATGAAGATGGAAACACATGGATTGTCGGCGAACCTAATTTTATAATAAAAATGAAAGATGGCAAAGAAACCTTATATGAAGTTACCCCAGAAGGATTCAATTGCTTTGCATCAAACATGATCATGCAGGACTCTTCAGGCAATTACTGGATAGGCTCCGATGCAGGAATAATGGTTCTGCATGACGGAAAGCGATCTTACTACAATACACAGAATGGACTTACCGACAATGTAATTACAAGCATACTGGAAGACAGAGAAGGAAACTTCTGGATAGGCCTTAACAGAGGCGGCCTTCAAAAGCTCAGCAAGGGAAAATTCCGTACCGTTCACATGGAAACAAGCGTAAACTGCATCTGCGAAGATAAGCTTAGAAACGTTACATGGATGGGATGTGATGACGGATTAAGATGCTATAAAGACAATCAATTCATTACAAATGACATTACAGCAGCATGCCAGAATATCAGAGTCCGTTATGTAGGACTGACAAAAGACGGAGAACTTCTTATATCTTCATATTCTGACACACCGCAGATAATAGTTACAAAAGATAGCAAGATAAAAAAATGGACTGCTGATGACGGCATCAACAGCAGCAAAGGACGAGTCTGCATTAAAATTGCAAATGGAGATTATTACATAGGAACTCCTCAAGGACTTTCAATAATACATCATGAAGACAGTCGAATAACAACCCTTACAAAAGAAGATGGATTTACAAATCATTACATCATGTGGATTTATGAAGATAAGAAAGGACAGGTATGGGCAGGCACTAATGGAGGGGGTGTATTCATACTAAAAAATGGGCAAATCATAAAACACTATTCAACAGACGAAGGCCTTTCTGGCAATGTAATATTTAAAATTCTAGAATGCCAAGGTGATATCTGGATAGGAACAGGAACAGGACTTTCTAAATATATTGAAGAAACAGACAGCTTCGTAAACTTCAACTCAAAGACAGGCCTTGGTACAGATAGCGTTTTCCAGATGATTTGTGACGATTCAGGAATCGTTTGGATGACAAGCAATAAAGGCGTATTTTCTGTTCCGTATTCTGAAATGGAAGGTGTGGTTTCGGGTATTCGTAAAAAAGTTTCTGCAAGATA
Source organism: Treponema sp. (assembly GCA_024699235.1). GTDB lineage: Bacteria > Spirochaetota > Spirochaetia > Treponematales > Treponemataceae > Treponema_D. The sequence continues at coordinate 23,857 of JAILPY010000147.1, read as the reverse complement.
CTATGGAACTTCTGATGGACTTATTACAAGTGGAGTTACATCCACATCCCTTAGTGCAAAAGATTCTCAAAAAAGGATATGGTTTACGCTCACAGATGGATTTGCAATCTTTGACCCGCAAAAAGTAGGAATGAATAAATTTGCACCAAGAATAGAAATTCAAGAATATACCATAGATAGCGTAACGAAAGACTACCACGGAGAGACTATTATACTGTCTCCATCTGCAAAACGACTTAGCATAAAGTACACAGGCATGAGCTTTATATCTTCTGACAGCATGAGATTCAAATACAAGCTTGCTGGATTTGATGACTCTTATTCGGACTGGACGGCTGTTAGAAATGTTTCATATACAAACTTGAAGCCTGGAACATATCACTTTACATTAATTTCCCAAAACAGTGACGGCATTCAGGGAGATCCATCAAAACCGCTTACAATTATTAAGACGCCATATTTTTGGCAGCGCCCATGGTTTCCTATAGCCACAGCTTTTATTATTGCAGGCATCATATACCTTAAGCTCCGTTCCATGCGTAAATATCAAATTGTACTAGAAAAAAAAGTTGAAGAAAGAACGAAGGAACTTAAGGTTGCAAATGAAAAAGCAGAGAATCTTCTGCTGAACATCCTTCCTGCACCTGTAGCTATAGAACTTTCAGAGCATCCTGACCGTACCATAGCAAAAAAGTTTCCATCCGCTACAGTACTTTTTACAGACATAGTAGGCTTTACAAAAATGAGTAGCGGAATGAATGCAGAAGAAGTTGTCACTATGCTGAATCAAATGGTTTCTAAATTTGATGAACGGGCCAAGCGAGAAGGCATTGAAAAAATCAAGACTATAGGTGACGCATATATGGCAGCATCAGGTCTGTCAGAAGACAGCAACAACAACGGAGCTGAAAAAATGGTCCGCTTTGCAAAGGGCCTTATTGAAGATGTAAATGCCTTTAACAGAAATTCTTCAACAAATATCATGATACGCATAGGCATAAATACAGGAAATCTTGTTGCGGGAGTAATAGGTAAGTCAAAATTCATTTATGACATATGGGGCGATACTGTAAATGTAGCAAGCCGCATGGAAAGTACAGGAGAGCCAATGCGCATTCATGTAAGCGAAACGACATACAAGTTAACTAAAAATATTTTTCCTTACAGTGAAAGCATTGAGGCAGAAGTCAAGGGAAAAGGCAAAATGAATACATATTTTCTTATCGCAAAATAAATTGCAATGATAAAAAACAGCGATTTATAAGACATTGCACGCAAATAACTTTGCTTATGCGGAATACTCAATAATACAATCTGATTAACCTCATTCTAGACAAAGTATGCATTATAAATTATTCTTTACAGTATAAGAGGATTTAAATGAACTACGGTTTCTTTGACGATGAAAATAAAGAATATGTCATTACACGTCCTGATACTCCACAGTCTTGGAGCAACTACCTTGGATCTACTGAATATGGTGCCGTCATAACAAATAATGCTGGCGGATACGGTTTTTATAAGTCAGGTGCGCGAGGACGATTCATGAGGCTTCGCTTTAACTCAGTCCCTATGGATCAGCCTGGACGCTATTTTTACATTCTGGATAAAGAATCAAAAGACTACTGGTCTGCATCATGGCAGCCTGTCGGAAAAAAATTAGACCAGTATAAAAGTGAATGCCGTCATGGAACGGCATATACAAAAATTACATCATCTTATGCAGGCATAACATCCGAGACAACATATTTTGTTCCGCTAGGACAGACATTTGAATACTGGAGGCTTAGGCTTACAAATACAAGTGACCGCGTAAGAAAACTACGTACCTTCAGTTACTGTGAATTTTCAAACCAATGGTCTACAGAGCAGGATCTTGTAAACCTTCAATATTCCCTTTTCATTACTAAAGGTCAGTTTAAAGACAATATCTTATCTATTTCAATTCATGACAACTTTCTCAAGCAGAATCCAGAACAGCAGGTTCAGGTAGGCGGAGACGTTTCCATGAATACATGGATGACTCTTGTCGGCACAGACATAACTGGATATGACACTAACAGAGATGCTTTCATTGGCACTTACGGCAGCTATAAGGAACCTCAAGTCCTGGAAAACGGCGCATGTACAAATTCCAATGCCTACGGCGATTCTGGCTGCGGCTCCTTACAGGCTGACATTACACTTAATCCAGGTGAATCTAAAGAAGTAATGATTATGCTCGGCATAGGAAGTGCAGACACTTACGGCAAAAAAGCAATTGCAGAATTCGGATCATTAAAAAAGGCTGACGAAGAACTTGCAAAACTCAAAAGCAGCTGGCATTCAAAGCTTGACAGCTTTATAGTAAATACACCGGATGCAGACATAAACCATACCATAAACATGTGGGGACTTTACAACTGCATCATTACATTCGCCTGGAGCCGTGCAGCATCACTAGTATACAACGGAGAACGCGACGGACTGGGCTTTAGAGATTCCGTTCAGGACATTCTAGGTGTAGCCGCCGCCATTCCTGAAGAAGCTGAAGCTAGAATGATACGCATGCTTAGCGGGCAAGTCAGCAATGGAGGAGCAATTCCTGTCATTAGGACAGATCATAATCCTGGGCATGAAAATCCTCCAAAAGAAGAAGACTACCGTTCTGATGACTGCCTATGGTTCTTCAACGCAGTACCTGCATACATTGCAGAAAGCGGTAAATTTGACTTATACAGAAAGGTTGTTCCTTATGCAGACAAAGGACAGGCTACAGTCTATGAACATCTAAAACAGGCTCTCTTGTTCAATTTAAATCACATGGGCAAAAATGACCTGCCTTGCGGACTGCTCGCAGACTGGAACGACTGCCTTAAACTAGGATATCATGGCGAAAGTCTTTTCGTAGCCTTTCAGTTAAGACTGGGACTTACCACTTATGCAGACATTTCAGAACGCCTTGGAAAGAAAGATGAAAAAGCCTGGGCTTTAGGCATCCGAGACTCATTAGATAAGGCAATACAGAAAAAATGCTGGGATGGGAACTGGTGGATTTGGGCCATTGGAGAAGACGGAACTGTATACGGAACAAAGACCTATGAAGAAGGACAAGTATATTTCAATACACAAGTCTGGGCAGTACTGTCAGAAGCCGCCACACCAGAGCAGGCTCAGCAGTGCATGCAGACTGTAAAGGAAAAGCTTGCAACTCCTTATGGACTTATGCTGTGCATGCCGCCATTCGTAAAGACTAGCGTAGACGTAATGAGAGCAGTTGTATTTAATCCAGGCATTAAAGAAAATGCAGGAATTTTCAATCATACTCAAGGATGGGGCATTATTGCAGAAACCATGCTTGGAAACGGAAACAGGGCCTATGAATACTGCAAGTCTGCCCTTCCTGCAGCATACAACGACAAAGCAGAAATCAGACAGAGCGAACCTTACGTACAGGGACAGACAACATACTCTATATTCAGTCCTCGTCCAGGAAATACCCGCACATCATGGCTTTCAGGAGCTGCAACATGGTCTTACTACAGCCTGACCCAATACATACTCGGCATAAGACCTCAGTACGAAGGAATGATGATTGACCCATGCATTCCAAATTCATGGGACGGCTTTACTGTTCAAAGACGCTTTAGGGGAAAGATTCTGAATATTACAGTAAAAAATCCAAATCATGCATGCAAAGGAATTCCTTCCCTTACAGTAAACGGCAAAAAGATTGAAGGCAATATAATTCCGGCAGAAATGCTAGCAGACAAAAATGAAATTGTTGCCGTGATAGACGGAAAGGATTCTCCAGCTAATCCTTACAAGACTGCTGAAGTGCAGAGACTGTAGGCTGCCATGACAGAAATAGAGTTAAAGGCTCACGTTTATGACAGAAACACCCTTATAAAGGTACTTAATGAAAAGGCCTCTTATAAGGGGCATATCATACGTGATGACGAATATTATGGAAAGTCCGCAAATGACACTCACAAGATAAGGATCAGGAAAGAAACTTCTGATGGAAAAGAGACTTTTCTTGTTACGTATAAGCTAAAGGAATTAAGGACTGATGAAGGTGGAACAACTATAGAAGTAAATGATGAAAAGGAATGTTCTGTGTCAACGCCAGAAGCCTTAAAGGCATTTCTTATAGACACAGGATATTCCGTACAGTTAAAAAAACACAAGGACGTCATGGACTGGGAACTTGCCATTCCTGCAAATAAAGCCATGGCAAAAGATCTTAAGGCGACATTCGAACTGTGTGCAGTCCCTCCACTAGGCGACTTTCTGGAAATAGAAATCCTATCTTCGGATAATGACATGCAGACAGTCGCCGAAATTCATGCTAAACTTGAAGGACTGCTCGAAATGACAGGCATTCCAAAAAGTAACATAGAAAAACGTTACTACAGCGAAATGCTTAGGTCTATATAAAATAAAATTCAGAGAGGTAATCAAAATGTTCAACAGAGCTGCATATAAGAACATAGCAAAAAAACAGCTTCAGGGAAGATGGGGAACACCTGTTCTTGCAACATTAATAACAATTGTCATAATGACTGCTCTTGGGTCAAAAATCCCTGTAATAGCAATCTGTGCATCTGCCGTGCTCAATATAGCAAATGTATATCTATTCATAACACTTTCCCATACAAAAGAAAAACAGCCTTTTTCAACATTCATACAGGGATTTTCACACTGGCTCAATGGCATCTTGAGCATGCTGTGGGTAATATTATGGACATTTTTATGGATGCTTTTGTTCGTTATTCCTGGAATCGTAAAATTTTATTCGTATTCACAGATATTCTTCATTATTACAGAATATCCAGATATGGATGTGCGTACCGCAATGAACCTAAGTAAGAAAATTACAAAAGGCTATAAGATGGATTTATTTGTCATGGATTTAAGCTTTATCGGATGGCTTATACTTACAGGATTTACAGGGGGCATCTTGGGTCTTTGGGTATTCCCATACATGACAATGGCAAGAGTAAATGCATATCACAGTATCAAGCAACAAGCCTTGGAAAGTGGAACAGTAAAGGAGTCAGACTTTATGGCTGAAGGCAAAGCTGCAGCAGAAAATCCTAACAGTTCTAGCGAGGGTTCCAGTTCAGCTTCCACTTCCACTTCAGCTTCCAGTTCAACGGCGACTCAATACAATTGGGATACTTCAAATGCAGAAGATGCTGAAACCGTAAGGGCAGAAAAAAATGATGAAAAAGGAACAGTACATCTAGGCAGCGGCGTCTATATAGAAAAATTAGGTGAACAAAAAGAAAATCCAGACAATAACGAAGGAACATTCTAATGAAAAATTCAAAGAAAAAAACAGGCATTATAGTATTTGCCATTTTAGCAGTAATTGCTGTGCTAAGTTTTATTTATGAAAAAAAAGATTTTTCAAAGATCATAAATGTCAGCGTAACAAAAGACGGAGAAAATGCAAGTACAGAAAAAGTTCCATCGTCGGTATTTAAGTCAAAAACTCCTAAGAATGCACAGAAATACATAGCAAAGCTATTCATAACAGGAGTCATAGCTGAAACAGGCAACAGTTACGACCAGAAATGGCTATTATCTACAATCGAAGATCTAAAAAATGATGAAAAAAACATGGGAATCATACTGTTTATCAATTCTCCAGGTGGAAGCGTATATGAAACAGATGAAGTTTACCTTGCATTGATGGACTACAAGAAGAATAAGCCTGTCTATGCATACTTTGCAAGCATGGCTGCAAGCGGCGGTTATTACATGTCATGTGCCGCAGATTATATAATGGCAAACAGAAATACATTATGCGGCTGCATAGGCGTTCTTTGCGGACAGTTTACAGATTTGACAGGACTTATGGATAAGTATGGAATAAAATCTGAGACAATCCATGCAGGAAAAAATAAAAACATGGGTAACTATAATGAGCCTGTCACAGATGAACAGAGAGCCATCATGCAGTCCATTGCAGATGAATGCTATGATCAATTTACAAATATTGTTGCAGATGCAAGGGGATTAAGCAAAGCAAAAACTGTAGAACTTTCAGACGGAAGATTATATACAGCAAAGCAGGCTCTAGACAACAGACTCATTGACAGTATTGGCAGTTGGGATGAACTTGTAGAAGCAATGAAGCGTAATGAATTTGAAAATAATGATTATGAAATATCAGAATATAAATATGAAAAAGAAGATTCCCTTTATCATCTTTTTATGGGAATGTCTAAGCTGCATGCAAAATCACAACTTCCAGATGCTGTAGAAAAAGTCATTTCTTCTAAAGTTAAGTTTCCAGCCTATATTTACCCAGGATATATATATAACTAAAATACTGGGATGCTAATATAGTTCGACAAGATCTTCTGCAAGAGCAGGAAGATTGACAGGCTTCCTAAGAAATTTTGAAACTCCAAGTTCAAGGCACCTCTTTTCAAGCCCGTCATCTTCCAAGGCTGTAGTAACAATAATAGACGGCTTCCCGAAGGAATTTTCCTCACTTATAGTCTTACAAATCCTAATGCCATCAATTCCTGGCAAATCCAAATCTAAGACAACTAAATTCGGCCTTTTCTTTACCATCAGGGCCCCTGCTTCAAAACCGTCAAAAGCCTGTATAATGACAGTCTCTTCCAATTTAGAGCTCAAATACTTAGCCATTACATCATTCCAGACCCTATCATCATCAACAAGGAGAAGAATATTCTTTCCGTCAGATTTATGGCATGCCTGCAGGAGCTCTACAGGTATATGAATATTCTTTTTTTTCATAAAATCAACAAGGTCTTCAGGATATACCCTATACTGACCTCCTGGAGTCTGAAATGCCTTTATATATTTATTCTTTATCCAGTTAATCGCAGTTTGATTTACAACTCCACAAAATCGGGCAACTTCCATCGCAGAGTAAACCAATGGCTTTTTTGAGTTATCATTTCTGTTTAAATCTCTGTTCATTCAAAACGGACCTTATTTCTTTTATTGAAAATCCACTACGCTGCAAAGATGCGTATATCTTATCCTCTTCCTTTTTCTGCCTCAGACATTTTTTCAATGCAAGGCGGCACAGTTCATGCTCGTCATGATTAGAAAAAAACTCATCAAGGGCATTCTTAACGACAACTCTGCTTATGCCTCTGGAAAAAAGCTCAGAGCTTAACCGCAAGCGGCCTTCAACATGATCAATTGCCCTATTCCTAAGCCAAGCGCCGGCAAAACGACCATCATCAAGATACCGAACACTTTCTAAATAGTCCAGTGCAGCTTCAACAGCACTCTTATTAAATCCCTTCTTAAGAAGCTTTGCAGTTAATCCTGAACGGCATTGCTCAGCGCGCGCCAAATACGACATCGCTGCAACTTCTACAGAATAAATTAATGCTGCATTTAAAATATCGGCATATTCTTCATCTGTAAAACTTTCATTAATGCATAAGCGCCGTTCTGCTACTAAATTTAAATATGAAGCACGCAAAAAAAAGGCAGACCCTGCCTCCGGTGTAATCTCGTACACCCCAGACAAAGTCTGCTTTATTTCCTGAATAATCATCTTCAGGGTAAAAACATTAACGCTTGCTGAACTGGAATCTTCTACGTGCACCGCGCTGACCGTACTTCTTACGTTCAACCATACGAGAATCACGAGTAAGATAACCATTTGCCTTCAAAGCTGTATGGCAGTTTGGATCTACCTGTGTCAAAGCGCGTGAAATGCCATGAAGACATGCAGCTGCCTGACCATTAAGACCGCCACCACATACGTTAATAAGAATATCAAACTTATTACCGTTTGAAGTAACCAGCAAAGGCTGATTAACAAGATTTACCTGAGAAGGAGTTGAAAAATAATCTTTTACATCCTTTCCGTTAACAACAATCTTTCCAGAACCTTCACGCAAAAATACGCGAGCTGTTGCTGTCTTTCTTCTACCTGTACCAATTGCTATATTTCTAACCACAATAAACTCCTTTTACATTATACTTCAAGAGGTTTTGGATTCTGTGCAGCATGAGGATGCTCACTGCCAGCATAAATCTTCAAGTTGCCGCTGATTTTGCGACCGAGGCGGTTATGTGGGAGCATACCTTCAATAGTCCTTCTAAGAGGATCTGTAGGATGCTTTGCAAGAAGCTGGTTGAATGAATATTCACGAAGACCGTGTACAAATCCAGTATAGTGACGGTACTTCATATTATCAGCCTTATTGCCTGAAACCTGAATTTTTTCAGCATTAATAATTACAACAAAGTCTCCACACTCTGCATTAGGAGTATAAGTAGGCTTGTTCTTTCCGCGAAGTACACTAGCGGCTTTCTGAGCTACACGACCAAGGGTCTTGCCTGAAGCATCAATGATGTACCAGTCGTGCTTAACGTCATTTGGTTTAGCAAAAATCGTCTTCATTGTATATATACCTTTCTATTAAAAACATTACATACAGGATTTTGCATCGAATCCTGAATGTTTGCAAACAATGAGCAGTTGTCTGCAATATATACGGGGTATATTACTATACCATTATTCAAGAAACTTAGTCAAGGCATAAATAAGAAGAACAATAACACTTTTATAAAATCTATTTTTCAGGAGAAGCTTCTTCAGCCTTACGGGCTGCAAGCTCCTCTTTCTTTGCCTCTTTCTTATCCTTAATGTCTGCAAGTCCTATAAATACAGAAATAAGGCCTATGAAAGCAGCCAAAACAGGAACGCATCCCTTTAAAAAATCAATGACATAAGATCCCCATGCAAGGCCTCCCTCAGGAAGGCATGCGAAAGCACAAAATGCCATTAATAAAACACCTACGATCAATGCAACCATAATCAAGCTCCATTTTTATAATAATCTATCCTGCATTATTCCACAGTTTTCCGTCATGGTCAATAAAAACTAAAGACTTAAGAGACTTAAGGCTTCATATTTATTTCTTAATCCCAGCTTTTGCCTGAATCGCCAGTTATAGGAATCTGCTCCCCCAGATATGTAGGCTTCACATTTAACGCAACAGAAAAGAATGCCTTGACTCTTGCAAGGAATTCCCGGAATTCCCATGCATGATGCAATTCCCTTGAATACGAAACCATTTCAGGGGCCACAAATGCCACGGCATCAAGTCCAAGCTTGCGGGCAATATAAACTGCTCTGTATACATGAAATTTCTGAGTAACAATGACAGCGTCTTTTACGCAAAAAATATCTCTGGCCCTATACATTGTTTCATAGGTAGAAAACCCCGCATGATCCATAAAAATAAGACTGCCATCAGTCCCATACTCTCCCTGCATGAAACGGCGTATCTGATTCACTTCATCATACCCTGTCCTTCCGTGATCGCCAGATACAAGAATCCTTTCAACTTTTCCAGAATTCAAGCATTGCAGACTGCCCTCAACCCTATCCCTGACAACATGAGAGACAGAATTTCTGTATACTTTTGCTCCAGGAAGGATAGCGGCATATTTGTACGGTAAGGAATCCACATCTGAATATATATAAGGCTTTGCATACGAAACCATGTAAACATTAATACTTATGCAGAAAATCCCAATTGCAAAAAACGATAAGCCAACAGCAATAGCAAGGAATTTAAGCCTTTTACCCATTTAATTTCTCCGATATTTCCTTAAGATTTTCAGATGCAGCAGAAATATTCTCTGTAGCAGACGTAAAGTTTTCTACGCCATCTGATATCTGCCTGAGCGTTATAAGGATCTGTTCGCTGGCCATTACCTGCTGCTGAATGATGTCCCTTATGTCTCCAGCACTTCCTGCAGTTATTTCAGAGGCATTCTTTATGCTTGCAAAACGTTTTTCAAGAATCTTTGCATTCGAGCACCCCTCATTAATCCTTTCAGTACCGCTTTCGCTTGCAATAATCAAACTGTCTGATGACTGCTGAATTTCATTAATCTTGTCTTTTATTTCTTTTGTACCGTCTATAATTCCATCTGCAAGACGCCTGATTTCAGATGCAACGATATGAAAATTCTTTCCAGTTTCACCGGCGCTGCTAGCTTCAAGCTCAGCATTAAACGCTATGATTTTTGCCTGGTCTGCAACGCTGTTTATAAGAGTTACTATATCCCAAATATTATCTATTTTTTCGCCAAGCCTCTTTATTTCATCTATGGTACTTTGATTTGCAAAGGCAATATCATGAAGACGCCGAACATTATCTTCAAGATAAAAAAGTCCGTGCTTTACATTTTCATTCGTATTCTTTGCAACATCAGACACGTCTTTTATTTTTATTGCAATGCTTTCAGACAACGAATTGTTGTCTTCCATAGTTGCCACTATTTCCTTGACAGCTGCACTCTGATCCTGGCTTGTAGCAGCATTTTCCTTTGCAGCCACTGCAAGGCTTTGAGTTTCTTTTGCCAAATCTTCGCTTGCCTTTTGAGCTTTCCTATGCATTTTTTTCATTGTAACGGCAGTAACAAACATGATAAAAGAAAAAAGAATAGCAAAGATTACAATAAGAATAAAAGATATAATATTCGTAGTGCGGTTCAGTTCTGACATTTCCTTTCCAAGTACATAGATCCACCCTGTTGTAGGAATTTCGGAAGCGATGAACACATAGTTTTTGCCTCCAATCTTGCCATACACAAATTCCCCCATACGGGAAAGTAACTGACTTCCTATTTTTTCATAAGCACCGTTTTCCACAGTCAAGATATTTTCATCAGGAAGGAAAGAATCATGCATAAAGAAGTTCCCTTTAGAAGAAAGAATGAATGACTGATCCAGGCTTGAAGTCTTAAGGTTCCCCAGCAGGAATAGCAGATCTGTCAATGGATAATCGAAAGCAACAACACCTTCAAGAATGTGATTTTTATATATGGCCTGAGAAAAAGTCACTACCAGTTCCTTAGTATAAGCATCAACGTAAACATCAGAATAAAACATTTCCCCATTCTTTTGGACAGCACCTTTGTACCATCCGCGAGACGTAGGGTCAAAATTGTCCGGCAACTTTAATTTTGGAGTCTTAAATATAGTCTTATCTGTACGGCAGCCGTAAAAGCCAGAAAACATAGGATAAGCATAAGACAAGTTTACAAACACATCATTAGTAGTTGCATTACTTTTGTAATAACCTTCCCTAAAAAACAATGCTAAGGCTTCGGTCATTTTCATCGGAGCCTGCAAGACATTCTCTAATTCAAGTACACATTTCTGTGTATGAGACTGCATAAAGGACAAAGTCTGATTTTTTGAAGATTTAGAAACAAAAGAAGCAGCAAGAATCGTAGTAAAAAAAAACAGAATTGCAACCGGAGTTCCTATCAAAACCATGGATCTTTTAACAAAATTCATATTTAAATCTCCAAAAAAAAAGTCTTCGTTATCTAATTCTCGTCTGTATTTTATGTAAAAAAAAGTGCAATTGTAACAAAATCGCAGTTGTGATAAACTAACGCTATGAGTAAAGAAAACATACCGTTACGCAAAGATGTCCCTGCAAAAGACAAATGGGACCTTTCATTAATCTATAAATCAGATGAAGAATGGGAGTCAGATTTAAAAAAACTGCCAGAACTTACAGATGCACTTTGCAATTTTAAGGGAAAGCTGTCACAGAGTGCAGAAACCCTGCTCAGTGCCCTAAAAGCAGACGAAGCATTAAGCCGGACTTTAGAAAACGTATTCCATTATGCAAATCTTTTAAATGAAGCTGACCAAAGCGACAGTTCTTCGCAAGATAAAGTAAACCGTGCAATGATGGCATATACAAAGAGCCAGGCACAGCTGAGTTTTTATACGCCGGAACTTCTTTCGATTCCTGACGAAAAAATTAATAAATGGATAGAATCAAAAGATTTTGACGATTACCGCATTTACATAAAAAAAATCCTTCATGTAAAGCCTTATACACTTTCAGAGAAAGAAGAAAGGATCCTTGCCCTGCAATCAGAATCAGGACAGACAGCAAGCAACACATTCTCTCTTCTTTCTGACGTAGACTTGAATTTTGGAACCGTAAAAGTTGACGGAAAGGAACTTCCCCTCACTCACAGCACATGGACAAATTTCATGGAAAATCCTGACAGAAAAATCAGGAAAGAAGCTTACGAAAAATTTTATAACACTTTTGAATCACACGCAAACACACTTGCATCGCTGTACGCAGGTTCTGTTGCAAACGATATTTTTCATGCCCGTGCCCGCGGTTATAATTCATCACTGGAAGCTGCCCTCTACGGAGACAAAGTTCCTGTAAGCGTATACCGCAACCTTGTAAATACAGTGCATGAAAACCTTGAGCCTCTGCACAGATTTTACTCATTGCGCAAAAAGGTGCTTGGCGTTGAAGAGCTGAGGCACTATGACGTTTACGTTCCTCTTGTAAAATCAGTAAAATCACACACAACTTATGAAGAATCAGTTGAAATAATAAGAAATGCCCTTGCAGTCCTTGGAACAGAATATACAGACACTCTCTGCAACGGCCTTCTAAACGGATGGGCAGACAGATATGAAAACAAAGGAAAGCATTCCGGAGCCTTTTCTTCAGGGGCATACAAGGGATACCCATACATTCTCTTGAACTATAAGGAAGATTCCATACGCGATGTATACACAATGGCACATGAAGGCGGACATTCAATGCATTCATGGTACAGCATACATAACAATCCATTTATGAGCTATGAATATACTATTTTCGAAGCAGAAGTAGCCTCTACTTTTAATGAAGAGCTTATTTTTGAATACATGCTTAAGACTGCAAAAGAAAAAGGAGACAAGTCACTTACGACATACTTGCTTTCTATGAGGGCATCTGACATACTGGCAACGCTGCATCGCCAGACAATGTTTGCAGAATTTGAACTTATTGCACATGAAAATGCAGAAAAGGGAATTCCCCTTACGACAGACAGCCTTCGTGAAACATACAGAAAGCTCCTTGAGTTATATTTTGGAAGCGAAATGCATTTTGAAAAGAGCAGCGACTTAGAGGGACTCCGCATACCGCACTTTTACAATGCATTCTATGTATACAAATATGCAACAGGAATATCAGCTTCCCTTGCACTGGCAAAGCGGGTGACTGAAGGAGGAAAGCCAGAGCTCAACGACTATTTTACATTCTTAAAGAGCGGAGGCTCGCGATATCCTATTGAAAGCCTTAAAGTTGCAGGAGTTGACATGGAACAGACAGCACCTATACTTTCTGCCTTAACAACTTTCAAAGACCTGGTAGACCAACTGGAAAGGGAACTGGCATAAATTCTAAGATTTTTTCATTTTTACATGAAATGCACTTGAATTCATTTGCTTTTTTCCAGTAAAATGATTGCATGTTTCGGCATTTCCGAAGCAAAGGATGGTGAACTAAATAATGGCAACAATCGTTGTAGACGATTCTGAGAACCTTGAAAGAGCAATCAAACGTTTTAAGCGTATGGTTGAAAAAGAAGGTATTGTCCGCGAATTCAAAAAGCGTGAATACTTTGTAAAGCCTTCTACAACTCTTCACCAGAAGAAAACAACTTTGGCACGCAAGCTTTTAAACAAAAAGCGTAAGCCAGAGAAAAAAGATTATTAATCCTTAGGATTAAGATCCTGAAGCATTATTAATCCTCGATTACTAAATTTGCATATTAGTAAACGAATGCAGTCCGATTTCCATCGGACTGTTTTTTTTTGCAATTTTTAGAAATTATATCTCTCCACCCCACGGAATGCCAAATGCCTTGCATAAAGTTGCATATTCTTTTTCATCATCTTCAGAACGGCATCTTGTTACAAAGAAAGTCTTATCAGCAGGCAAAGCAGAATCAGAGACCGAATCACAGGTTTCTTCTTTATTTAAAGACTCAACAGTAGAAGTAACGGCATTTTCCCAAAGTTTTTTCTGTATATTTATTGCCTGATTGGCAACGCCATCCCTACTATCTACAATAACGACATTATTTCCTGCTGCTTCTGCGATATCTCCTGCCATGTGAGTAAAATGCGTGCAGCCAAGTATAATTGTATCACATCCGTTTGACAGGAAATAATCAACGGAAGGCCTTACGGCTGCCAAGCGTTCTTCCTTTGAAGCCGTAAAAAGCGAATGCTCAATAAAATAAATTAAGTCTGGGTCTCCTCTGTTAAACACCTGGCAGTCAGAGGCAAAATCTTCCATAAGTTTTGTACAATACGGATGGCGTACAGTAGCATTTGTTGCAAGAAGCCCTATTTTATGGTTTCTTGTTTTTCTGGCAGCCAAACGTATGGCAGGTACAGTTCCCACAATAGGAAGTGAAGGAAAAAGGGCGCGCAATTCATCTAAGGCAGTAACACTTATCGTATTACAGGCAATAATCAAGACTCTGGGATTCCATAATCCTACAATCTTTTTAATGGAAGAAGCCGCACATTCAGTTACTTCTTCAGAAGTTTTCTGCCCGTAAGGAAAATGAGCAGTATCCCCTAAATATACGCATCGGACAGACGGAAGCTTTCTTTTTAATTCCTTCATATAGGGGATTCCCCCAGTACCGCTATCCAAAAAGGCAAAATCAACAGAATCTTTCATATACTAAACAATGCATCTAACTTTTTTCTTGCATCCTTAGATGCTGAAGAATCAGTACCATTTCTTGCTGAAAAATGTGTCTTTATTTTAAAGCTGTCGCAGAAATTAGAGCGTTCCTTATCCTTAACAAGTTCATCAACAGACTCATGGCAGTCATAATGGCTTCCTGGCGAATAAAACAAACAATTCTTACATGAATGCAAATCTGCATGGCATACAGGACATTCTGAATCTCGCTGAACAGAAGTATTTAAAATTATATCAGAGCCACATTTCCAACACATGAAAAATATTCTATCCATTTGACTAAATGTTTTCAATAGCGTAAAGTATCCGTATGTACATATTCAATCCATGCATGCATGAAGGATGTAAAAAAACAGCTGTATCAACATTCGATGAGAACGGCAATATTTCAGAAGGACACAGTTATTGCCTTGAGCATCATCCTGATCCCCTAGAAGTAAAAAAGCAGATGCTAGATTATGTCAGGATACATGATAAGATTGTGGGGCTGAACATACCGGGGGCAATTATAGACGGCCTGGATATCTCCGGCAAGAAATTTATTGGATGCAACTTTCAGAACTCCCTTTTTTCAAACATACATGCAGAAAATGTTGTTATCAGAATGTGCACCCATGACTTTGCAACTTTTACAGACTGTTACTTTAACAACAGCAACATCCAGTTTTCTTCGTATGCAGGATGCAGGTTCGGCCATGTAATTTTTACAGGAAGCGACCTGATTCATAATAATTTTAACGGCATCATGGCATATCAGTGCAGTTTCGATGACAGCGACCTGTACAATACCCGCTTTATAAAATCAATACTTATGAATGCTTCCATGAAAAACTGTAATCTAAAAAAAACAGTATTCTATGAATCCAACTGCGATGGAATGTCATTTAAAATGTCAAATACAAAAGAAGCTCTTGTTGACCGAAACAAAGGAGGACTTATGGGAGACTTTCAGGAACAGTTTGATTATGAAGACGAAGAGGAGAAAGAATTATGAAAATATACTTTCACCTTACAATAGAAGAATTCACAAACACTTACCTGATTGTAAATGACGATCCAAACGTAATGGAAGCAATTCTTATTGATCCTGCAAAAATAACAACTCAAATAATAAAGCAGATTGAAGAAGGCGGATACTCTTTAACTGCAGTACTAATAACTCACAATCATACAAGTCATGTAAAAGGACTCACTACGCTTAATAAAATTTACTCACCTATCGTATATGCTGCAGACTATGAACTGTGTTCATCAAATGCATGCGTATTAAAGGGTGACGGAGTAATAATGCCTGCAGGGCTAAAAGTTGAGTATATGGCAGTGCCAGGGCACACAGCGGACAGCCTAGTATTCAAGATAGGGGATGTCCTTTTTACAGGAGATGCCATTACTTCTGGAATAATAGGGGAAACTTCAAGTAAATATTCAAAACGGATGCTGATAAGTAAAATAAAAGAAAAAATCTTTTCACAGACAGACGGTACCGTTATTATGCCAGGTCATGGACCTCCGACAACAGTAGGCGCTGAAAAAGTATTTAATCTCGATATGAACGACCGATTAAATGCACACGGCCGGCCGCAAGTCCAAAGTTATTAAAGGCATACTCATTCAGTTCCTTTCCTGCCTCGACAAATGCAGATGCCTGAGTATTACGTATGTATTCTGCCAGTTCCGGTTCATTTTGGTTGACAGACCAGCGCTTTGCAAGAGAGACAAAATATTCCCCTATATATGAGTATCTCTGCTGCATTATATAAGCCATCAATTCATTGCGCATCAAATATTCATCAGTCCGGTCATAATTCAAGCCACTCTGCGTTTCCCAAAATGTCTTTATAAATTCAAGGCTTTTATCATCAAAAGAATTATAGATTATAGAAACCTTATGACGGAAAGATTCATTTGTAAAGAAAATTCCATGCCAGCTTTCATGGGCAAGAAACTGCCAGCGGAGATTTTCCGGAGACTGGCGGGAAAAAGAAATGACAGCGCCAGTACCTTCAGAATACGTACCATCCTGCTCGGCTATTATGACACCATTCTTTACAAGGATATCCCTCAGAAGCAGTTCCCTTCCCTTCAAGCGAAAATTATTTAATGCAGCAACAGTAAAAAATGCAGCCAGATCTTTAGCCTTATAATCATGAGCGTTATAGCCATGATGAGTTGCAACAAATTCATCGCTTACAAGCGTACCTTTATAGCCTGCTTTTTCTGCAAAATAAGCAAGCCTAGTAAGGAAATCATTTTGAATATCATAATTTGCAAAATCGAAAAACAGAACATGGGGAATTTCCTCCCACTCAAAAAGCTCATAATCGGCCGTTCTCCATTTTTGCTCAGGCCAATGAACTATCATACCTAAATCAGTAACAAGAGGATAATAAACATTGCCGTTCTTATCAGCATTCAATTTTTTGTCATTGCCAACAAGCATTGCAGAAAGAATCTCTGAAGGCTCAGCAAATTCAAGAACATCATAACCGGCCCTGAATCCAGAAAGCTGCAATGTAACAGAATTCTGGGAATAAGAACGCCTGACAGACAATTTTTCATTTCCATAATAAAAATTAAGGGTCTTCTGATTTTCAAGAGTTCCTATTGTCTGAGCAGGCTTTAGGCCGACAAGGACCTTTGGAAGGGGAAGTTTTTTTTCGGAAGGAGCAAAAAGGACTGCGCCATCACGAACGTCAAGTTCCTTTCCAGATATATCCGATACATTTCCTCCATGAATGCCAAAGGCATATAGATTAACATCAGTACTTTTATCCCATCCAATTTTCATATCCACTATGCGTATCTCAGACAATTCATACGGAAGCATGCCGTGAACAAAAAAACCTATAGGAAGATTTTTAGAATCCGAAATACACATTGATAGCGACACAGCGCTTTTCCCTTCTTTTACAAGATCTGAAAAATCTCCCTTTACAAGCCCCGTACCAATTACAGCCTCTCCATCTTTATCATACAAGAATCCAAATTCATAGGGAACTTCTTTTTTTAAATTAGCATGTTTCCCAAGTATTCTAAGCGTTGCCTGGATTGCAGCGCCATTATTCTTATTAATCCTGTTCATTAAGTGAGTACGCTGATTAGTAGTAAACTGATAATACAGTGAAGAGTTTTTAGAAGGATGAGTTACGCGGGCCCTTGCAGACTGTGCATTAAGAGCTATAAAATTCTCACCATTCATACCTAGTACAGTTCCTGAAATTGACATGCTAATGAACATGACATACATGACAATTCCTGCAATAATAAGGAAAAAAGTAAGAAATGATGCTTTAAGTAATTTATGACTCATGCAAAAAATACTACACTTTTTTATTAATTTATTCTACACTAATCGAATGACAGCTTACATACCCCACAAAGATACGCTTTTAATTCTTTCTAAAATACAGAAAAGCATAATAACGGCATACAATGCAGGAAAAACTCAGGACAATTTTATATATCCTGAATATCCATTATTCGCTTTTGCAAAAGAGGCCTCTCAAAGTGAAAATAAAAAGATATCAGGTTGTTCTATTCTTTTTCCGGAAGCAGAAAACAATGAACTATACTTTCCATTCATATTAACTCATGAAGACGGTTCTAAAGAGACACTGCAAATAAAATTTGCAAAGTCAAATAGCAGTATAAAAAAAGCGCCTGAAATCAATTCAGGCGCCTTTCCCATGCAAGTCCGCATATTCAGAAAAGCCAGAGCAGTCATAGAATATAACAGCTGGCAGATTTTTGATGAAAAATGGCTTAAGCTGTAAAACCTTGCCTCGCAGCGACTTATTTCATTATCTTTGAACCACGGTCCATAGCAGTAAGCCCAGACTTTAAAAGTTCCAGAATTCCATAAGGTTCAAGCAGGCGTATAAGCGAAGAAATTTTATCCTCGCTTCCTGTTGCCTCAACAATAAGGGAATTCTCAGCAACGTCAACAATATGAGCCCTGAATATATTGCAAGTCTCAATAATGACAGCCCTGTTAGGACCGTCAGCCTTAACCTTTATCAATGCCATTTCACGCTGAGTAGTTTCAGATGGATTACAATGCTCTATTGAAATTACTTCTACAAGCTTGGAAAGCTGCTTTTCTATCTGCTCAAGAATATATTCATCTCCGCGGACAACAATAGTCATCCTTGAACGCTCAGGATCAGCAGTCTCACATACGGTAAGAGAGTCAATATTATATCCACGGCGGCTAAAAAGGCCAGAAACACGGCTCAATACACCAGCATGGTTTTCTACCAGTACAGACAAAACATATTTTTCTTCCATAAAATTAATTTCCTCCCTTAATTAATGGCGGTTTTCATGATAAATGCCCAAAAGACGGATATCCTCGGTCTTATCTTTTAACTCATCAGTAAGTTTATTAACATATTCAAATACATCCCCCTGAATTCCAGAAAGCTCAGCATCAGCATAGAACCAGTAATTCCATGGCTGACCTTCCAATGGCCTTGATTCAAGACGGGTAAGATTTACCTTATAGCTTTCAAATATGCCAAGAGTCCTGTACAAAGCTCCAGGTTCATTCTTTGTCTTAATGATAAAGCTTGCCATATTAGGCTTAATGTTCAGTTCCTTTGATTTTGTTCCTGCGATTGACGTAGACTGAATTACGACAAAACGAGTAAAGTTGCTTGGATCATTTTCTATGTCTTCTGCAAGAATATCAAGATTATAAATAGATGCATTTACAGAACTTGCAATGGCTGCATTAGACTTGTCTCCGCTTTTACTTACAGATTCCGCAGCACTAGCAGTAGAAACTGAATCAACCTGAGCCCATTCTTTATGGCCGTCAAGGAATTTCTTGCACTGTCCAAACCCCTGTGGATGAGAATAAACAGTCTTTACATCAGCAACGGAAGAACCTTTAACGCCAAGCAGGGCATGCCTTATATTCAAGGTTACAGCGCCAACTATAGTAACATCCTCAAAGCGGCTGAAATTGTCATAATTCTGATATACAGAACCTGCAAGGCTGTTTTCTATTGGAACCATTCCATAGTCAACCTTACAGTCCGTAACGCTCTGAAATATCTCACCAAAAGAATCGACGGCAACAGCTTCAACATCCGCAGCATCAAAATACCGGCTGATTGCCTGCTCTGCGTATGCACCCCGCTTTCCACTGTAGGCACAGACAACTTTTTCACGCTTTTCTTCACGGATATGAGCGACAGCCTTACCCATCACAGGAGCTAGAGCCTCTATGTCATGCATCATCTTGTCAAACTGAGCAGGCATCATCGAAGAGGCCCCGTCAACAAGGGCCTTCTCAGGATGACTATGAACTTCTAGCATCAATCCGTCTGCTCCAGAGGCAATGGCAGCAAGCCCCATGGAACTTACACTGTCACGGACAGAAAGAGAATGGCTAGGATCAACAATAATAGGAAGATGAGTAAGAGCCCTGAGCATAGGAACTGCAGACAAATCTAAAGTATTGCGGGTAGAAGGCTCAAAAGTCCTAATTCCACGCTCACAAAGAATAACATTATCAGTTCCTGAAGAAAGCAGGTATTCTGCAGACATAAGAAGTTCTTCAAGAGTAGCTGAATGGCTGCGGCGCAAAATAACAGGCTTTCCTGTTGCACCGACTTTTTTCAGCAGATTAAAGTCCTGCATGTTCCGTGCGCCTATCTGGTACACATCAACATAATCCTGCATTACAGGAATCAGTTCAGGAGAAAGTATTTCTGTAACAATAGGAAGACCATATTTATCGCCGGCTTCCTTAAGATATTTCAAGGCCTGTTCACCAAGTCCCTGAAATTTATATGGAGAAGAATTAGGCTCATAAGCACCGCCGCGCAGCATGACGGCACCGCTTTCCGCAACGGCAGCAGCAGTTTCCATAATCTGCTCCCTGCTTTCTACGGCACGAGGCCCCGCTATTGCAACAACACGGTTTCCCCCAATGCGGATCTTCTGACCGCGATTGTTAGGGACTTCTACAATTGTGCCTTCTCTTTTAAACTCACGGCTGGCAAGCTTATAAGGCTTGCTTATAGGAATAACAGCATAGACTCCAGGAAGGGCTTCAACTTCGATTTTATCAACAGAGTTCCTTCCTACAGCAGCAATAACAGTATCTTCTTCACCTACTATCTCGTTCACTTTAAAATTTTTCTGAACAAGATAGTCCATTACTCCATTTTTCTGACTTTCAGAAATATCTTTCTTAAGAACTACTACCACTTATATATTACCCCTTAAAAACTTGACATGTTCCAGCTTACAGTTCTCAGAATATCTCCAAATACACCGGCAGCAGTTACTCCTGCACCAGCCCCGTAACCGCGTACAGTCAAAGGAATAGGAGTATAGCGGGCAGTAGTAAATACAAATGCATTTTCACCGCCGCGAACGCCATACAAAGGATCATTAGGACCAACTTCAAGCATTCCAACGCTTACCTTTCCGTCCTTTATGCTGGCTCCCATGCGCAATACTTTATTTTCCTTTTTAAGGGAGGCCATCTTCTGAGCAAAATAATCATCCAATTCAGGAAGCTTCTTAAGGAAGTCTTCTGTAGAGCCTTCAAGGCTAAATCCTTCAGGGAATATAGAATTCATCTGAATGTCTTCAAGCTCAATTTCCATTCCAGCTTCACGAGCAATAATCAAAGCCTTGCGTGCAACGTCAGTACCCTTGAGGTCATCGCGAGGATCTGGCTCTGTATAGCGGAGTTCCTTTGCCTGAAGGACAGCTTCACTAAACTTAGCGCCTTCATCAAGCCGTCCGAAAATATAGCTCAATGAACCTGACATAATGCCATTGAAAGCTGTAAGGCGGTCTCCAGACTTAAACAGATTCTGCAAAGTATCAATAATAGGAAGACCTGCGCCAACGTTTGTTTCATACAAAAAGCGTACATGCATTTGGTTTGCAGTCTCACGAAGCTTTCGGTAAAATTCCATGCTCATAGAATTTGCACGCTTATTAGGAGTTGCAATATTCATTCCAGCCTTAAGGATATCTATATACCTTTCAGGCAAATCATAGCTTGCAGTACAGTCTACAAATATAGGATTAAGCGGCTTTGTATCGCGTACAAATTCAAGAATGCGGTCAAGGTCAGTCTTTTCACCGTCTTTCTTTACCTGATCCCGCCAGTCCTTTAAGTCAATTCCGTGAGCATTAAAAATCATGCCGT
The DNA here is from genome assembly GCA_024699235.1 of Treponema sp. GTDB lineage: Bacteria > Spirochaetota > Spirochaetia > Treponematales > Treponemataceae > Treponema_D. Next base: position 2,133 of record JAILPY010000147.1, on the reverse strand, counting down.
CAATGTTTGCAATTGCCATTACGCGGATGTCTATGCCCTGAGCAAGGAGGGACTTCTGCTGTTCACAAATCTGGTCAATCATAGTACCGCCAATAGTTCCTGCACCAAATGCATAAACTTGTATAGTCTGAACAGTATTAAAGAAGAACTTATGTACAATGCGGACGGCAGTATCGCCGTCAGAAGCCTTAATTACGGCAGAAATAGAACGTTCGCCAGCACCTTGTGCAATGGCAAGAATGTTAATGTCCCTGGTTGCAATGGCATCAAAGAAAGTGCCAGCAACGCCGCGCTTTTCTTTCATTGCATCACCAATGATTGAAACTATGGCGCAGTCAGGGCGCACATCTATCTGATTAATGAGCTTTCCTGCAATTTCCAGAGAAAATTCATTTTTAAGGACATCCTGAACGCGATTCACAAATTCTTTGCGTACGCAGAACGAAAGAGTATATTCTGAAGAAGACTGAGTAATGAGCAAAATAGAAATTCCGGCATTGCTTACAGCAGAGAAAATTCGTGCAGCCATACCTTTGCGGCCCTTCATTCCAGAACCGCTTACAGAAACCATTGCACAGTCCTTAAGGCAGCTTATGCCGCGTACAGGCCCTGCCTTTTTTTCGCTTTCAAAAGGTCCGCGGCCAATGCGGGTTCCGCGGGCAGAAGGATTATGGCTGTTCAAGCTCCAAGCCTCGATATTTTTTGAAGCAAGAGGAGCAAGGGTCTTTGGATGAAGGACCTTGCTTCCAAAGAATGACAGTTCCATTGCTTCTTCATAACTCATATCCTGAACCAAGACTGCATTTTTTACAATTCTAGGGTCAGCAGAATAAATTCCATCTACATCAGTCCAGAATTCTACTCTTTTAGAGCCAAGAGAATATCCTACTACGGCAGCAGAAAAATCACTTCCATTTCGACCAAGAAGACCCATGACAGGCTTTGCCCCAGTGCCGCCAATCCAAGAACATATAAATCCAGGGAACAAAAGGATCTGGGCTGAATTTCCAGCGCCTTCTCTATAAGAAGAAAAGGCTTCGGCACAGCGAGAATAATCAGGATCTCCTTCTTTCTGAGAGCCAGTCGTATAAATAAACTTGCGGGAATCAAGGAGAATGACGCTCTGCTTCTTTGCAAGCAGCACTGCCTCTACTATAGGAGCACACATAAGCTCTCCCATTCCCATAATGCGGCAGTGTACGCTTTTTGGACATTCTCCAAAAGAAACAAGGCCAGAAAGGAGCTTTTCAAGTTCCTTCAGGCTAGGCTCAATCTTTGAAATAACGCCATCTCGGTTAAAGTCTGCAACACTTGCCTTAATTTCTGAACAAATGTCATAATGTATATTTCCAATCTGCGTTACATAGTTTTCAGCAGAACCGCCTGCGACACACCCGTCAATAGCTTCCTGAAGCTTATTTGAAACTCCAGCCACAGCACTGACAACAACAGATATGCGGTCTTTAGAAGCACGTTCCATCATAATATCAACGCTGTTCAGAATACGACGGGCAGAACCCATGCTAGTTCCACCAAATTTCAGTGTAATCATATACATCCTCTTCTACTAATTTTTATTCAGATAAAATAATGGGTTAGTATAGCAATTTCCCATAATTATAGCAACTGCACCAGGCAAGATTATGAATGCCATAAAGACTAGCTTAATTTCAGCAGGACAGACCCATGAGGCCCTATATCAAGGCTCAGGATGCTGTCACCTGCAAGAGGGAACATATCTTTCTTATCCCATAAATTCCGTACCTGATACGTATTCTGAGCCTGAATGCCTGCTATATCAGAAAGGCGCACAGACACATCTCTTTTTTTATCAGACAAGTTAAAAAGAGCAACATACACCTGCATTCCAGATGCAGGACAGCCGCCGCCATAGCTAGCCCATATGCACTGGCTTTCATCTCTCATAACCTGATGCGCATCGCGACCGAATCTCTGAACCCAAAGGACTTCCCTGTTTGTAAGAAGATCTTTGGCAGCATCGTCCAGCTGCGGCAAGTCAGTTCCAATCATTAAAGGGCTCCTGAAAATGCACCATAAAGTCATCATCGTTCTCTGTTCTTCAGGAGTAAAACGGGTTTGCCAGGTACCGTTGCCCCAGCCTTCGCCAAGCTT
>JAILPY010000135.1 GCA_024699235.1 Treponema sp. | reverse complement strand
AGAAAAAGATGATGTGTACTCCCCAGTCATAATTGTTCACAATGAAATATACAGGGGTACAGTTACGATTAAAGACCTGATTGAAAGTATAATCGCTGTCGAGGTCAGGGGTCGCACTCTGGAAATTTCACGCAAGAACCGGCTCCTTGAGCAGCAGCAGAAGCTGATTAAGAGGGACTTGATAATGGCCGAGCATGTGCAAAAAAGCTTTTATCCTTCTGTGGTTCCCAAACTGGACAAGTGGGAGATTGCATTTGAATTCCGGCCCCTGGAATCTGTTTCAGGAGACCTGTATGATTTTTATTATGATAAAAAGAACTTGAACGGTATAAGTCTTTTTGATGTCTCAGGTCATGGCGTGGCTTCTGCTCTGGTGGGAATCCTTGCAAAATCAGTGATTCAGTCTGCCTTTGGCAAGAACATGGATAAGCCGCTTTCCAAAATAATGAGTCTGGTCAACAAAGAAATCATAGAGGAGAAGGGGGCTGTTGAAAACTATATGACCGGAGTAATTCTGCGTATGAATGATAATGAAGTTGAATACGTGAACGCCGGGCATACGGACGTTTTAATTAAGAATAAGGAAACGTACATTTTCTCTGACAAACAGAATACTTTCAGGAGCAGGTTTATTGGAATTCCAGACCTGCCTGTGGAATTCAATTCCATTACTACTAAGGTTCCAAAGGATACGTATTTTCTGATTTATTCAGACTGCCTGATCGAAAGCAGGAATCTGGCGGGGGATGAAATGGGAACTGAACTTTTAAGGAAGGTATTCGCTTCATCATCCTCAAGCTCCGCGAGCGCCGTGCTACATGACATCATGGAATCCTTTGATGCCTTTACGGAAGCCGTACCACTCAAAGACGATTTGACGGTGATAGTCTTAAAATATAAGGGATAGGAAAGATTCCTTTATTGAGTTCAAATACATCTTATTAGTGTGGTAACCAACATTTTGGAATTTTCAATGGCTTTTTTCTACCCCAAATTGCGAACTTTATTGTTCACTATTGTTTCAAAATAAATACTTGACTATATAGAAAAGTACATATTATTATATAAGCAAGAGGTGATAATATGATGGTAGATACTGCACAGATAATGCCAATTACTCAGTTGCAAAAAACTCTTACTCAGACTGTTAGGAAAATTTCTGAAGATAAGCAGCCTGTATTTATTATGAAAAATAACGCTCTGGAAGCAGTTATGATGCCTTTCGATCGGTACGAAAAACTAGCCGAATTGGAAGAACTTGAAGAACAGAAAGAAATTTATTCAATGGTACAGGAAAGAATGAATCATTACGATGCTTCAAAAAATGTCAGCTGGTCATCTTTGAAGGATAAGTAATGGCAAAAAAGTGGAAAGATAAAAAGGATGAATTTGATAAAATTCAACTAATTCCAGAGGCAGCCGAAGAGTACAATAATTTAGATGGCAGCATACGTGTTGAAGTAGACAAGAAATTCACAAAACTTGATAAAAACCCATTTCTGGGATTCCCTTTGGGAAACAAGGCAAATATGGATTTAACAGGCTTTTATAAATTGTATGCCTGCGGAAAGGCAGTCCGTATTGTTTATCGTCTTTTGACTCCAGAAAAAGTAGAAATTATAGAAGTTTGGGGAATCGGTAAAAGAGAAAATATGGAAGTCTATAAAGAAGTAGACGACAGAAAGAATGGATAAAAACATAACATGTACTTCAAAGCGGATGTCGGGTCAAGCCCGCAACCCTTTAATCGCAGAGTTATGTGGACGCCCGCACTGGGGTGCTGGGGTTTAAGTATTTTCACTAGTGTCCAGGATAATTCGGCTCTTCATCAGCAAGTGGGAGATGAAAAAAGCCATAAATCCTTAAAATATAAGTCTTTTTAATGTAAAAGTCCTCGGAGTAAAAATAGAGGCATCAATGAATGCAGTTGTTTTCAATCTTCAGCCAACGAAAGGCCAGCGATGCCTCTGCCCGATTTGCGGAAAAAGTCTGCCTTCTACGATAAGGGCCGCTAGCGCAAGGGCCATAAATAGCTGACCGTGATAGTGAATCATGACACGAACAGCGTCATCTGGGTGCTCCAGAAGCACGGCAAAGAGGTCCTCCGGGAGTTCCTTGAGGAACTTACCCCAAAACAGAGGGCTTCAATCGAGTGCTATTCGGCTGACGGGCCCGGTGGATAAGCGAGACCATGGCGGAATACTGTCCGAAAGCCAAAAGGTGTCTTGACTCGTTTCAATGCAATCCTGAACACTGCAAGGTACAGCCTTTCAAATGCCAGGATTGAGGTTACGAACAACAAAATCAAGCTTTCAGTAAGGCTTGCTTATGGATTCAGGAACATAGGGAACATGATTGACATGATTATGCTCCGCTGTTCTGATATTCCGATTTTTCTACCGGGAAGGTCTTATGTGCCTCACCTATGTTGATGAAGACTCAAAAATTATTCTTCCCCCCTTTTCTAATTTTTTATTCCGTATCCTATTACTGTCAGAAGCAAGAGCTGACAAAGCTGGTAGACTTTAGACGCTGACGGGCGGGTAAAAACTCCTTGTGCATAAGCACGAATCAATTTTTTTACACAGTGGTTTTAACCACAAGGAGCATTTTATGAAAAAACTTATTGGATTTACCGCAGTTGCATTTTTGGCTTGTGCAGTCTTTGCAGAAGAAGCACAGTTCGGCTGGCAGAAGGGAAAATCAGCAAATGAAGCCCGTAAGACTTTCTATGACAGTGTAAGCCAGTACAAAACAGAAGCTGAGCGTGAAGCTGCTTTTAAGGCTGCCGGAATCGGCGGTGGCGGTCAGTACAGCGACCAGGAACACCTTGATGTGGAATCCCTTCTTGCCCGTGGTGTGATTACCCAGGAGCAGGCTGAGAAAATCAAGGCTGATGCAAAGGTAAAACATGAAGGAATCAGCGCCGCATATCAGAAAGCTGATTTTGAAAACATGACCAAAGCCCAGATTACAGAATTCTACAAAAACCTCAAGGCTGACAAGCAGTAAAATGCGTTAAGGATTGTAGCCGCGCCAGAGGCATTCCGTAGCGAAGGGGGAGGAATGGAGCACTCTGACGCGGAAGGGCGAAAGCCAGCCCTCTCCATGTATGGGGTGGGAGTGTCCAGAACTTTTTTCAACTTTTTAACTCTTTTTATCAGGAATAATCTATGAAAATCATATCAACTTAAATTTTTGCGTACTGATACTTTCTGCGTTTTTTTTTATTTCATGTCAGAAAAAATCGGACATCAGCTACGAATACACTTCCGTTAGCCGGGCTACAATTCAAAATACAGTTTCTTCGGTTGGAACTTTGACGGCTTCCTCTTCGGTGGCAGTTCAAGGGGCAGCAAGTGGCATTTTGGACAGCATTTTTGTAAAACCTGGTGACAAGGTTTCTCAGGGAGATGTTATCGGAAAAATCAACAAGAGCGGTAATCCTTTTGCAAAGGAAGATGTTCCCGTCTATAGTCCAATTGACGGTATTGTGGCTGCCTGTCCTGTAAGTCAAGGTGGGGCCATTTTAGGACGGGGAACTCCTGCGGCCACAACTCTTTTTACAATTACTTCAATGACTGACACTCTTTTAGTTTCTGCTCCTGTGGGGGAACTGGATATTGGAAAAATCAAGGAAGGTCTTGAAGCCAGAATCACTTTCCAGGCTTACCCTGGCCGCAATTTTGCTTCTCAGGTAAAAAGCAGATGCTCTTGCTGAAAAGAAAATTGAGAAAAAACTCTGCTACCAGAATGCCGACGGTACGATTTTGTCGGTTGATGTTTACGCCGGAATCAGTGACGGAATCAAGACACAGGTTTCTCCTACTGACGGTAGCGTGAATCTTGAGGAATTGAAAATCATCCTGCGTCAGGGGGAATGATATGGCAGTAATTGAACTGAAAAAAATTATCCGAACCTATTCCACTGGAAAAAAGCAGGATGCAACAACAGTTCATGCCTTGCGGGGAATTGATTTAATCGTGGAAGAGGGGGAACTTATTGCAATTATGGGGCCAAGTGGAAGCGGAAAGTCTACTTTGATGAACATTCTGGGCTGTCTGGATTGTGCTGATTCTGGTTCCTATGTTCTTAAAGGGATTGAAACTACAAAGATTTCTTTAAAGGAAACTTCAATAATCAGAAACAGGAAAATAGGCTTTGTTTTTCAGTCCTTTAACCTGCTTCCAAGAACCAGCGCCCTTGAAAATGTGGAAAGACCCCTGCTTTACAAAAGGGCCTTGCCATTAGAAAAAGAGGACAAGTCTTTTTCAAAGACTGCCTTTAATTTGACAGCGACTCAGAGAAAGGAAAAGGCCATTGCCCTTCTTGAAGAAGTCGGCCTTAAAGAGAGGATGATAAGGGAGTGCTCAGCCCCCTTGGTTCCAGCGGCGGTAAAGATCAGGATGAAGCCTTGTGGGTTCCCCTTGAAACCTATCTTGCACGACTTTCTTCTAACCAGTCCCTTGATTCTATTGCAGTCAGCGTAAAATCCAAGTCACTAATAAGTCTGGCTGAAAGGGATTTGACCCTTATTATGAGGGAAGCCCATGGTCTTTCAGAAAAACAGTCAGACAACTTTTCGATTATGAACAGTGCCGACATCCTTTCTGTAACCGAGCGAATCCGAGAAATTGGTATTTTGATGTCAATCGGAGCCAGTTCTGCAGACATTCTCCTTCAGTTCTTGTCAGAAAGTTCCGCCATTTCCCTTTCCGGCGGAATCATAGGAATTGCCTTTGCTCTTTTAAGCTGTACTGCCCTTAATAGCCTGGGAGTCCCTTCCAGCGTGAATCCTTTTGTAGTGCTTCTGGCAGCAGGATTTTCTGTGGCTGTAGGACTTTTCTTCGGCTGGTACCCGGCAAAGAAAGCGGCAGAACTTAAGCCAATTGAAGCTCTGCGGTGGGAGTAGGGGAAAAATAAACATTGAAGGAATAAGAGGCTGGCTTTTCTTTTAGAAAAAATCTTTTTCCCCCTTTTTTAATTCCTTCATTTCGTATACTATTACCGTCAGAGACAAAATCTGACGGAGCTGGTAGACTTCAAACGCTGATGAGAGCGTTAAAAACTCCTTGTGCAGCAGCACGATTTTTATTATTGCGTGGAAAAACCACAGGGAGAATACCATGAAAATACTTTTATCTGGAGCAGCGGCTCTTCTTGCAGGCGTATTTTTAATTTCCTCATGCGCATCAACAAAAAATACTGTGGAAAAACCTGTTTCTTCCATTGTTTCCAAAGAGGAACTGGCAGAAATCTTTAAGCTTCAGTTTCATAGTGAAAATCTGGCAGAAGAAGAACTCTTTTCTCTTGGGGAAAAATACGAAAATGGAGAAGGTGTAGTTCAGTTTTATTCCATGGCCTTACTCTGTTACCAAAAGGCTAAGGAAGCCGGTTCATCTGATGCAGAAAATGCCCTGGCCAAACTTGAAGCTAAAAAAGCTGAAGTTTTGGCAAACAGCCCCGATGGGCAGGGAGAACTTTTTAACTTCTACCGTTCTGGAATTACTGCCGGTCAGGGGGGAAACTTTGAACAATCCTATGCAGTCATGTACGACACCGCTTTTTTCTTCGGGGACAATAAGGGACTGGAAGGACTTGCTTCCCAGCTTCTAAAAGGTAAGGGCGTTGAACAGGATGTGGACAAGGCAATTTCAGTTTTTGAATATCTTGCAGAAATTGAAGGTTCTGGAAAGGCCTGGTCGGCTCTTGCACAAATTTACGAGGCTGAAGACGGAACTTACCCCGGTGTAAAGCAGAGCATGGATAAGGCAATAGAATATTTCTATAGCTCATATCAGAAAGAGAATTTGAAAAGCCCAGACTTCAAGGGGCCCCGCTATATTGCAGACTATTTCGATGCAGGTTTTACCCATGACGACGGAAGATGGCAGGAGCCTGATTATGTAAAGGCAGAAGATGCCTATCTTCTAGCCGCAAACTCAAGTGGCAAAAACTTTGACGGAACCGCCTGCTACAAACTGGCTCTTTATTACGAAGAAGGGCGAACGGGCATTGCCCAAAATTATGAAAAAGCCGCTTTGTATTATCAGAAAGCTGTTTCTGATTCCAACACCCATTCCACTATGCTGGGTATTCCCCAGACCTATTATGCCCTTGGCCGCTTCTATGAAAATGGCCTGGGACTGGAAAAAGATGTAACCAAGGCAAAAGAATACTATCAGAAAGCCCTTGATGCTGCCAATGAAACTCTGGCCTTGGAATTCGCTTCC
>JAILPY010000125.1 GCA_024699235.1 Treponema sp. | reverse complement strand
TTTCATGACACCGCCTGTTTTTGCCGCCCACTCCTTGTAAGCCATAACAGCATCATGAACAGCTTTGAGGCAAAGAGTGACCATGCCTGCATCATCAAGAAAACCAACTCCAAGAACAAAATCAGGAATCAAGTCCAAAGGAGAAAAGACATAAATCAGAGTGAATACAATTGTGGCAAGACTGACTTTTGAAATTTCCGTATAATCCCGCCGCGCGACGGCCTTAACCATATCAATAAGACATGAAATCTCTTCCGCAAAGCTTTTCAGCCATTTATTTGAAGTTCGTTTCTTTAATTCTTCCTCACTTTTGCAAACTTTGTCCAAATCTGTCTGGGCGACTTCCTTAGTCTTGAACGAGTCAAAGATTTTTTTCAAAACTGAATTCTGTTCTTCGGATAATTTAGGCATGATGTACTCCTTCAAAATCAAATTTCGCTGATTACCAATATTCATACTTTAAATAAAGCAGAACTACGGCAATTAAGAGTACAACAATCACGACAAAAAAGACAGGATGAACTTGTGCGAATGCGATTATGAACTTTCCGATTTTTACGAGTAAATCAAAAATGAAAATTAAAACTGCGAGCAAAGCTTTTCCAATCCATTTTGCAGCAGCAAGAAGCCATCTGCCGATTGTTGGGCCGAAGATTTGAATGATGCCTTTTAAAATCCCTGCGAGAAAATCCATCGAAAAGTCCTAAAACTGCACTTCAAGCTCAAAACTAATTCTTTTTTGATTCTCGATAATTTCTTTGTAAGTGCCATTAAGTTCAGCCCCGACCGCTTCCAAAGAAATCGCCGTGTCCAGAGCACTGTTCAGCTCTCTGGACATTTCAATCGAAACTCTTCTTGATTTTATAGAACGCGGATTTTCAGGATTTCTTTGGTCAATCAAATGTTTTATATCATCATCTTTATCAAGTCCGAATTCAGCGGCTTTTTCAATGGCCTGATTATAGGAAGATACTGAATACTTGCCGTCAAAACTATCTTCAAGATAATACTCAGATTCGTAATGCTGATTCTGTTCATTCAGAATAGTTGCATTTACTTTTAACTCTTTGTATGAAATATTTCCATTCGCATCGACAGTTCTTTTTTTAGATTCAACTATCTTCGCATGGCCTTTCAGAGATTTTGCCCCAAGAAGTTGCATTATTGTTGAAATACAAAGTTGCTTTTTATGGAACAATTCTTTTTCCGTCGCATCAATATTGATGTAAGTATCTGGAAGAAATGGGTGACGAATCAAAACCAAGCCAACTGACAAATTCCTTACATTTTTTATCTCGGTCTTATCTGATTCAAAAACATTCTTTGCAATATCACATGGAACAACGGCAATATCATCAAGATTAACACCCTTGTCTTTTTTATACATAGCCTTTGCAATGGCAAGAAAATCTTGAACCGTCAAATCTTTTACTTCTGTATTCTCAGGCAATGATACTTTTTTCTTGTCTTTGCCAAATAATGCCCCGACTCCTGCTGCAATACCTCCGGCCGCAAGAGTTCCGACAATTCCAGCAGGCATTGCAGCAAAAGCCACAGCCGCAGCACCTGCCCCGACCGCAATCTTGCCTACGGGATTTTCTGGCATAACTTTATCAACGATGTCCCCGGCGTTTTTTTTGAGAGTATCAAAGAAATCTGGTTTAACTGTAAAATCAAGTGGCTCGCAGATATAAACTACTTCTGCAGTGATTAATTTTTGTGATTCTGACATTTTTTTATATGCTCCTATTAGAATTAAAGGTCATCCAAAGAATTCAACAAATCTTTTTTTTGAGTATTTTTTAGAGAATCAAAATGACCAATAAATCGAGAAAAATTTTTTGAAAAATTTGGAATATATGTGTCTAAAGACTCAATTTTATTTATGTGTAGAACTGCGGAAGGTTTCTCATTACTGTTAAACGATAATTTAAGCAAAAAAAAGTCCTGCTCAAAAATCAATATTTGTCCGCCCGATCCGATATATTCGATTCTATAAAAAATTGTTTTTTGATTAGAATATGTAATTTTGCGTTGTCTTCTGATGATTTCACCTTTTTCAAATTTATAAGAGATGTTTTCATCTTCAAGAATTTCTTTTTCAGTTTGGTCGCCACTACTATGATACTTTCCTTCATGAAACCAGTTCGTATTCGTACAATCTGTCGTAACAGACAAAACATCAATTTCTCTTGTGAAAATATCATTCCACTTCAGCAGGATTTTTGTCAAAAGTTCATCATCGGTATCTTCCGAAACATAAGGTGTTTCATAATCATTATACGGACGCTTATGTTCAAAATGAAGTACAGTTTCATTAGAGACTATAGCCTTCTCCCAGTTTTTTGCAAGAAAACTCTCCGTATCTTTTCCTTTTTTCAGCAACAAATACTTCCAAAATTTATTACAAAAATCTTCATAAGCCTGTTTATCCATTTTTTCAGATAACATATCGAATGATTTTTTACCATTCTGAGTTAAGATCAAATAAGTGAGTGCAACTGCGAAATAAGGGGAGCCGTTGATTGTTTGTTTAAAATAATGACCTCCTGCTTCATCTTTAAAAAATTTAAACATGTCTGAATATGATTTTTTTTCAAGTTTTCCATATATTTTGTAGCCATTGGCACTACCATAGTGCATGAACAAGAAATCATCTGTTGTCAAAAAATGAAAAAACTTATTTTCGCTTTGCCTTTCATATTCTTCAAACTTTTCGGTCTGACGCACCAATCTTAATTTCTCACTTTCGCAGATTCTATTTTTTAAGTTTGCGAACTTTTCTTTATTGTCCTCAACCGCTGGAAAACAAAGAATAATTTCATTATTTTTAAAGAGAGCACAT
>JAILPY010000124.1 GCA_024699235.1 Treponema sp. | reverse complement strand
GCTAATACACAGGAGCTTTATTATGCCTTTACTTTTTGCATCAATTGGAGATGAGGTAACTATTAAGAGCATTGGAGGAGCACCAGACGTAAAGCAGCATCTAGTTGATTTAGGCTTTACATCAGGAGCAACCGTTACTGTAATTCAAAAAGTTACGACAGGTTTGATAGTTAAGGTAAAGGAAGCGAGAATTGCCTTAGACAAAGGCATGGCTTCTAAAGTTTTAATCTAAAAAAAAGCATTTAAATACATACAAATATACTCTGGCACGGTGGTGCCGCGGACTTTACTACAACTTATTTATTCTGTGGCAATTATAGGAGAAAAGATAATGGGTACATTGCGAGAAGCAAAAGTAGGTTCTGAAGTAACAGTAAAGAGCCTGAAAGGAGAAGGCGCGCTCAAACGACGCCTTATGGACATGGGATTTACAAAGGGGTGTAAAGTATACATCCGGAAAGTTGCTCCATTAGGAGATCCTGTCGAAGTAACAATTCGTGGATACGAACTTTCTGTCCGCAAAGATGATGCAGAATGCATTGAAGTAGAGTGAGGTATAAGAAAATATGGCTACAACAAAAATAGCTCTTGCCGGTAACCCAAACTGTGGCAAGACAACAATGTTTAACGGTCTTACAGGAGCCGTTCAGTACGTTGGAAACTGGCCTGGAGTAACAGTTGAAAAAAAGGAAGGAAAAGTAAAAGGATCTAACGATGTAATCGTAACAGACCTTCCAGGCATTTATTCTCTTTCTCCATATACAAATGAAGAAGTTGTTTCTAGAGATTACCTTGCAAGCAATGAACCTCAGGCTGTCATTAATATCGTAGATGCTACAAACTTAGAAAGAAACCTTTACCTGACAACACAGATACTTGAACTTGGAAAGCCTGTTGTCATTGCCCTGAATATGGTCGATGCCCTTAAGAAAGCAGGTGATAAGATTGACTCAAAAAAACTTGAGGAAAAGCTTGGCTGCAAAGTAATTGAAACTGTTGCCCTACATAATAAAGGAGTAAAAGAAGCTGCTGATGCTGCTTTAAATGCTGCAAAAACAACAGCTCCTGCTCCAAAAGCATGCTTTGCAAGCAATGTTGAATCTGCTATTTCAGACGTTGAAGCATTGCTTCCTTCTTCTGTAGATTCAAAGATAAAGAGATGGACCGCAATCAAAGTTCTTGAGCGTGATGAAAAAGTAATAGCAAAAATCGGAATGTCAGATACAAGTGCAGCAGAAGCTATAACTGCAAAGCTTGAAAAAGAAATGAATGACGACATCAGTTCTATCATCACAAATGAAAGATATGAATACATAATCAAAATGCTTGATGGCGTTTTAGTAAAGAGCGGCAAAAAAGAAACAATGTCAGATAAAATTGATAACATTGTTACAAGCCGCCTGCTTGGCCTTCCAATTTTCCTTGTTGTAATGTGGTTTGTATATTGGGTAGCAGTAAGCACTGTCGGTACAATGGGTACAGACTGGGCAAATGATACCTTTGTTGGCGGCATTCAGGGAATTGTAGAAGAAGCCCTGAACAATGCTGGTGCAAGTGAAATTCTTACAGACTGTATCGTAAACGGAATTATTGGCGGTCTTGGCGCCGTATTCGGATTCTTGCCACAGATGGCAATCCTCTTCCTTTTGCTTTCTATTCTTGAAGATGTCGGTTACATGGTACGAATTGCATTCGTTATGGACCGTCTGTTCCGCCATTTTGGATTAAGCGGAAAGTCTTTCATTCCATTGCTCATATCTTCTGGATGTGGAATTCCTGGAATCATGGCAAGCCGTACAATTGAAAATGAAAATGACAGGCGCATGACAATCATGACAACTACATGGGTTCCATGCGGTGCAAAGCTTCCTGTAATCGGATTGTTCTCAGTCGTAATTGGACAGCATGTTCTTGGAGCAGGAAACGGTTCTGTAGCATGGCTTGGTTCTTTAATGTACTTAATTGGCATTGCAGCAGTACTTATAGCAGCAATCGGACTTAAGAAGACTAAGTATTTCCACGGCCCTGCAGCGCCTTTCGTAATGGAATTGCCACAGTATCATATTCCTTCACTTAAGACAGTTCTCCTTCATACATGGGAACGCTTGTGGAGCTTTATCAAAAAGGCAGGAACAATCCTCTTCCTTGCTTGTATAGTCATGTGGTTCCTTTCAAGCTACGGATTTGGTGAAGAAGGTTTTGGCCTTGTTGATCCTAACGAGTCTATTCTTGCTTCAATCGGAAATGCAATCCGCTGGATATTCATTCCTCTTGGATTTGGAGGAGCTGACGGTGGATGGCAGGCAGCTGCATCTTCACTTTCAGGTTTCTCTGCAAAAGAGGCTATTGTTTCTACAATGGGCGTACTTGCAAATGTTGATCCTGAAGTTGCAGAAGCCGCTCTTGAAGAAGAAGAAGCAATTGCAACTGTAGTTTCTGGAATCGCTTCATGGTTCCCTACAGCACTTGCTGCATTCTCATTCTTGCTGTTCAACTTGCTTGATTCACCTTGTCTTGCAGCTATTGCAACAATGGCAAATGAACTTAAGAGCAGAAAATGGTTCTGGTTCGCTATTGCATTCCAGAATATATTTGCATGGGTTGTAACATTCATCTTCTACCAGTTTGGAATGTTCTTTGTTCATAACGGAATGGCAAATACAGGAGCAAACATCATAGGCTTTATAGTAGCATTAATATTGTTTGCATTCATACTCTTCATGCTCTTCCGCCCAAATCCTTATGCAAAGGAAGACTTAAGAAAAAGAGCTTAAACATTAATCAATAAGATTATGGTGGGAGGGAGACTGCAATAAAACGCAGTCTCCCTTTTTGCGTGCAAGGAGTTTTAATGATTAATTATGTATTGGCAGGCATTATTGTTGTCTATGCAATATTTATAATTTTTAGAGTCATTCGTAACTACGAAGGTGCAGCAAAAGAAGGTACTTCATTGGGATGCTATTCTTGTGCAGCACATAAAGACGGTACATGCAAAAATCATAAATGTACAACAAAAAAAGATGTAGACAATATGATAAGGCAGGCTAAAAAAAATTTAGAACACAAAGATACAGAGGTTAATAATGATTAATGTTGTAATTGTTTTTATATTAATAATTTTTATCTGCATTGGGGTCAGAAGTTACATTAAGCATCTAAAAGGTGAAAGCAGCTGCTGCGGAGGTGGAAATGGAATTTTAAAAATTCAGCCGGCAGATAAAAACCGTTCTAACTATAAATATAAAGCGGAAATAAAGATCCCAGAAATTATGTGTTCAAACTGCATTATGAAAATAAGCAATGCACTTAACGGTCAGGATGGAATTTGGGCAGAAAAAATAAACCTTAAGTCAAAAACGGCCTACGTCCTTTTAAAAGAAGGAATTACAGAAGAATCTGTAAAAGACATCATTCAAAAAGCAGGTTATGCCGTAGAAAACTACAGTTGCTCAGAACTGTGACCATCGATATACCTATAAATCCAATCGGCCACGCCATCTTCGTTATTTGAAAGAGCTATTTCATCTGCACAGCGCTTTACTTCTTCAATTGCGTTCTGCATTGCAATGCCCTTCCCGCACATTTTCAGCATTCCAATATCGTTAAAATCGTCTCCGAAAGAGACCATTTGGTCGGTTGGAATGTTCAAATAATCTGACAGAGCTTTTATAGCCTTTTCTTTTGTGGCATCCTTTTTTGAAAACTTATACCAGGGAATATCAGAGAATTTAATAAAATCTATGCTATCACTTCCCAAGACAGAAGCAATCTGCATAGCCTTTTGGTCATCCCATGTATGCACACAGATTTTCATGGCAGGCTTTGTAAAATTACGAAAGTCATCATATACAGAATCTCTTGCATATACGTAATTCTGCTCAAACTTCCTCCTGTTCCAATACAGGGCATCTTTCATGTCTGCAGTCATTTCTATGTCGTCACCGCAGATTTCATATATGGAAGAAAAAAGCTTTCTCGTTTCTTCTAAAGAAAATCCGCAGTCATAAATGCATTCATTGCCAACCATAACGCTGGCTCCGCCATTTGCAACAAGAAAATCTGTCGGAACCTGTTCCAGATAGTCCCTTACATTCAGACCTGACCTAGACGTACAGAAGCCAACTAGAATTCCATGCTTGCGGGCTAATGAAAATGCCTCTTCAGTATTTCTGGAAATAGTCTTATCATCATGCAAAAGAGTTCCGTCTAAATCAGAAAGAATAAGCTTTATCATTTTTTAAAGTATATTTGCTATTGCTTTTTTTTTCAAGACAGAGTAGCATAACATTGTTATGCAGAATGAAAAAGAAACGAAAGAAAAGCTGATGAAAAGTGCAAAGGCTGAATTTATGGAAAAGGGATATATGTCTGCTTCATTAAGGACTATATGCAAGAAAGCAGGAGTAACAACAGGAGCCCTATATTTTTTCTTTAAAGATAAGGAAGATTTATTTGCATCCCTAGTACAGGAACCTTTGGATAAAATGATGAAGATAATAACTGACCATTACGAATCCGAAACCGACCATATCTTTGAGCATATAAAGGATTCTGACAGTGAAAACATAGAGTTTGCAGATGATTTTGTAGCAAGCTCAAAAGCTATTAAACTCCTATACTCTTATTACGATGAAATGATTCTTCTTATTGCAAAGTCACAGGGATCTAGATTTGAAAATTCTATGGACAAATTTGTCAGCATTACAGAAAAACATTATACGAAAATTTCTGAAATAATCTGTACTAATAAAAACATGCCTAATATGGATGCAAATGTAATCCATTGGATTTCTCATGTACATATAGAAGCATTCGCCTATCTTTTAACACATGTGAAATCAGAAGATGAGGCAGAAAAAATTCTGCCCCATATAATAAAATACCTTACAGGCGGCTGGTACAGACTGTATGATTTCTTTTGAAATAAAACATAAGTAAATTACGACCTGTTTTCCTGAGCTACAAGCTGGTCTGCCCCATACATCTTACGAAGCTTAGGCTTTTCAATCTTGCCTGTAGCATTTCTAGGAATTACATTAAATATAATTTCCTTAGGACGCTTGTATCGAGGAAGTAACGTACAGAATTTATCAAGCTCTTCCTTAGTACAAGTCATGCCTTCCTTGATTTCAACAATAGCAGCCGTCTTTTCTCCAAGACGGTGGTCAGGAAGTCCAATTACAGCGACATCCTTTATTTTGTCATGCTTACGCATAAAATCTTCAATCTGAACAGGATAGATGTTTTCACCGCCAGAAACTATTACATCTTTCTTTCGGTCAACCAGGAAATAAAAGCCGTCTTCATCCTGCATAGCCATGTCTCCAGTATACAGCCAGCCGTCTTTCAAAGTTTCTTCAGTTGCCTGAGGATTCTTGTAATAGCAAGTCATAACTCCAGGACCTTTTACGCAAAGTTCACCTACATCCCCCTGCTTTACAAGGTTTCCCTGCTCATCAACTATCTTACATTCCCAACGGTAGCCAGGAATGCCAATTGCACCAACCTTATTAATGTTTTCGACGCCAAGATGAACGCATCCAGGA
Organism: Treponema sp.; assembly: GCA_024699235.1. Classification (GTDB taxonomy): domain Bacteria; phylum Spirochaetota; class Spirochaetia; order Treponematales; family Treponemataceae; genus Treponema_D. Next base: position 16,384 of record JAILPY010000124.1, on the reverse strand, counting down.
CCCGTAGATTCTGAAAGTCCATAATTTGTATCGTACTGATGATTTGGGAAATACTCTTTCCATCTCTTTATTAGAGAAGGAGGAACAGGCTGAGCTCCAATATGCATGAGCCGCCACTGTGACAGTTCATAGTCTTCAAGCTTTATCTCGCCGCGGTCAAGGGCATCAAGAATGTCCTGAGCCCATGGAACTAATAGCCATACAATGGTACATTTTTCAGAAGATATTGCAGAAAGGATAGTCTTTGGCTTTGTTCCCTTTAAGAGAACTGCCTTGCTGCCTGCAACAAGAGATCCCATCCAGTGAAACTTTGCGCCTGTATGATACAAAGGAGGAATGCACAAGAAATTATCATTGCGTCCTGTAGAATGATGCTTCTGTTCCATTTCTGCAGCCTGCAGCAAAGAAAGATGCTTATGAAGTATAGCCTTAGGAAAGCCTGTAGTACCAGATGAAAAGTAAATTGCACCAAAATCATCGTCAGTAATTTCAATTGAAGGATTTAAGCTTGAGCAGTTAGAAACCAGCTGATAATAATTTTCTGCAAATTCTGGACAGTTATCACCCACGTATATAAGAAGCCTTCCCATTCCAAGGCGCTCTGCATTCGCCTCAATTCTTGAAATGAATTCCGCTCCAAATACAAGAACATTAATTTCTGCAAGGTCTGCACAATAAAGAATTTCATCAGCATCGTACCTGAAGTTAAATGGAACTGCTATTGCACCTGTTTTTAATACACCAAAATAAATAGGAAGCCATTCAATGCAGTTGTACATTAAGATGCCGACCTTTTCGCCTTTTTTTATGCCGCTGCTCAAAAGCATGTTTGCAAAACGGTTAGCCTTTTCATTTAACACGCTCCATGTAATTTCACGGCGGAAAGGTTCAAACCGGGAAGGTTCAATCAGTTCTGCTTCCTTCCATGTACTGCGACGCTTGTCAGCTTCATCCGGATTTAATTCAACAAGCGCAACCTCTTCTGGATAGAGTTCAGCATTGCGCTCAAGATATTTCATTACTGGCATAATTTCTCCTTACACAGTTTTAAATTTATTTTTCGTCTTCTTCTTTTAAATATACTCGCTTAGTAACCGTAACTGATTCATCATAGCAGACAAATATAGAATCAACTTTTTCACTGTTCATCTTAGGAGTAATAAGGCTTACTAGAGGTACAATCATCAAGCCGCCTATCATAGCCCACGCACCGCAATTGATTGGCGATTTAAAGAACTTAAAGAATATATTGGATACGGTAAGGCCTACTCCAAATATAAAGCTTACCCAAACAGAAATGCGGCTTACTTTTTTCCAGAACAGTCCATATAAAAATGGCGCTAGAAAAGCACCTGCCAAAGCACCCCAAGAAATACCCATTAACTGAGCAATGAAAGTAGGAGGATTAAATGCCAGAACTACCGATACGACAATAAAGAACACTACAAGAGACCTCATGACTCTGAGAGTCTGCTTTTCTGTCATTTTTGTAAAAATAGAGTCTTTTAAGAAGTCCAGAGTCAAAGTAGAACTAGACGTAAGCACAAGAGATGAAAGAGTTGACATAGATGCCGACAATACAAGAACAACAACAACCCCAAGAAGAATGTCTGGCAAAGTAGAAAGCATAGAAGGGATAATGCCGTCATAAAGGATTTTTCCCCCTGCAGCATGAATGGAAGGGTTATCAAACAAACGTCCAAATCCTCCAAGGAAGTAACAGCCGCCAGCAATTATAATTGCAAAGAAAGTCGAAACAACAGTTCCTGTCTTTACCGCCTTTTCACTCTTTATTGCATAGAACTTCTGAACCATCTGAGGCAGGCCCCATGTACCAAGAGACGTTAATATGATGACACCCAACAGATTTATTGGATCAGGCCCAAAGAAAGATGAAAATGTACCTTGCATTCCTAACAGCTCAGGAGCAGTATTTGCAGGATCTGATGGAACTTCTGACAGCTTTTGCAAGGCAGAAAGGAAGCCGCCCTGCCCTTTCAGCACAGCACCAATTACACAGCAGATGCCTACAAGCATTACGATTCCCTGAATAAAATCATTTATAACGGTAGCCATATAGCCGCCAAGAATTACATAAAATGCCGTAAGAACTGCCATAGCAATTACACACCATTTATAATCAATATTAAATGCCATGCCAAACAATTTCGAAAGTCCTGTATAAACAGATGCCGTATAAGGAATGAGGAATACAAAGACAATAGCAGATGCTACAAGCTTTAAGGACTTACTGTCGTAGCGCTTGCCAAAGTAATCAGGCATGGTCTTAGCATCAAGATGGTGAGTCATGACGCGAGTGCGGCGCCCCATGAAGACCCATGCAAGAAGACTGCCTATAACAGCATTTCCTATGCCTATCCAAGTTGTGGAAATTCCATACTTCCATCCAAACTGTCCTGCATAGCCAACAAAAACAACAGCAGAAAAATATGATGTACCATAAGCAAAAGCCGAAAGCCAAGGCCCAACAGTCCTACCGCCTAGCACAAAACCATTAATATCAGTACTTTTTTTTCTGGAATATACACCGACTGCAATCATTACTGCAAAAAAAGCAATAAGAAGAATAATGCGAACTATCATAATTAATACAGTATAAATGAAAATTCTTTAATCCGCAACAAAAATATAACTTAATATTTTGGTGAGACTTACATTTACAATGCAAACAGTGTACAATTAAAAATCAAACTAACAAAAGGCGGAAAACGAATGAACCTTTTTCAATTGTACATGATATTTTTTGGGATAAGTACAATTATCGGAGTCCCTTTGCTGTCATCATTTCAGATTACACAGATAAAAGGAGACTCATGGTCAGATTGGCAGATTGGTTAGAAAGCATAGGATCTTCCTTGGGGCCTGCATCTGGAATATTCATCATTATTACAGTCATAAGCTATGTATTAATGAAGCCTCTTTTAAATTTAATAAAAAAGGCTGAAAAAGAAGACATTTCAAAAGATGAACATTCTTTCTTCTGTTAATTCTGGAGTAACAAAGCTTAATTCTGATGCAATTAAGGTAAACAGTTACACAGAAAATCAATCTAAGACATAAAAAGAAAATGCAAATTCCATGACAGAAATGGTTGATAACTTCCAGTCAATCACCTCACTTATTTCAAGAGCACAAATCTTATCGTCAGAGCTTACCGACGAATCGGTTTCCGGTAATATCGAAGTAAAGAAAACTCAGGAAGTCATCAATGAAATATCAGAAATGTCAAAGAAAATGATTGAAGTCATTAAAGTCATACAGTCAGTTGCATCTCAGACAAACCTGCTTGCAATGAATGCAGCTATAGAAGCCGCTCATGCAGGAGAGGCAGGAAAAGGCTTTAGCGTAGTTGCAGAAGAAATACGAAAGCTTTCTGAATCAACGCAATCTTCAGCAAAAGACATAAGCAACTTAATTAACGAAATATCCAAATCTATGTCTCAAGGTTCCTCAAACATGGAACTTACAAGCAATGCATTTAATAAAATACAGAATGACATAGGAGAACAGACGAAAGCTGTCAAAGAAATTTCAACGACAGTTTCTCAGCAATCTATTGATGCAAATTCTATACTGTCTAATACAAATGTAATCGTTGGTCAAATAGAAGAGGTAAACAGCCTGGCCAGAGACCAGGCTAAATATACAGAAGAAATAATGAACAGCCTAAGCGAAGCTGTTTCCTTAGCCGGTCATGTAAATGAATCTGTTGTGCAGTCAGAAAAGGTTGTAAAGAATTTTTCAGAATCATTTTCTACAGTGCGGAAGAAGGCAGAAGCAAATAAAAAGTCTGTCCTAAGCATTACTTCTGAACTTGATAGATTTAAGCTGTAAAACTTACATAATAAGTTTTTTGGACGAATCACTCCGATTCGCCCAAAAAGCAATCCAAGGCTGCCTGAAGATCCTTTTTTGAAACGCCGTTTGCAATGGCTTTCTTTTCATAAAAGCCTGCCTGCTCAGAATCTTCATTTAAAGAATATATGATGAACAGTAACTTTATTGACGGAAGAAAATCATTCTGTATCTCAAGACATTTCTTTGCATATTCAGCAGCCTGGTCATAATCTCCTTTATGAAAAGATGAAGATGCAAGATTATTGTAAGCAATGTAATTCTGAGGATCATAAGATATTGCTTTCTTTCCAATTTCATCTGCCTTTTCAAAATCTCCTTTATCCTTGTACAGAAGCATAAGGTTTGAAAAAACTGTTGAATCTGCAATATATTCATCAATCATATCTTCGTACATTTTCATTGCACTGTCAGAATCTCCGCTATCAGAGTAATTAAGGGCCAGAAAGAGCTTTACGCAATATTTTTCATTCATCCTTCTGCATTCTGGAAGAATTGAATTCAGGTGCAAGATTGATTTTTGATATTTATTAACATTATAAAGTGAAACTGCCTGCAAGAATTTTTTCAGAAGTTTTTTATTATCCTCAAATGAATCTTTTATTATGTCCTTATAAAAATTCTTATAGTAACCTAGAGACCGCCCTTTTACACACGAACTTCGCGTAAGAAGCTTAATGAATGCTACCGTAAATGCTACGCACAAGGTAATGGCATGCCTGTCATCTAGAGAAGGAAAAAGGCCTTTATTTACAAACCTGCGATACAGTAAAAGTCCTATAAAAAATATAAGTCCTAAGGCATAAGCAAAACAAAATATAATTTTCATAACTTTTTTCATAATGACTTCATATTAGTAAAATTAATATAAAAACACAATATAGAAGAAAAACTTAGTCAAATGACGAAAAAAACCCCTTTTTCTTACAGGAAATAAAGCTTAAGCCCATCCTTGACTTTACCAAACTTAATTATCAATAAAGTCATACTGAATAAAAGTTAGCAACAAGTAAAAAAAATTTGCATACCTATTGACAAAAATAACAGCGTTATGTTATAAATCATTTAGGTAACATAACAATGTTATTCCAAAAGGAAGTATTTATGCAAATTTCTAAGTTAAATAAAGGCTTTGGCAAAATAGGCGCTTTTCAGATAAAAAACAGATGGCTATTCATAATAGCACTCGCTCTAATTACTGTTTTGGGCAGTTCCGGCTTAAGAAAACTGTCATTATCAGGCAGTGAAGAAAGCTGGTTTGCAGACTGGGAACAGGTAAAAATTGATTCAGATCATTTTGAAGACATATTCGGCAGCGAAGATTCAATAATGGTTTTAGTAGAAGCTGATGACGTATTTGCACCAGAAGTGCTTAATGCAATAAAAAGGCTGGGAGAGAGGCTTGTTGCAGAAGTTCCTTATGCAGATGAAGTTACATCAATAACAGACCTTTCCATTCCAATAGGCAATGACGAAGGATTTGAAATTGCAAATCCATTTGAAGATGGAATACCGACATCCCTAGAAGAAATACAGGAAAAGAAGGATTTTATATTAGGAAGAAATTCTGTACGGAACTATCTTGTTTCTGATGATGCAAAAGAAACATGGGTATTGCTGTCATTAGACCCTTATGAAGGAGGAATAGATTTTGCAACAGAAAATATTGCTCCTTATGCAGAAGAAGTAATTTTCAGTGATGAATTTACAAGCGATGCCTACACATTCAAGCCAACAGGAATGAGTTACTCAGAAATGGAAGAAGACAAGGTAACAGCAAAAGAATGCCTGCTTAGAGTGTGCTCTGGCTTTATAGTAATGATTTTATGCCTTGCCCTTTTTGTACGTTCAGTGAGGGGTATCATAGTTCCACTTATAGCAACAATTGGCGGCATAAGCAGTGTCCTAGGCTTTTCAGCATATCTTGGAATAGTAGGAGACTCAAACCTCATAACCCTTCCTATCCTGCTCGGAATGGCCCTTTCCGTAGGATACTCAATACATTACATAAATTCATTCAGAATGTTTTTCAGGCAGAGCGGAAAAAGAAAAGATTCTGTAATAAAGGCAATAGAAGAAACCGGATGGCCAATTCTGTTTACTGTCATTACGACAGTTGCTTCACTTATATCATTTCTGTTTGCGGGCATAGGACCTATCAGATGGGTCGGAGGGATTTCTGCTTCTATAGTTCTTGCAGTATATATATATGTAATAATACTTATACCAATACTGCTCAGCTTTGGAAAAAACAAACAGCCTAATCCAGAACAAGTAAAAACAGGTGCTACAAAAATAGACATGAAGTTCTACCGTTTCGGTGGAAAAGTTTTAGATCACAAAATAATGGTTTGCATTATTTCGTCGGCCATAATGCTTATATCTGCCTTGGGAATATTTAAAATCCGCGTAAACATGGATTATGTAGAAATGATGGGGAATAAGATTCCTTACGTAGCAAGAACACTGTCTATGCTAGATGGAAAATTAGGAAGCATGTATGACTACAATATTGTAATTGAGTACGAAGACACTGACGAATTTAAGAATCCAGAAAGAATGAAAAAACTTGAATCGCTGGAACAATATGCAGGCACCTTATCTCTTACGAAAATTTCTTCAGGGACTCCACGCGTACAGTCTGTAATACGTCTCATAAAAGAACTTTACAGGACTCTAAACTATGACAAAGAAGAATTTTATAGCATACCTGAAGAAGAAGACATGCTTACACAATTAATGTTCCTGTATGAGATTTCTGACAGTAAGTCTCTTTTTAACTGGATTGATCCAGACTATAAGATGGCATATATCCATACAGAACTTTCAAAATACGATTCTAATTCAATCATGTCAGATTTAAATAATGTCAAGGCAAGGGCTATAGAATTATTCCCGGATGCAAAAGTAAGCATTGTTGGAGAAGTCGTTAACTATGCAGAAATGAACGGCAAGCTTGTAAAGGGAGAATTAAAATCTTTCGTAGGTTCTTTCATAATAATTGCAATACTTCTTATGATTGCATTTGCAAGCATAAGGACCGGGCTTATAGGCATGATTCCTAATATAGCTCCAGTTTTAATTATAGGAGGAATTATGGGTTACTGCTCATTCTATCTTGACATGCTTACAATGACAATCATGCCTATGATTCTTGGAATTGCAGTAGACGACACAATTCACTTTACAAACCACATAAAGTTTCAGCTAGAAAAAGGATATTCTTTCAGAGAAGCAATAACAGTTTCGTTCCGCGAAATAGGAAAGACTATGGGAATGACAACCTTTATTCTTTGTGCAATGTTCTTTATGTATACATTCAGCCCGATGGCTTGTTTATATAGGGTAGGATTGCTGGCAATATTAGGGCTTGGATCTGCATTAATTGCAGACTACACCATTACGCCGGCACTTATGTATATAGTAAAACCTTTCAGCAATATGAAGATTAAGGAGGAAGACTAATGAAAAGAATTTTAACAGCATTCATAACGCTTACTGCAGCACTCGCATTTGGAATTTCAAATGCAGGGGCAGAAGAATTAACTGGATATGAAATTGCAAAGCGTGCTGATGAAGTTGAGACAGGAGAGACTAGTTCTTACACAGCAACCATGACTTTAGTGGATAAAAAAGGCAATAAGCGCGTACGTGAAATCATGATGCGCAGTAAGGATTACGGCGACACAACAAAATCTGTAATTGTATTTACAACTCCAAAAGATGTTTCTGGCGTTTCATACCTGATGTATGAATATGATGATGCGCCAGACGGTACTTCAAAAGATTCAGAAAACTGGCTTTACATGCCGGCAATGAAAAAGACAAGAAGAATCAGCGGCTCATCAAAAGGCGATGATTTTATGGGAACGGACTTTACTTATGAAGATATGGGAGACAGGGGGCTTTCAAAAGATACGTTCAATCTTTTAGGTGAAGAAAATGTTGCAGGACAAGACTGCTGGAAAGTCGAATGCATTGCTAAAGACACGACCGAAAAAAATCCTCGCAGGATAATATGGTTCAGAAAAGACAATTACATTATGCAGAAGGCTGAATTCTATGACCGCCAGAACAAGCTCCAGAGAGTCCTAGAATGTTCAAGCATAAAGCAGGTATCAGGAATATGGACAACAGGAAAGATGTACATAAAAAATGTGATTACAAAGCACAGTACTCTTTTGGAAATGAAAAACGTTCAGTATAACATTCCTTTAAAAGATAATATATTTACAGTAGCAGCCCTTGAAAGAGGAACAGTGAGATGAATTCATGCAGGAGTGCCGGCATAACTGCAGGCATAAAAGCCGGCGAAAGATTTTACTGCAAAAGAATTATATTTACTGCATTGATTGCAATCAGCCTTCTTGCAATAACTGAAGCACATGCAGCTGATATAGAATTCAAAGGTAAATTAAGTACCCAGGCAGGACTCGGAATTCCTAACGGACATAATTCTTCAAACGAAGGGGAATACCTTTTAGGAACTGTAGGCGCAGAGGGTTCAGTAACAGCCTACTCCGATGCCAGCACCCTGTATGCAGATGCATCATTGACATACGATTACATTGTAAAGGAAGAAAACCTTACATTCCGTCTAAAAGAAGCTTGGTACGACTACAACGGAGGCTGGTGGACAGTCAGAGCTGGAAGGCAGCTTACGGCATGGGGTGCTGCAGACGGCATACAAGTGGCAGACGTTCTTTGTCCGCAAGACCAGACATCACTTTGGTCTTCAGACTACAGCGAAAGCAGACTTGGAATTGACGCTCTAAGGGTTTCACTTTCTAATAACACAGTTACAGCAGACCTTTACTGGATTCCCATTTTTACGCCTAATGAACTTCCCTTAAAAGAAGGCAATCCCCTGAAGGAAATAATCATTCCATCTTCTGCCTCTATGGGAAGCACTGTAATACCCATAAGCAAAGTAACAGAAGACAGCTTTGAAAAACCAGACTTAAAGCTTTCAAACGGTGAATATGCCACAAGGATAAAGGCATTCCTTCCATTTGCAGACATCTCCTTTTATGGATTTTATGGGTGGGATGACACGCCTGTAATGAAATATTCCATAGGACAAAGCATCACAGTAACAGGAACTTATGAAAGAATGACTATGCTGGGAATGGATGCCTCTATACCAATAAAATCAGTAGTGCTCAGGCTTGAAGGGGCTGTTTTTCCGGCAAGGGCTATGGCAACATCCCCAGAAACACAGGTTGCCGAACAAGTTAAAGCCTATATGGCAGGAAAGACTGACTTTGACTATTTTGTCCGAAGAAATGAAATTGCAGGACTTATAGGATTAGACATCATGCCTGCCGGATGGACCATTACGGCACAATATTACATTGATGCAATAATGGGAGACATTAAAATGCTGGAAAGGGAGAGATACGAACATGAAGCAACATGCAGCATATCAAAATCCTTTCTAAGGGACACCCTTGAACTTTCTCTTACAGGCATTGTTGAACTGAATCATTTCAGCAGCATGATAAATCCATCTGCTGCATACAGCCTAAGCGACCAGCTTAGCGTAAGCCTTAGCGGGAACTTCTTTTTCAGGGGTCCGGATTCAGAAAATAAAGGCAAGTATGCAGCCTACGAAGACCTAGACTGCATAAGCCTTAAAGCGACATTCAGCTTCTAGCTGTCAAGGTTCACATTCCTGTAAAAATAAAAGGTTCATAACTGTTAGCTTGAGTTGTTATGCCTTGAAAAGTTGCATAGCATTTAACGGCAACCCGCAATTTACCATCTGATAAATATTCTTCATACCTAGAAATGTCGCCTATGCAAGTCTCTGCATTTGAAATTGTAAAAGTAGGTTCGTTTGTTACGATAGCAGAAGGATTCAACAGATGAGCCGCATCTGCTGATACGCCAGGAGAACTTTCTGGGTATGCATAGACTTTCCATTCAAAAGATCCTCCGGCATTTGAGGGCAAGGCATCTTGAGGAGAATCGCTATACTTTGCAGTATAAGTATTACCCGATATAGGGTTTTTAAACAGCATGTGCCTCATTGTTATGACACCAGAGGCTCCATCTTCAGAAACAGATACAGAATCAGATTGCCCCAGGTAAGTACCTCCGCCAACAGTACCTCCATGCTCTATGCCGGAAACAATTGCAAAAACAGTTATAGTTTGCCCTACACAGCCTGAATCAAGTTCCAGAGAGCCTGTTCCGCTGCCGCTGCTGTCAAGGACAATGCTTGCTGACTGTGATGCATCATAACTTGTCCATACAGTAACCGTCTTACCGGAAAGGACTGTAAGGCCCCTTGCATAAATTGAAGCATCGGTTCCTACTCCTCCTGACAAGTTTCTGGCTACTTTTATAGAAAAACCAAGAGTTTCGGCTTCCTCTCCAGATTCAGAAGTTCCTGCCCCAGCACAAGAAATAAACATAAATGAACTAAAAAAACTGAATGCAAGTAGTATAAAAATTACAATATTTCTTTTCATAAGCTTGCCCTCCTAGAAATTCTTTGATATCTTATGCTTATAATTTATTATATTATGAATAATCGGATTTGTCATAAAAAAGCAGAAGATATTTAAAAATTTGTCAAATAAAAATTTAAAAAGGTATTGATTTAATTGTACACAATTTATTATATTATCTTTGATAAAATGAGTGAAAGACTTATAAATATTCTTATAACATCGTTTCCCAAAATAATCATTCCAGGGCTCACAATGACAATTCCACTTACGGTAATTTCATTCGCATTTGCCTTCCTAATAGCAATATCAGCAGCATTAGTGCAGTTTGCCCACATAAAGGTTTTAAAAGACATTGCACGCTTTTATATATGGATTGTCAGAGGAACGCCTCTCCTAGTCCAGCTTTTCGTTGTTTTCTACGGCTTGCCAGGATTAGGCATTATGATTCCTGCATTTCCAGCGGCAATACTTGTATTTTCCTTTAACGAAGGAGCCTATGCAGCGGAAACTATCCGAGCAGCATTGGAAGCCGTTCCTGAAGGACAAATGGAAGCCGGTTATTGTGCAGGAATGACATATTTGCAAATAATACGCAGGATAATCCTGCCCCAGGCATTAAGGACTGCCTTCCCTCCTCTTTCAAATGAAATTATTGCAATGGTAAAGGATACATCACTTGCGGCAAACATAACGGTAACAGAAATGTTTATGTCTACGCAGAGAATTGTTGCACGCACTTATGAACCGCTTGCCCTTTACATAGAAGTAGCTTTGATTTACCTGCTGTTTTCAACAATTCTGACAAAACTTCAGCATTTAGGAGAACAGAAGCTAAGCAAAATATATACACAACCAGAAAAATAGGTTACAGGAGGTTTTCTATAATGAAAAGATTCAATCAAACCGTCAGAAGATTTTCTTTTGCAGCGTCAATTGCAGTAATTGCATTGCTGACATCGGTCAGCTGCTCAAAAAAATCAGCTGTAAATTCTAGCAAAGACCAGCTTGCAAGAATCAAGGAAAAAGGAGAAATTGTAATTGCAACTGAAGGAACCTGGGCACCATGGACATATCATGATGAATCAAATGCACTTGTAGGATTTGATATTGACGTTGCAAGGAAAATTGCAGAAAAACTAGGGGTAAAGGCAACTTTTGTTGAAACAGAATGGGACGGCATCTTTGCTGGAATAGACGCAAAACGGTATGACATGACAACAAACGGCGTTGAAATTACACCTGAACGTTCTGAAAAATATGATTTTTCAGAACCATACGGTTATATTCATACTGCAATAATTACATTGAATGAACGTACTGACATAAACTCTTTTGAAGACTTAAAGGGAAAGACAACCGCGAACTCCCTTGCCAGTACTTATGCAGACCTGGCAGAAAGCTATGGCGCAAAAGTAAATACTATCGATTCATTTGAAGAGACAATCTTACTTTTGACTCAAAAGCGCATTGATGCAACCCTTAATGCAGACGTAAGCTTTTACGACTACAAAAACGTTCATCCGGAAACGCCTGTAAAAATAACTGCAGCAACGGAAGAAGCTTCTCACGTAGCAATACCATTCCGCAAGGGCAGCGACAGCCAGTCATTAAAAGAAGCTGTAAATAAAGCCATACAGGAACTTCAGGAAGACGGAACTATTGCCCGCATTTCAATGCAATATTTCGGATCTGACATTTCTAAAAAATAACGCTGTACATAAAAAAACCGCTTCCAAATTTGGAAGCGGTTCCTGCCGACATTAAGTCAGAAAAATTACTTTAAGATGCTGAATCCTAAATCTTTAATGTCTTTTGCAAATGTAAGGACAGTATCCTTTGATCCCTGCATAGGAGTCTTGCCCATTCCTGGAATCTTTGCAAGAACGCTATTAGGAACAGTAATGATATCACAGTTGCACTTGTCAGCTTCTACAATATTGTAGAGTTCACGAGTAGATGCCCACAAGCTCATAGTACCAGGCTTGCTCTTGCAGATTTTTGCAGTCTTCTTCATTACAGGAATAGGGTCAATGCCAGAATCAGCAAGACGTCCTGCAAATACAGAAACGATATTCTTTGTACCAGACTTAAATGCGTTTACTGTTGCACGAACCTGTCCAAGAGTAAAGATTGCTGTAACATTGAGCTGAATGCCCTGATCAGAAAGCTTCTTAATGAGAGGAGCTGTAGAAGTTCCATCTGTAAGCATAATAGGAATCTTTACAAATACATTTTTTCCAAGAGCGCTGATAACCTTTGCTTCTTTTTCCATTGTGTCAAAATCATCGCCAAAAACTTCAAAGCTCAATGGAAGATCTGGAATGGCTGCAACAACTTCTTTTGCAAAAGAAACATAGTCTTTTACGCCTGCCTTCTTCATAAGGCTAGGATTTGTTGTAAAGCCTGTTACATAGCCTTTTTTGTACTCTGCAATCATTGCATCCTTGTCTGCACCGTCAGCATAAACGGCAACTTTCAACTGTTTAAACGTCATAATTATCAACCTCTAAAACTGATATATATCATATATTTTAGTTCATTTTAAATACTTGTCAATAGACGCACAGGCTATCTGAATGCGAAAAATTCATTAAATTCTAATGTGCCTCAGGAAGCAAATGCATAATCTCTTCTATAATAACAGACACCTTCTGACATACTGATACATTGCCTATTTTTTCCAAATGAAGTATAGTAGACTCTCGAAGTTACATCAATTTTATAGGACTTATATATGAAACTTACCTGCGGTATTGTAGGACTTCCGAATGTCGGCAAGTCAACCATTTTTAGTGCACTTACAAAAGCACCGGCAGCTGCCGAAAACTATCCTTTCTGTACAATTGACCCGAATGTCGGGGTCGTAGACCTTCCAGATGAAAGGCTTGACTTTATGGCAAGCGTATTCCAGCCAAAAAAGAAAATTCCTGCAAGCGTAGACTTTGTTGACATTGCAGGCCTTATCAAGGGTGCCAGCACAGGCGAAGGCCTTGGAAACAAGTTCCTTGCAAACATCCGCGAAACAACTGTCATAGCCCACGTTGTCCGCTGCTTTGACAATCCAGACATCCAGCACGTCCGTGAAGACGCTAAGACAGACGCACCTATTGACCCTGAAAGCGACATTCTTACCATTAACTATGAGCTTGCACAGGCAGACTTAGATACAATCGTAAAAAGACAGGAAAAAGTTACAAAGGCAATCCGCGCCATGGGCAAGGAAGAAGAAAAGAAATACGCACATTATACAAGTGCAGTTGAAAAGATAAAGCCTTTGCTTCAGGAAGGAAAAGGAGCTCGGCTTGCGGATTTAACTGATGACGAAAAGCTCGCAATTTATGACCTTCACCTGCTTACAGTAAAGCCTCAGCTTTTCGTATGCAACATTGACGAAGATACAATTGAAAGCGGTACTAACAAATATGTTGAAGCCGTAAGAAAGATTGCAGAAGAAGAAAAGTCTGAAGTAATCGTTATATGCGGTAAGTTTGAAGCAGACCTTGCAGAAATAACAGATGACAATGACCGCAAGGAATTTATGGAAAGCGTCGGATTAAAAGAAAGCGGCCTTACTGTTCTTGCACGTCAGGTTTACCACCTTATGGGATTGCGTACATTCTTTACAGGAGGCCCTGACGAGTGCCGTGCCTGGACTATTCATGCAGGAGACAAGGCTCCTCAGGCAGCAGGCGTAATCCATACGGATTTTGAAAAAGGATTCATCAAGGCAGAAGCTTATACTGTAGACGACCTTCGCCAGTTTGGCACTGAAGCAAAAATAAAGGAAGCCGGTAAGTACAGGCAGGAAGGCAAAGACTATGTTGTTCAGGACGGAGACGTCCTGTTCTTTAAGTTTAACGTAACAAAATAGTTTTAGCGAAACAAAATATTTTTTGGAGAACAGTACCATTATTCACAATGGTGCTGTTTTTTATGCAATCACCCCTATTCCTCAGAAGGCATCCAACACAACTTCTTGCCTTCAAGAAAATTCCTGATGTTATATTTGAGCAAAATCGGAGCAGTAGTATTTAAAAGATAACCGTCAGGTTTTTCCTCTAGAATTTCAAGGCATATATTTTTATTATCCTTTGCAGTAGGTAAATCAAGGCTAATGACTGTCTATCAATCTTTTAAAAAGAACTATATTCCCGTTCCTAACAGACTGCCTTAGCAATGTAAAAAAACTCTCCTCCCCTTCAGGCATAGCAAAACCGTCAACCATGAGAAGCATGCGCTCTACGGCTTTCATGTCCTGAACTTGGGAGCATTCTTTCAGAGACTTTATCAAATCTTGATACTCCTCAGAAGTAATAGTCTTTGGTTTTGTAATGAGGCACCTTATCTTATCTCTAAAATGCTGCAGGTTTTCAATAAAATCAGGCGTATAATCTCTGACAGATTCAATGTCACCATTGTCGCTAAAAAACTCAAGAAGTGAAGCCTGCTTTGAAAGGCTGTCAAAGCCAATTACCCTAAGTTCTGTCTTCAGTGAATGTACAGCAATAATATATGATTTCAAACTGCATTGCACAAAATCCTGTTTCAAGTCAGCAATCTTTGCTTCACTGTCATTATAAAATGTCCAGACAGCTTCATGCAGAGCGGAAACATTTCTGCACAACGACAAGGCTGCATTACAGTCCACGCCCTCTATTCCGCTATACATCGCAATAAACCTAGAGTTATCGGGTTCGGATAAATTGACATTCTTCGACTCATTATCTTCTTGGGACATGGGAACTTCTTGCATCCGAATAAGATCCTTGGGCAACATTCTAACAAGCATCCGTTCAAGTTCTTCACTGTCTACAGGCTTTGGCAAATAATCATCAAAGCCTTCCTGCAAATACAATGCCTTATACCCATGTGATGCATTTGCCGTAAGTGCAATAAACTTTGTTTCATCTGCAAAGTCTACGTCCAGGGCCTTTATTGCACGAAGAGTATCTATGCCGTCCAAACCTGGCATTCTGTGGTCAAGAAGCACAACATCATATTGATTATTCTTTACAAGTTCAATTGCTTCGTTTCCACTTGAAGCCGTATCAATGTTAATCTGCGTACATTTTAAAAGTGCACATACAATATCACGGTTCATCTTCAAGTCATCTACAACAAGAATTCTTGCGGTAGGAGCCAGGAATGTTCCATACACAGAAACTCCTTTCCGTTCCTTTGCATACGTATGTTCCGTATACTTACCAATAGGAACATTCAGTTCAATAGGCTGCCTGATGGTAAATGAAAAATTAGAGCCAACGCCATATTCACTTGTTATATGAAGCGAACTGTCCATTTTTTTAAGCAATCCCTTTACAATGGAAAGGCCAAGCCCCGAACCTTCAATGTTCCTGTTTTTAAGTTCATCCAGCCGTTCAAAAGGAGAAGCTATTCTGTCAATATCAGAAGGCTTTATGCCGCAACCTGTATCTGCGACGGCAAAAGTAAGGGATATGCAATGATCGTCATCAGAAGCCTGTTTCCAAGTTACCAATAGAGTCACGCTTCCTTTGTCAGTGTACTTTATGGCATTTGAAAGAAGATTCATGACACACTGCTTTATGCGCATGTCGTCTCCTATGAGATTGTTCGGAGTATCTTCCTGTATAGATACATTGAATTCAAGATTCTTTTCCTGTGCACGAGGAACGACAATGGAAAGAAGCTCGTTCAAAAGAGCGTCAAGATTGTATTCAACAGGGACAAGCGAAAAATCATTTGAATTAATTTTAGAAAAGTCAAGTACGTCATTTATCAGAAGTGACAGAGTTCCACATGCCTGCTTTATTTCTTTTGAGTAACCGAGCGCTATGCTGTCTTTTGACTCACGAAGAATCATTTCATTTAGGCCGACTATAGTATTCATCGGAGAACGTATTTCATGATTTACAAAAGTAAGGAATTCAGATTTTGCCTTGCTTTCTGCCTTTGCCTTTTCTAAATCCAAATTCTTTTCAGAAACCTTTCTGTCCAAATAGTTAACAACATAGGTTCTTGAAATCATTCCTATAGCACAGCCTGACAGCCCCAAAGGAATGACATTAAAA
>JAILPY010000095.1 GCA_024699235.1 Treponema sp. | reverse complement strand
ACTCCCATTTCCTTCGAAACTGAATGAACACTACGGTTTTCAGGCGGCAAAACTTTTCTCAATACCGCTTTCTTAAATGTTGTTGTATACTTCATATAGATGCCCCTCCATCAGGCGACATCTATCTTGGCATAGAGGGCTCCTCCCACAAATAGGGATATGCAGGACTAGCCCTAGAAACGAGTAAATTTCAAATGATTTTCGCCCGTTTTCATGGGGTAAGAAGGAGTTTCTGGAGAAAGAATGACCAGATGGTTAAATGAAAATAGAATTACTCCGTCAAGAAACTGGATTTTGCTGCTAAAATCTGTAGAAATGAGGCAACAACACAGAGTTAAATCTCAGTATTGCAATTTGTATGACTATGCTTCTAATAATCCGGTAAAGTGCACGGATCCTGATGGAAATGATGTAACAGACAATACTAATGACTGTATTGTCCTTAGACGTGAAGACCCTGTATGCATTATATCTTAAAGTTTTATTTTGTTCACTTTCTCCCGTCTTTCAAGCCAGTCATTGACCAGCTCTTTTGGTTCTAAAGGCATTGCTTCGTCCGCCCATTGCCATGTCCAGCGACGGATGGAGTAAAGCTGGTTGCTTTTAAAACTTAAGATTATTCCATCCCCGTCTGGGCCTGGATTCCTTTTGTCAGGTGTAATAGTCTGATTTTCTCCCCAAATTCTGTTTTTGGCATATCGGGCTGCATATCCGTGAAGATGAATCTTGAAATCCAGATAAAAATCATGGCACATACAGCCAAATGAACCGCGGGTCATTTTACGGAAATCATAATCTTTTGGAAGCCTAAAAATTTCGTTGGTTATCTGAATGTTTTTCATTTCGCCAAGGGAATAACGGCGTTTTCCATTTTTTATAACATCCAGGGCGTGCAAATTCCAGTTGCCATTATCATAAATCAATTGCCATGGCTGTACTCTTCTGCTAGATGGCTTTGTATCAGTAAGTGACTGATAGTCAAAAGTGATTATTCTGTTTTCTTTAAGAGCCTTATCAAGAATGCGCCATGTTTCAGCAGGAATATCTTTATTTGGAGCACCGACAAATATGATTCTGTCACTTTCAGTTTTTGTGTTTATTTTTATATTATCAATCGATAAGTCATGATTTTCGATTGAGAGCGATTCAAAAACTTCCTGGGCTTCTTTGTAAAGCGGATTGTCCTTAACCATGTTCATCAGCGTCTTTATGAGTTTTGCTGCTTTTGCTGCGTTTTCGTCAGTATAGAATCGAGGAAGCCGATATTTTGGATCTGTATAAAAATATCCACTGGTTTCAAAATCTGTATCAATCGGAGCCTGATATTTCTCCTGCAAATCTTCAATATCACGGAAAAAGGAAGTTTTACTTGTTTTTATATCATATTTACTTCTAAGTTCTGAAATAATCTGATTCCATTTTAGATTTCGCCCAGAAGCAATTATCTCATCAATTGCCTGATAGCGTTTTGCTTTTTCTGTGAAGTCTACAGCCATAGCCTATCCTTACTTACCGATGTTATTTTACTTTTATTCCCGTGCATTGGGAATGGCCCTGCTTTATATTCTATATCATCAGGATTAAATGTCAGCTTTGTATTGAAGGAGGATATTATGAGTGACGAACAAACAATAGCTGTTATTATTGTCGGTTTTATTTGGGTGCTGTCGATATATTTTCTGCTGAATCCTTTATTCTGGGAAAATATAAGACAGCATTATTGGCTTGACAGGCAGGATAAAAAATTCAGGGAGGATTATAAGCAAAAAGTACATGCCCCAGAAAATAAAGGACAGGATTGCACAGGTGAATGAGCATTACCGTAAGTACGCTGATGCTGCAAATTGGGCCTGGTAAGCAGCATCATGTTCAGCATGTATGCGCAGCAGAGTAAGCTCGGCGTATTCCTATCTCTTGTGCCATAGGTATGCTAGATGATATCTATGGCATTTGGTCAATTTAGTTATTTTAATTTACTTGCAGTATAAAAGGAGTCAGTATGGAAGATAATGATATTCGGGTTGTACACCGTGAAGAAAGCTTTGATGACCTCGCTGTCCGTGAGTTAGCAAGCATGCGAGCAAACTGTATTGGCAAGTTACAGTATGGAAGGTGCATGGACGAAGACTGTAAGCATTGTGCTATACACAGGCGCCTTAATAACTGCACCGCTCAAATGTCAGACTATAATAAAGTCAGGTTTGATAACTATACAGCACAATACTATGCTGAATATATGCGGCAGCCGGATAGGTTCTATACTTTTAATGGGTTCATGGCTAGGATATTATTTATTTTCCTAATGATGACAGTTTTGTTTGTATTGCCGTTTGTTGCATATACCTGCTCAAGTCCGCAGGATGCCTTGCGGCAAAGTTATACTGACATACCAGGTGAACTTGATAGCAAGATTATTTATACTATTAGATGGGTACGTGATAATGAATGTGACATTAATAATAGGGATAATAATGGCATACCGAATTGCATTGACATGACACTGCTATTTAAGTTGCGATGGGACAGTATGTATCCTGCTGATAAGCAGAAGTGCCAGATAGTGCGTAATTATAACTATAAGCATGGCAAGGAAATAATGCATCATTTATTTATATTGATAGATGATGGCAAGCATAAAATATTTATAGAGCCATGGTCTAGTCACCCCCAGCTATATTTAATGGAAGATAACTGGACTGCTAGTAAATATAACCCAAAATTTAATATTTATGGTGAAACAGATAAATGGATGGCAGAGGTTAATGGAGGCAAAGCGAAAGTCTTATTACGACGATAGCTGGGCATTACTTGCAGCAGCAATAGGCATTTCCCTTCATCTTTTTGCGATGTCAGCTGCAGCTCAGTGTCCGCCCTCTGACCGCCGTCAGAAATATGCAATTGAGTTGCTTGCTTATGTCGTGTAATCAAAATTTGCACTCAGCATCATTTTGTCAGAAATGTCGGTGTGCCTGCTGTAAAAGGCATCTTAAGCGGTCGGCAGGACTTTTGGCATTTTCATTCCTTACGCCGTAAATTTTCTCATACGCATCAAGCTTCAATCCTAGAGAGTTTCGAAATTCTGATTCTGTAGAAAAGGCTCCAGCATTGAAGTCAAAGTAGAACACAGGATATTGCTTCCATTCCGTTTCGCTCTTTGCAATTGCAAGGTCTTCAAACAGGTCTTTTCTTCTGTCTGTATGCCTATCGGAAGTTTTCTTACTTTCCAAGTCTTTCCGAGTTTGCCATTATAGACTATACTTAAATCATGTGTAAAAATATTTTAATTATTGCAATGTCTTTGTTTTTGGTGATAGGGTGTACAAAACCTGCCCCAAAGGAACATATTGAGCTAGATTCTTCCCATGATAAGCTTATAGTTGGTTTTTCTCAGATAGGTGCAGAAAGTGCCTGGAGGATTTTTAATTCAAAGTCAATACAGGCTGCTGCTGATAAAGAAGGCATTCAGCTGCTGTTTTCTAATGCTGAGCAGAAGCAGGAAAATCAGATAAAGGCAATTCGCTCCTTTATTATGTATCAGGTTGATGTCATTGTCTTTGTTCCTATTGTCCAGGATGGCTGGGATCTTGTCTTAAAAGATGCAAAGGATGCCGGCATTCCGGTAATTATATGTGACAGAAAAATTGTTACGGAAGATGAATCTCTTTATGTTGGATATATTGGGACTGACAGTACTGAGGAGGGGCGCAATGCTGCCAGGTTCCTTCAGAAAAAATATGCGGATGCTGACCGCCTTATAAGTATTCTTGAAATTCGTGGTACGGACGGTTCCTCTGCATCTGAAGGCAGAATGACAGGATTTCATGAAATTATGGACAGTGATAAGAAATTTTCTGTAGTATACAGTGAAAGCGGAGACTTTATGCGTTCCCGCGGTAAAGAAATGGCAAGAAATATCCTTGAGCATAATAATAAGAGGCTCGAAATTAATGGTACTCCCATTGATGTCATACTTTCTGCAAATGATGGGATGACGCTAGGGTTCCTTGAAGGGTTGAATGACTATGGCATAAAGACTGGTTCCGGTATAACTGTGGTAACGTTTGATGCTCAGCAGGAAGCTATTGACAGGCTGATTGCAGGAGAAATTAATTGCGTTGTGGAATGTAATCCGGATTTAGGCTGTCAGGTTATGTCGCTTGTTAAGAAGGCCGCTGCTAGAGAGCAGGTTCCTAGGAGCACCCATGTTGCTGAGCGTGTTTTTTCAGAATTTGACGACCTTTCTGATATAGCGCCTAGGGGATACTGATATTCTATGAGAAAGAAACCTTCGAGCATCCGCATAAATCTCTGGGCGTCATACATAGTCATAATCTGCTTTATGATGATTCCTGCAATTTATTCTATCATTACATTTCGCCTGCATACTTCAAGGTATGACAGGATAATTGCAAACGCAAGCCTTGCAAATCAGCTGCGCTATATTGCCAAAGTTGAAATTGAAGATGAAATATGGGACATTGTGGCAGGCCTTATTCCCTTTAACGAAGGCCGGCAGTATTCCATGCTGAGGGAAGTCCGAGTCGGAATAGCCAGCATGAAAAAGTCTTCTGAAAGGACCGGTGCCAGCAAAGAGCTTTTGAATGTTGCCGCCAGAACTGAAAAAACCCTGGAAAAGTATGTAAGCCTGCTTGAAACTCAGATAACGAACAATGCTTCTGTTGCAGACAATCAGGATGTTATGGATCAGATTAGAAGCGTATCGTCTTTGCTTGATGACATCCTGCAAGAATTCATAATGTCAGAAATTGAAAGCGCTGCAAAGGTAAATAACCGCATCCACAGGGCTTCAATGTGGCTTTCTGTAATACAGATTATTGTTTCGGCCCTGGCGCTTATTGTTGCCATTTATGCTTCTAATGCCCTGTACCGCATAATAAGAAAGCCTATCAGCGATATGGAAACTCATTCTTCACGCATTGCAAGCGGAGACCTTGCTGCCCGTGTTGAGCGCCCTAATGTAATTGAATTGGACCATCTTGCTGCAAACCTTAATGTCATGGCAGTCCGCATTCAGGAACTTATTAACGAAAATATTAAGGAACAGAAAAATCTTCAGAAAGCAGAAATGCGTACCCTTCAGGCACAGATAACCCCTCACTTTCTGTATAATACTTTTGATACCATAATCTGGCTTGCAGAATCAGAGGAGACAGAAGAAGTAATAGAGATAACTAAGGCTTTTTCCCAGTTTTTCCGCATTTCGCTTAGTAAGGGGCATGACTGGATTAATGTGGAACAGGAACTTGAGCATGTAAAAAGTTATCTGACTATTCAGAAAATCCGCTATGCAAATATCCTGTCTTATGATATTGTGGCTGATGAAGGGATTGAATCTGTCCCTATGCTTAAGCTTCTGCTGCAGCCTCTTGTTGAAAATGCAATCTATCACGGAATAAAGAATAAGCGCGGAAGGGGAAGAATTGTTGTAGAAGCCCGCAAGGTTGATGCTTTTGGGTTAAAGGAAGGCGGCATATATTTTTCTGTAAGCGATGACGGGATTGGATTTACTCCTGAACGCCTTACAGAAGTCTGGAATGAACTGCACCAGAAGGCTGATACAGAAAATCTAACGGCTGTATACGGTCTTTACAATGTTCACAAAAGGCTTGAGCTTTACTATGACAAAAAAGTTTCTTTTTTTATAGAGAGTGAATACGGAAAGGGAACGCGCATATCTTTTACAGTTCCCGTGAATGTAAGTGTTTCAGAGGAATATCGTGTATAGTGTATTTATTGTTGATGACGAGATGATAGTTAGGGAGGGCCTCCGCAGAAAAATTGACTGGGAGCATTCTGACTTTACGTTTGCTGGCGAAGCTGGAGATGGCGAAATTGCCCTTTCTATGATTCAGGACATAAAGCCTGACATCTTGATTACAGACATACGCATGCCGTTTATGGACGGCCTTGAGCTTGCAAAGACCGTAAAAAAACTCCAGCCATGGATCAGGATAATCATTCTTTCAGGCCATGATGAATTTGATTATGCAAAGCAGGCTATCTCAATTGGAGTAGAAGAATATCTTTTAAAGCCTTTTACTCTTGAAGACGTAACCGGAAGCCTTTCTAAGATTGCCGCATCCCTTGACAGGCAGAAGCAGGAGTTTTCTGACATAAGCCGGCTTAAGAGTGAGCTTGAGTCAAGCAATGTCCTTGCCAGAGAAAAAATGCTCGGAGACCTTGTTCTTGGAGTGCTTGATTCCAGCACTGCAATACAAAAGGCTGCAGATTTTAACATTAATCTGATATCTCATTATTACATTGTCAGCGTGAGCGAGATCCATCCTAAGGACGGTGACGTAAATCATTTGATTGCTTCTAAGTCATATATTATGTCATTTGCAAATGACCGCACTGACATGATTGGCTTTTTTATTTCTCCCAATACTTTTGTATCAATAATAAAAGGCAGTGAGAAGGAACTGTGCGAAGAGGATGCATTTGCCATTGCAGATTCCCTTAAGCATGAAGTCTCTAAGGCAGAGGGGACAACTCTTGTAACTGCAATAGGTTCTGCTGTTGAGCATACTGCTAATATTACTAAGTCTTTTAGGGAAGCTTCTGAAATCTTAAAGCAGACGAATTTTGTGGACAAAAATAAAATAATCAGCGCAAATGACATTTCAAAAAAAGAAGACACTCCCATTGTGCTTCAGGAAAATGATCCCCTTGTTGACCGCCTGAACTATGCGGATGAAAGCGAAATTGATCAGATAATAACAGAATACATTTCCTTGCTCGGAGAAAATACTGAGCACTTTTCTATTATTGCATCGTACCTTTTGGTTGATGTAATTATGGCTGTTTCCAAGGTAATTGAGGACTTGGGGGGAGATGTTAAGGTTGTAATGCCTGAGATACTGTCACATTCTTTTGTTGACAACGCCGTTCAGAACCAGGATGTCTTTATAAAAGAAATAAAGAGAGTCCTTACAATGCTGATTACATTCCGCAATTCCCGGGTCCAAGGTCGTTATGCAGACATTATCCTTCGGGCAAAAAAATATATAGAAACGAATTATGCAAATCCTGACATCTGCCTTAGGACGACGGCCGAAGCCGTGCATTTTAGTCCTAATCATTTTAGCACTATTTTCTCGCAGGACTGTGGAGTTACGTTTATTGAGTATTTAACAGGTATCCGTGTAGAACAGGCAAAAAAACTTTTGCGCAATTCGGAAATGAAGAGCGCCGACATTGCCTACGAAGTGGGCTTTAATGATCCCCATTACTTTAGCTTTATCTTTAAGAAAGTTACTGGCATGTCTCCCCGTGAGTGGAGGAATAAAGAGTAAAAAATTGTTTGACAGATGGCAGAAACTGTGCTAATTTAAATTTGGATAAGTGTCTGCAGGAAAAACTGACTGTGTGATTTCTGACTCTTGCATTCCTTTATTCTTTAATTGAATGAAAAAAGTAGATTAAGAGTTAAAGGGGGTTGGTATGCAAAAAAGGGTTCTTTTTATTTCTGTCTTTATTGCTTTATTTTCTTTCGTTCTATTTTCATGTGCCGGGGGCGGTTCTGCAGGAAGTGAGTATTCAGAGTCGACTGGGCTTTCGGTAACTCTGCCTGGCGGTGGAAGCAGGGCTGTCAGATGGACGGAATCTGAAATTGCATCCTATACAGTAACAATAAGTTCTAGTTCCTATAGAGAATCTAAGACTTGTAATCCTGGCAATTCAGTTACATTTGAAGAGATACCTGTTGGTACTTATGATGTTGTTGCAATGGGAAAAACTTCTTCAGGTATAGTTGCAGCGGAAGGGTCTTCGTCAGTAGAAATTATAGAAAACGAGATGTCAAATTGTACAATAGTATTGTCACTTCTTGTTAAGTCAGATTTTTCTGGCAGTTCTGCAGATTTTATTGCTTGGCTTGATACAAATCCAACAAGTTCGTCTTCTAGTCCTGTAATTGCAATTATTACAAGTGTGTCTGATTTTTCAGCTATGGTAGAGGCTATAAGCAGTCATACTGTGTATGTTGATCTTGACTTATCGGATTGTGGACTCACAGAGTTTCCTAATGATCATCCTTTTCAGAGTAATTATTCTGGTCAGATGGATTTAGGTGATTATCTAAAGGGAATCACACTGCCTTCTGGCCTTACGACAATTCCTAAATCAGCCTTCTGGGCCGGCTGCGGATTTACAAGCATAACCATTCCTGCAAGCGTTACTAGGATTTATCGCCGAGCCTTTTATGCTTGTGGAAATAATATGCTTACTTCAATTATATTAGAAGAT
This sequence comes from Treponema sp., assembly GCA_024699235.1. Lineage (GTDB taxonomy): Bacteria > Spirochaetota > Spirochaetia > Treponematales > Treponemataceae > Treponema_D. The sequence goes on along the minus strand of JAILPY010000095.1, from coordinate 6,588 downwards.
TCTTCTTCTACTTGGATTTTATCTTCGGATTCTAATGAGACTTTTAATTCTTCTAGTGATTTATTAACAATTTTAGCTGGAAATGATTATATTAATGATAATACATATTGGGAAAAACAGTAAAAACATTTGCCAAAAAGCTGTATAATGCAGTAAATTTAAACCGCCTGGCTGACGAAGCAATTCTGTATGGTCAGGCGGCATCTTTTTTTGGAGACTTGATATGTACATAGACTCAACATACCTTATTTTTGTACTTCCTGCTGTAATACTGAGCCTTGTGGCTCAGTACATGGTTAAAAGCCGATTTGCAACATACAGTAAGGTTGCAAGCAAGAGAGGCGTAACCGGCGCTCAGGCGGCTTCTCTTTTGCTTCGTGCCAACGGCATTACTGACGTTCAGGTTCATCATATAAGCGGCTCCTTGACAGATAACTATAATCCTTCTACAAAAATACTGAATCTTAGCGACAGCACATATTCCAGTACATCTATTGCTGCAATAGGAGTTGCGGCTCATGAAACGGGACATGCAATTCAGCATAATGTTGGGTATGGCCCTCTTGCTCTGCGAAGTACTCTTGTTCCTGCTGCAAACATAGGTTCCCGCTTTGGGCCTGCAATGGCAATTCTAGGGATAATGTTCGGGGCTTCTTCCCAGTCTTCAGCCGGGATCTGGCAGCTTGTGACAAATTTGGGACTGCTTCTTTTTGCTGCAGCCGTTGCCTTTTATATAGTAACTCTCCCTGTAGAATTTGATGCTTCACACAGGGCCTTAAAAATCCTAAAAGAGACAAATACCCTTGACAGTGAAGAGCTTTCTGGCGCCCGTAAAGTGCTTTGGGCCGCTGCCATGACTTATGTTGCTTCTGCCCTTAGTGCAATAGGAAACTTAATCCGCCTTGTCATACTGAGCAATCGCCGTAACCGCCGTTAACAAGGATTCTTGTTGTAAACATTCAAGATTCTTGCTAAAATCTTGAAGTATGATGGAATTAACTAGCAAACAGCGTAAGGTATTGGAAAAAGCCGCCCATTCATTAGAGCCTGTAGTCATTGTAGGTCAAAATGGCGTGACTGATTCTTTAGTGGATATGACAAAAGAGCAGCTCAAGCAGCATGAACTCATAAAGATAAAATTCAACGAATTTAAAGAAGAAAAGCAGACTCTTTCTGGTCAGCTTGCAGAAAGCTGCGATGCAACGCTTGTTCGCATTATTGGCAATGTTGCCATTATGTATAAGGAAAGTGAGGAAGACGACAAGAAGGTCTATGCCAAGGCTTTAGCAAAAGCTGCTGCAAAGACTTCTGCGAATGTTTAAAAAAATTACGGGCCGCTGTAAGGAGGAGACCAGCGACCCGTTAAAAGAAATGTAAACATTGAAAAATGTTCTCTGCTACTGGATATACTATATCTAAGAATACAAAACTAGTCAATACATTTTGTATGAAAATGTTGCGGTTTTTCGCAAGGAGTGTAATTTTATGTCAGAAACTGGCAAAAAGGTCGGAATAATTGGCGCTATGGACATTGAGGTGAAAATGCTCCGTGGTGAGCTTTCTGATGCAAAAGAGGTTTGTGCTGGCGGACTCGTCTTTTTTGAAGGCACCCTGAACAATGCCTCTGTAGTTATTGTAAAGTCCGGCATTGGAAAAGTTAATGCTGCTCTGTGCGCACAGTTGCTGGCTTTAAAATTTGGCGTTACGCATATAATAAACACTGGCATTGCAGGCGCTATGGCCTCAGGGCTTAAGGTTTTGGATTTTGTTGTGTCGGAAGATGCCTTGTACCATGATTTTGATACTACTGGCTTTGGATATAAGCCTACTGTCATTCCTCAGATGGACTGCTCAGACTTTAAGGCTGATGATTCAATGGTAAAGGCCGCCCATAGTGCATTTACTTCCTTAAAAGAAGCTTCTGCCCATTCTCTGGTTGCAGGGCGCATTGCCAGCGGAGACCAGTTTATCTCTTCTAAGGAACAGAAGGAAAAGATCCGTTCTGTATGTAATCCTGCCTGCGTAGAAATGGAAGGGGCGGCTATTGCTCATGCCTGTTATATTAATAAAGTTCCGTTCGTTATTATACGCTGCATGAGCGACATGGCAGATGACAATGGAGAAAATACTTATAATTTTAATGAAGAGGAAGCTGCCCGCCTGAGCGCTTCTTTAGTAAAGTGCATGCTGCCATTGTTTTAATGCTTGAAATGCGTTAGATTCAAATGTATAAATATAATATAAGAGGTGTTTTTATGGCTGAAAAGAAATATAATGTAGACAGCTTTAATCTTGATCATACTAAGGTTACGGCTCCGTTTGTACGCGTTGCAGCAAAAAAAACTGGCAAGAAAGGTGATATGATTACAAAATTTGACATTAGGTTTTGCCAGCCTAACAAGGAATTCATGCCTACAGGCGCTATTCATACTTTGGAGCACCTGATTGCAGAATACATCCGCGATGAAATTCCTGAAGACGTAATTGATTTTAGTCCTATGGGATGCCGTACAGGCTTTTATTTTACTCTCTGGGGCGACTATGATGAAGAGACTATTGCAAAGAAACTTGTAAATGTATTGAAAAAGGTTTCTGTCTGGGACAAGCCTGTTCCTGCTACGACTGAGGTTGAGTGCGGAAATTACAAGGATCATGATCTTGACGGTGCAAAGTTTTATGCAAAGCGTTGGGTTGAAGGCATTGAATCTAAGGGTTGGAATTGCTACAAGAACTAACGGGTGTGCATATGTCGAAAGATACGGGATTTCTTAAAAGGATGTTCAGTCCCTTTTTTAAAAGGAATAAAATCAAAGATTTAGGGCTGATTGGCGACATTCAGTCCTCGATTGGAAATTTTGCCCTTAAGACTACATCTCTTAATAATTCCTATGAAGCGGAAAAGGCAATTGTCTCTAACCTTGTAACGGAGGCAAACGCTCTTTTCCCATTAAAAAACATAAATGCCGTAAAGTTTGAACAGGACATCCTGATAAAGCTGACTGAAGTCAGTTCAGCATGCGATGCCCTGCTTTCTACAGGACGTGCTGATGAATTTAAAAAACATTTAACTTCTCTGGAAACTCTTATCAGGCAGCGCAAGGCTATGACTGACTGATTATGGGAATATAAATGAATTTTTTTGAAAAATTAAAGGAAACTGCTTCTTCCGTTCTGCCTGTTATGGTTATTGTCCTTGTTCTTGGGGTAACGATTGTTCCTCTGGGAAAGGCAATCCTTGTACGCTTTATGATGGGCGGTTTTCTGCTTATTTTTGGACTTACACTTTTTCTTGCCGGGGTTGATTTAGGAATACTTCCCGTAGGGGAACGGTGCGGCGCTGCTCTTACTGCAAAGCGCAATCTTGCAATTCTTCTTGGAGTGTCTTTCCTTATAGGCGTTATGGTCACTATTGCAGAGCCGGACGTGCAGGTTCTTGCTGACCAGATAAAGGCTGTATCTTCTTCGGTAAGCAAATGGACTTTGATATTTATGATTGCGGCAGGAATCGGCTTATTTGTTGTTGTCGGACTGTTAAGGACCATGCTTTCGCTTAAGCTTAAATATGTTCTTATTGTCGCTTACATAGGCGTCTTTATGCTGGCATTCCTTTGTTCCAAAGAGTTTCAGGGGGTTGCCTTCGATGCTGGAGGGGCAACTACGGGACCTATGACTGTTCCCTTTATTATGGCTTTAGGAGTTGGTGTTGCTGCAGTACGTTCCAAGGGGCAGCATTCAAATTCTCATGCAGACAGTTCTGAAGATTCCTTTGGCCTGACAGGAATTGCTTCTATAGGTCCTATTGCTGCAGTATGCGCTTATGGGATATTTCTTAAGGGAGCGTCTGCCCTTTCTTGCGGCCAAATGGAAGCGGCTTCTCAGCCTGTTTCCTCTGTACAGGAATCTAACGGCCTTAACTTAAGGATTTTTATAGATCTTTTTCCTGAAGAGCTTAAGGAAGTAAGCATGGCTCTTCTGCCTTTAGTCTTGATGTTTGCAGCCTTTCAGCTGTTTCTGTTAAGAATGCCTCCTGTGCAGTTCAGGCGCGTACTTAAAGGTCTTGCTTACAGTTATGTCGGCCTTGTTATTTTTTTGACTGGCGTTAACGGTGGGTTTATGCCGGCAGGACAGAAGCTTGGGCTTGTTTTAGGGGAAAGGGCTTGTGATGCCGGAGGAATCTGGGTTGCCCTTCTTACTGTTACTGGTGTAATTTTTGGAGCGGTTGTTGTTTGTGCAGAGCCTGCTGTCTGGGTTTTGACAGAGCAGGTTGAGCAGGTTAGCGGAGGCACTATTCGCAGAAAGGCCATGCTCTTTGCATTGTCTGCTGGCGTTGCTATTTCTATTGGCCTTAGCATGCTCCGCATAATGTATGGCTTTAGCCTTTGGTATGTTCTTGTTCCCGGCTATCTGGCGGCATTGGCTCTTTCTTTGTTCTGCCCGCCTATGTTTGTCGGAATTGCTTTTGATTCTGGAGGGGTTGCTTCAGGACCTATGACAAGTACTTTTATTCTTTCGTTTACGCTTGGGGCTGCTGCTGCTGCTGGCGGAAGTTCTGCAACAGATGCATTTGGCGTCATTGCCCTTGTTGCAATGACTCCTTTGATTGCAATTCAAATGCTTGGACTTGTATTTAAAATAAAAAGCAAGAAGGAGGTCTCATGAGCAGCTTTAAGCTTTTGCTGAGCATTGTTCCTCATAATAAAGCAGAGCTTATTTCTAATGCAGCCGTGGCTGCCGGAAGTTTTGGCGGAACTGTTGCCATGGGCCGCGGAATAAGTCCTAATGCTTTTATTGCAGCCTTGGGGATAGGGGACTCTATGAAGGATATTGTATATATCCTGACTGAGGAGCAGAATCACAGGGCAATTTATAATGCCATTGTGGATGTCTGCAGCAAAGAGCGCCATGGCTTTGGAATGATGTTCTGTATTGACGCCGACAGTATGATTAAAACAGGAAATGTAACTCACAGTTCTATGCAAGGAGATGCAGGTATGTCGAATGATGTGGAGCGCAATCTTATAACTGTAATAGTTAATAAAGGCTATGCTGATGATGCAATGGCTGCTGCCCGTAAGGCAGGTGCTGGAGGCGGGACTGTCATTAATGCCCGTGGAACGGCAAGGGAAGATGATGCAAAGTTTTTTGGAATGCATATTGTTCCAGAAAAAGAAATGCTCTGCATTGTAGTAGAGCGCGAAAAGAAAGATGCCGTAATGGAAGCCATTCGTACTCTGCCTTGCCTGTCTGAACCTGGAAGCGGAATTGCTTTCTGTTCTGGTGTAAGTGAATTTGCAATGCTTGGAAAGAAGCATTGATTTCAGCCGGCATTTATGGAAGATCTTTTTGACGCCCAGTCATTTTGGGATTTCTTTTCGCGATATGAATCTGCCTGTCCTCTGAAAAAAGAGCTTGTATCTATATATGATGTGATTGACAGCACGAATACTGAGCTGATGCGGCGGGTGCAGGCAGCAGGGTATGATAATTTAAAGACTATGCACCGCATGCTTGTTGCTTCCGCTGCCCAGACTGCCGGAAAAGGGCGCGTAGGCAGGTCTTTTTATTCTCCTGAAAAATCTGGCATTTATTTTAGCTTTCTTTATGCGCCTGAAGAGTGCATTACGGATCCTGCACGCTATACTGTAGCTTCTGTGGTGGGGGTGTGCCGGGCCATTGAGGCTCTTTATGATGTAGAAACTCAGATAAAATGGGTGAACGATATATATGTGCGGGGCAAAAAGGTTTGCGGCATTCTTACAGAGGGCGTGTTTAATCCTGTTACTTCTGTCATAGATGCCGTTATTGTAGGAATTGGCATTAATATTGTGACCGATGGTTCCATGCCAGAAGAGTTGCAGCAGAAGGCCGGCGGAATTGTTTCTGCTGGAAATGCTTTGCCTGTGTCTCGGGCCGAACTTCTGGCCCGCGTAATTTATGAAATCTATAATATCCTGGATAATAAGCTTGATTATATGAGTGATTACAGGCGCCGGTTTATGCATGCCGGAAAAATGCTGACAGTTTCGCCCCTCATAGGAGATGATAAGTCCTGCTATGACGCCGTTGCTCTTGGCATTTCCGATGATGCAGGGCTTATTGTGCGCCTTGAAGATGGTTCTGAAAAGATCCTTCATTCCGGTGAAGTCAGCCTTCACGGTATGAAATGCTAGAATACAATGTATTTTATATTTTTGCATTGCATAATGCTAAAAATCTAGTCTTGATAGTATAAAACTTGCATGTTATAATAGACTAATCTTATTCTGCTTAAATGATAACTAACTGGAGAAATGCATGGGTGATATTGATAAAGGAATAGAAGCTTTACTTGAAGATGTAGAAGATGTTGAAGATGACAGCTTTCCTGTGAATTTTGATGAAAGTGTGGATTCTGAAAATTTATCTGCAGGTGCCGGATCAGCTTCCAGAACTGTAAAGAAAGCTCCTATTGGAGACGGAAATGTTTCTGATGTTGATTTATCAGTAAGAAACTTTGCTCCGGTAGAAAAGTATTTTGAAGATACTCCGAATAATGTTTATAATGATCCTTCTTATTATAAGTCTACGCTTGGCGGTGAAGGCGAGGAA
>JAILPY010000052.1 GCA_024699235.1 Treponema sp. | reverse complement strand
TTGCCATTTTTTTATAGATATCAGTGTTGTCGTAAAATCCTCGGAAATCATCCTGACCAGCTCCAAGGGCAAAGACTGGAACAGGCAGTCCAGTATGGCTGTTTGAAGTCCAGCCAAGGCCTGACTTTGCATTTAAGACATGAGTGACTGTAATAGTCAAAGGCTCGTAAGAACCATAGAGATCATATTCCATCTGATTACGCTTTTTGTCATTTTTAATAGTCTTTTCATACGCAGTCTTAATTCTAGAAAGCTCATAATCTGTAAGGACAAGCCCTCCGTTTTTGTCAGAACCAGAACTTCCAGGCATTTTTAGGCCGAAAAGCTTTTCTATATCCTGCATTACACTCTCAAAAGACGTTCCGTTTTCCTTATAGCCCTCAACATAGTCTGAATCAAACTTTGCATAGGATATTTTCTGACCGTCTAACGTCCTAAAGAAAAGATTGTAATCTGTTCCGGCATAACCAATTGTAAGTCCGCCAGTTTCATGGTCAGCAGTTACAAGTATCAGGGTCTCTTTTGGGTGCCTGTTATAAAATTCTATGGCTTCCTCTACAGCATCACTTAAAGCAAGAGTATCTGCAATAGAAGAACGTGCATCATTGGCATGGCAGGCCCAGTCTATCTTGCCGCCTTCTACCATCATGAAAAAACCCTTTTTGTTGTCCAGAACTTCAATTCCCTTGCGTACATAATCTCGCAAAGCCCACTCTCCGTTCTGCCGGTCATTGTCATAACTCATGGCATTTGAATCTGCAAGCTTTTCTGCAATAACCAGAGCCTTGTCTCCGTTTCTCAAGGAACTGGCAGACTGCTGGTCAAAGCATACTTTATAGCCAGCATTCTTTGCCAGATCGTAAATAGAAGTCTTGTCCTTCTTTTTATCTTGAGGATCCATCAATGCTCCGCCAGCAAAATAGTCAAAGCCAGAAGCAACCAATTCCTGGCCTATTGCATAGTTTGACTTGCGGCTTGCCTGATGTGCGTAAGTCGCGGCAGGAGTTGCATGATTAATGTTTACAGAAGAAATTACACCCACCTTCCATTTCTTCTGGTCACGCAGCTGCTCTGCTATGGTACGGTACTTTATTTTCTTGGTGATGTCTACATTGATTGAAGAAGAATGAGTCTTCTTTCCTGTAAAAATAGATGTTGCCGTCGAAGCAGAATCAGGAGCAAATGAAGTTGCATCGTAGGTACTGGCAGAACCCGCTACCGGAAACTGATAAAAGCTTAAAGCTTTCATGACAGGAGAATCAGAAGGGTTTTCTGATTTCTTAACATCGGCTACAATTCCGCCAGCATCTTTACCAGCATAATAAGCGGCACTTTGAATCTGGGGATAGCTCATTCCATCTCCAATAAATACGAAAACATATTTTGGAGTTCCATTTCCATTTGCATTTGCAGTAATTTTTGTTTCTGCATAAGGAGAAACAAGGGCACTGAAAGCAAAAAATACAGCCATCGCAACCGAAAATATTTTTCTCATAAAATAATCCTTGCCAACTGAAAGAGATTTTGTGTTTTCAGTTGACAGGAAAAGTCTATAGGCTGTCTATTAAGTTTTAGGGCAGATTAGGTTAAAGTTTTGTAAAATCAGTTTTCTTTGTAAGCAGGGTGCCTGCAATAAGAGCAGTCAAAGGTGCTGTCATAGCAAGGCCAAAGCTTCCTGCAATTGTATTGATGATTTCTGCTGCAACAATATTATTGTTTAAGATATTATAGACAGGAGTCCCCTGAGCCATAAAAGTCATAAGCATGGCCACACAGGTACCGGAATAGGCCAAAAGCAGCGTTGTTGTCATTGTTCCCATAGCAGCACGCGCTACATTCATGCCTGACTTTATAGCCTTAATCCTGGAAATATCAGGAGCATTCTTTATAACTTCATTCACAGCAGAAGTAATGTCAACGCTTAAATCCATAACAGAGCCGCTGGCTCCAACGCAGACAGATGCCATAAAAATCTGGGTAAGATTCAGATACTGAAAGCCAGAATATAGCAGGGCTTCAGAATTATGCATTACAGCGCCATGAATGTGAAAGGCCCTGCTGCATATTACAGATAAAATCATTGCAAAAAGGATTCCACTCATAGAACCGCAAAACGAAACTAAAAGCCTCTTATCAAATCCGTAAACAAGTGCAAGAATTATAAAACTCATGATTGCAACTGCTAACAGTCCGACAACAATAGGATTATATCCCTTTAAGAAAAGAGGAAGCAAAATCTTCCATAAAATTAAAACCGTTACAAAAAATGAAAAAACAGACCTAAGTCCTATTCCCCTGGCAAAAATTACAAGAAAGAGCGCAAAGGCAAGGGCCAGAAAAAATTCTCCGTCAAGACGGAAATAATCAATGAGGTTCACAGAAATAATTTCTGCTTCATCATGATGAACAACAGCCTGTGCCTTATCACCAGTCCTAAAAAGCTTATCCTGTGCCAAAGAACCGCTTAGCATATTCCAGCCTTCAGATTCCTGCCCTTTAAATTTGCCGCTTAAAAACTTAACCTTACAGACCTGCTGCCCAGTCCTTATAATGCCCGTATCTATAATGCTTGAATTATCCGCTTCCAAAACCAGCACCTTGCATTTTTCTGCATCCTTAAACTGCAAGGCACCTTCAAAGCCTGTCGGCATCAAAAACAATATGCCTAAGACAACTAAGGACAGCCCTAAAATGAGCGCATTCCTAATTCTATTCTCTTTCTCCAGTAAGTGCATAAATTACCCATTCTGCAATATTGGTTGCATGGTCTCCAATACGTTCTATATATTTAGCAATTAAAAGATAGTCCAGAATAGTCTCGCCTTCGTCTGTCTGGCGGATTTTTTCTACAAGGTCTTTCTTTATTGTATGGTAAAGGCTGTCGATTACATCGTCATGGGCAATTACATTTTTTGCCATGCTATAATCTTTTTCTATATATGACTGAACTGCATCATGAAGCATCTGAATGATTTGCGTAGACATTTCAGTTATTTCATTCATTTTTCCATACTTGCAGTCAGGAACATTAAGCACAAGGTCTGCAACGTCAACAGCATGATCTCCAATACGCTCCATATCGGTAACCATTTTTAAGGCGGCAGTAATAAGGCGCAAGTCTGTAGCCATAGGCTGCTGCTGAAGAAGGAGCTTCATGCATAAGGCTTCAATGTCCCTCTCCATTCCATTAACAAACTCGTCATTTTTACCCACTTCTTTTGCAGCTTCCTTATCCCTTCCCATCAAGGCCAGCATAGAACTTTCAATGGCAATTTCAATCATCCGCCCCATGCTTATGATGGAAGCATTTAATTTTCTTAATTCCTCTATATATCTTTCGCGCATAAAATTACCCAAACCTTCCAGTTATATAATCTTCAGTCTTCTTCATCCTAGGCTTAGAAAAAATCTGTTCGGTATCACCGCTTTCAATAATTTCTCCAAGCAAAAAGAAAACTGTCCGGTCGCTGATTCTTACAGCCTGCTGCATGTTATGAGTTACAATGACAATCGTATACTTTTCCTTAAGTTCCAGAATGCTGTCTTCTATTTTAGAAGTCGAAATAGGATCTAGGGCAGAAGTAGGCTCATCCATCAAAAGGACTTCCGGCTCAACGGCCAATGCACGGGCAATGCAAAGCCTCTGCTGCTGGCCACCGCTCAAGGCAAGGGCAGACTTTTTTAGCTTGTCCTTAAATTCTTCCCACACCGCTGCAGACCTCAGGGCCTTTTCGACAATTTCATCAAGTTCGTCCTTCTTTTTAATGCCGTGAGTCCGCGGCCCATAGGCTACATTATCATAAATAGTCATAGGAAAAGGATTTGGCTTTTGGAAAACCATTCCAATGTTTTTACGCAGAAGATTTACGTCTGTAGAATTATCCAAGATGTCTATGGAATTAAGCTTATTCAGGCTTTCCAACTGACCGTCTTTGGTTTTTAGCAATTCTTCCTTCTGCAAATAAATATTCCCTGTAATTCGACATCCTTCAACCATATCGTTCATACGGTTAATTGACTTAAGAAGCGTGGACTTTCCGCAACCGCTCGGTCCTATAAATGAGGTTATTTGCTTTTCTGGAACATCTAGATTTATATTCTTTAAGGCGTGAAAATCCCCGTAGTATAAATCAAGATCCTTTATTTTGATTTTATTCATGCCTGCAAGTGTATTCTGATCAAATTAGTTTTTAGGAAAGATTGGGCTAAGTTTATGTAAAATAGTGAAATGCGTTTTTACAGTTCGCATTGGGCAAGCAGCGACAAGCTTCGTGGAGGTATGGATGCCTCTCAGTATAAAGACTGCATTCTAACCCTGCCGAAACCTTCAAATGGCAGAAAAGCCACTGGAGTGCCTAGAATATATCATTCTCCACGAGCTTATTCATTTAAAAGTAGCTAATCATGGGAAAGATTTTGTTGCAATGATGGATAAATATATGCCCGATTGGAAAGACAGAAAGAAACTGCTAAACGGGCAGATATTAGATAATTATAAAAACTTCTAGCAAGTTCCAAGTTTTTTTGCTACAAGCCCCGCAAGGGCATTAATTCCGCCAACCATGACCAGCAGAACGACAGCAGTTGCAAAAGCCTGATTTGTATGCAGTCCCTCAGAACTTAAAACATACATGTGAATGGCTAAAGTTCTTCCAGAACCAAAAAGATTTTCAGGAACCTGGGCAACAGTTCCAGCCGTATAAATCAAGGCAGCTGTTTCTCCAACAACGCGGCCAGTAGCAAGAATAATTCCGCTCAAGATTCCAGGCACGGCACTAGGCAGGACAATTTTAAAAATAGTCCTTAATTTTCCAGCCCCAAGCCCAAAGCTGCCTTCCCTAAAAGAATCGGGAATAGCTAAGAGCGATTCTTCAGTAGTACGCATAATTGTCGGCAATATCATAATCGCAACAGTAGCAGATCCTGCCATCAAGGAATATCCCCATTTTAGGAACCCTACAAATAAAAGCATGCCAAAAAGTCCATAAATTATAGAAGGAATTCCGGTGAGAGTTTCAGCAGTCATACGTACAAGCTTTACAAAAGGATTCCCCTTTTTTGAATATTCCACCAGATAAATTGCACTGCCAATTCCCAGAGGGCAGGCAATCAAAAGTGCAAGGGCAGTCATTGTAATAGTGTTTACCAAGGCCGGAACTACCGAACAGTTTTCAGACGTATACTTAAGGCTAAAAAGACCTCCTGTCAAGAAAGGAACGCCCTTTATAAGAATATAGCCAAGCATAAATAAAATGCAGAAAAGGGTTATGCCTGTGCAAAAATAAACAAAGCCCTTAATCCAGATTGATTTTATATTTCTGGAAACCATACATGCAGACCTCTCCTTGATTTTACCAGATTCAGAACTGCCAAGATTCATTTCATTATGTCCTGACGATTTTCTTTCAACCCGTTCAGAGCCAGCTGTCGAGACAGCCGCTTCAGCAACCCCATTCCTTAGCACATTAAAACTGATTGCATTTTCCATTACAGTTTCCCCTTATTTTTTACAAGATTAAAAGTAAGATTAATCAAAAGAATAAATACAAACAAAACAACTCCGGTAGCAATCAAGGCAGCCCTGTGCAGGTCCGTTGCGTAGCCCATTTCTATTACAATGTTAGCCGTAAGGGTTCTGACACCCCTAAGGATAGACCTTGGAAGGCGTGCCTGATTTCCGGCAACCATAATTACAGCCATAGTCTCTCCGATGGCACGTCCAAGGCCCAAGATAATTCCAGCAAGAATCCCAGACTTTGCAGCAGGAAGAACAGCCATAAAAACGCTGCGTTCATGGCTGGCTCCCAAAGCACGGCTGCCTTCGTAATAAGAATCCGGCACAGCATTTAAGGCAGCCTCTGACACAGAAATAATCGTAGGCAGAATCATCATTCCCAGGAGCAGGCTTGCCGTAAGAATCGAAGATCCGTTCCCGCCAAAAACATTCCGCACAAAGGGAACAATCACCATAAGTCCAAAAAATCCATAAACGACACTTGGTATTCCTGCAAGCAAGTCAATTGTAGGCTTCAGGACTTTATGCAATCTCTTTGGGCAGAACCTTGAAAGAAAGATTGCCGTCATAAGGCCGACAGGAACTCCTGTCACAATCGCTCCTGCAGTTACATACAGGCTTCCTACAATCATTGGGAAAATGCCATAAAGTTCATTTCCCGGCTTCCATTTTGTTCCAAAAAGAAAATCCCCCACCCCAATCTTGTGCATGGCTGGAATTCCATTTGCAAACAAAAACACGCATATCAGCATAACGGCCAGGATAGAGAATCCTGCCGTCAGCAAAAAGATAATTTCCCAAATCTTTTCTTTTGCTTTCATATTTTTATTTTATTTTGTTCCACTTAGTAGTTTTTCCGGTAAAGATTGCTTCTACCTGGCTCTTGCTCAATTCATTCCTTGGATTTGCATTATTTACGATTACCGCAATTCCATCTATTGCCATAACCTTTCCCTTAATGCCCTTTGCCAATTCAGAATCCTTAAGGCCGCGGCTTGCCATTCCAATATCGCAGTTTCCGTTAATTGCATTTGTAACTCCTGTCGTAGAGTCAGAAGTCTGAAGCTCAACCTTTGCATTTGGATTTACAAGCTTATAGGATTCAATGATTTTTTCCATAACCGGAGAAACAGACGAAGAACCTGAAACTACAACCTTTCCAGAAACCTTGGAAGACTTATAGTCCGATGAGCATGGAACAGGAATGTACTTGTTCTTAGCTACAATTTCCTGACCTTCTTCGCTAAAGATGTAATTTACAAAGTCCTGAGCAACATCAGAAAGGTTTTCCTTCACTGCAATGTTAAAGGGCCTGCTGACTTTATAGCTTCCGTTGTTAATGTTTTCTACGCTTGCCTCTGCTCCGTCAATTTTCAAGGCCTTAACAGAACTGTTCAAGGAACCGAGAGAAACATAACCGATTGCATACCTGTCTCCGGCAACGCTAGTAAGCATAACAGCAGTTGAGTTTGTAATGGCAGCCTCTTCTGTCGTGTAGTCAATTTTTTTGCCATTTGCATCTTTCTTTTCAATTTTGAAAAGCTCAATGAAAGCGCCGCGAGTACCGCTTCCGTCTTCACGGCTCAAGACAGAAATCATTTTTCTGTTATTGAACCTTGGGGCAGAAAAAGCCATTAATGCAGAAGAAAGAATAAAGGCTCCTGCAAGTATTTTCTTAAGATTTGCATTCATAATTAACTCCTTGAGATTATTCATCTCTAACCTAAGATGGCTTTAATCTAAATGAGCACTATTAAGTTTAAAAGAATTTTTTGTAAAGAAGAGGTAAAATCTTAACGCAGGCTATTTATCTATTTACTATTGACTGCTGGCATAGAAAGTGTTTTATTAGTGGCATGAAAAAAAACATAGACACAACAATGTTCTTTAAGACAGAAAGAGTCAGCAAGATTCTTTTTAAGCTAGCGCCGCCTATTATGCTGGCACAGCTTATTCAAGCCCTTTACAATATTGTTGACAGTCTGTTCATTGGAAAATTTTCAAATGCAGGCCTTACAGCCTTATCAATAATCTATCCCCTGCAGCTTTTAATGATTGCCCTTGCCGCAGGAACGGGAGTTGGCATAAATACAATAATGGCAGCAAAACTCGGTGAAGGGAACAAGGGCAAGGCCTATGAGTTTGCAGGCGTAGGGACGCCCCTTGCTGTTATCCTATGGTTTCTGTTTGCCCTGACATGCTATCTTTTCATGCCGTCCTATGCAAGAATGTCCACAAATTCCGAAGAAGTCATAAAAGATGTAATAGCTTACGGCAGGATAGTTTGCGTCTTTAGCTTCGGACTGTTTTTAGAAAGCATCTGGACAAAAGTCCTGCAGGCATTCGGCGACATGAAAACACCGATGCTTGCACAGATTGCAGGAGCCATAGTCAACATCCTAATCGACCCTGCCTTAATATTCGGCATGTTCGGCTTACCAAAGATGGGAATAAAAGGAGCTGCCATTGCCACAGTAATCGGCCAGATTACAGCCGCCTTAATAGTTGCTAAAAAAGGATTCAGGAAAGCACCTGACATTTCGCTGTTTGCACCCCATATAGCAAGGATTTTCAGACTGGGCCTTCCAAACATTATAATGCAGTCCGCATATACATTTTACATCTTTGGGCTAAACATGATTCTTGCCACATTTTCAGACCAGGCAGTCACTGCTTTGGGACTGTATTATAAATGGCAGACATTCTTCTTTATTCCCCTGGGAGCCATGCAGACCTGCATAGTTCCGGTAATAAGCTTTAACTATGCCGCACGAAACATTGGCCGCTGCCGTAAGACTCTTTTTGAATCCATTTATTTCGGTCTTGCCTTAATGGCCGTAGGAACGCTGTGCTTTCTTTTGATTCCTGCTCAAATGCTCAGTGCATTTACCACAGACCAGCTGGTCATAAGCATTGGAAAAACAGGATTTATGTTTATAGGGGTCAGTTTCTTGCCAATGGTAACGTCCCTTATTTTTCCGGTATTCTTTCAGGCTGTAGGCGCTAGCCTAAAAAGTTCACTGCTGACAGTAATCAGGACAGTAGTTCTATTTGTTCCGCTGGGATTCATATTCTCACGATTCGGACTGACCTGGTTCTGGCTTACTTACCCCGTAACAGAATTCATTACGACTATTGCCGGATTTATCTACTTTCATCAGTTTATGAAAAAAGATTATGTCCAAAAGCAAAAGCCTCCTGAATCAGAAGAAAAAGACATACCAGCCCTAAAGCCTTCAAGCCCAGGCGTCATCATAACAATTGCCAGGGAACACGGTTCTTCCGGCAGACAGATAGGAAAGCTAGTTGCCCAAAAACTAGGCATTCCATTCTACTACAAAGACATGATAGCCCTTGCCGCCCACGAAAGCGGACTGGACAGGGAATTTATTTCTAACATACACAGAAACGCTCCAAGCTACCTTTATACACTGTACATGAGTTCTCATGTAGTAAGATTTGCAATGCGCGCCCAGAACAGAATAATAAGGAAAATTGCAGACAGCGGAAGCTGCGTAATCGTAGGAAGGGCAGCGGATCATGTTTTAAAGGATTATGAAGGAGTAATAAGGGTCTTTGTTCATGCTCCTGAAGACGTCCGAATAAAAAGAGTCATGGAAAGCTACGGAGACACCCTAAAAGAAGCAAAGAAAAATATCCGGCATTCGGACAAGTCAAGGGCCACCTATTACAAGCACATTTCCGGCTTAACATGGGGAAATGTAAGGAACTATGAACTGACTGTCAATTCCGCATTGGGAATTGAACCTACGGCAGATGCCATCGTTCAGATGGCCAAAAGGCAAATAAGTGCAGGCAAGCAATAAAGTGCAAGCCTGCACATACCAGTTATGCTAAGCAGATGTTATTTCTGCTCCTGAATTCCGTGCTTATTAGCGTATCCAGTAAGAATCATAGTTAAAGCACCGTCGCCTGTAACATTGCAGGCAGTTCCAAAGCTGTCCTGAAGGGCAAAAATCGTAAGCATAAGGGCAGTTCCAGTTTCGTCAAAGCCAAGAACTCCAATGATAATGCCCAAAGATGCCATTACAGTTCCGCCTGGAACTCCAGGAGCGCCAATGGCAAAAATTCCCAGCAGAACGCAGAAAAGAACCATCGTTCCTAAAGAAGGAACTGTACCATAAAGGATTTTTGAAATAGTCATGACAAAGAAAACTTCCGTCAGGACGGAACCGCACAAATGTATGTTTGCAAAGAGAGGGATCCCAAAGTTGACCATGTCAGAGCGGAGAGGCTTAGCCTTCTTAGCACAAGAAAGGGCAACTCCAAGGGTTGCTGCAGAAGACATTGTTCCTACGGCAGTAATATATGCAGGGCCGTAATGGCGGATTACATCCAGAGGATTTGACTTTGAATAAAGGCCGCCAATAGAGTAGAGAAGCGTAAGCCATATATAATGGCCAATCATTACTATTACGATTACTTCTACAAAGACTGGGAACTGCTTTGTAATAGAGCCTTCATAAGAAAGGGTACAGAATGTAAGGGCAATAAAGAATGGAAGGAGAGGAACCATAACCTTTGCCACAATCTGAAGGATTATCTTCTGGAATTCCTTTAGCACAGATATTACAGTTTCCGCTCTAGTCCAAGCAGCGCCAAGCCCTATTAAAACAGAAAGGACCAGGGCACTCATAACGCTCATGACAGGGGGAATGTTAAGTTCAAAAATTACAGGAGGAAGGGCCTTTAATCCGTCTGGAGAAGTTACTATAGAAAGATGAGGAATAAGGCCGTATCCTGCAAACATAGAAAACAGAGCAGCGCCCAATGAAGAAACATAGGCAATCAAGACAGCAACCTTTAACATTTTGGAAGCGCCTGCACCAAGTTCTGTAATTGAAGGAGCAATGCATGCAATGATAATAAGAGGGACGCAGAACATAATAATCTGTCCCATAATAAACTTAAGACTTACAATAACCTTCATTACATTTTCATTTGCAACCTGTCCAACTAAAAGACCTGCGATTACGCCAATTAACAAAAGCACCGGCAGACTAGTCAGAAACTTTCTCATGTTTAACCCCTAATGTTTTATGATTAGAATATAATCGTGAAGTTTATCATGTTTTATATATGAGTGTCAAAAATAATCTTCATAAGGCAGCACTCCATAGTGGACATAAACGTTCCTGCATACTATCCTAAGGGCAAGGAAATGCAATCATGAACAGAGCAAAGCTTCACGAATCAATCATAAATAATTCTCAGATGACTTTTGCCCGCAGCGGAGGCAACGGAGGACAGAACGTAAACAAGGTAAATACAAAAGTTCACCTTGTCCTGCCTGTAACTGCCATTGAAGGCCTTACAGAAGCAGAGCTTTTCCGCCTTCGTACAAAGCTTTGTGCAAGCATAAATAAAGACGGATGCCTTTTTCTTGATGCAGATGACGAACGCTATCAGGAAAGGAACCGTGAGATTGCCCTTTCCCGGCTGGAAGAACGGATAGTACAGGCAGTAACCATTCCAAAAAAGAGAATCAAGACAAAGCCTACAAAGGCCAGCAAAGAGCGCAAGTTAAAGCTTAAGAAAATCCGCAGCCAGATAAAGAAAAACAGAAGCATAGGCAGGCAGCTGCATTTCGACTAAAGAGAGTCTTGTGCAAGAGTTGATTCCTTTTTCTACCTGCCAATGGCTTTATTATCCCAGCAGCCATTTTATCACATTTTTATGAATAATGCCCTTTTGTGAAAAATCAAAGTCATCAAGCGATAAAACGTATTTTGGGTAATTGTCTTTTACAGAATCATATGCGCCAAATTCACGCTGAACAGTTTCATCAGTAGCTAAAAGATATGTGACCTGATAATATTCCAGCTCATTTCCCTTTTGCGCAATAAAGTCAATCTCTTTGTTTGGAAGCACACCGATTTTAACTTCATAGCCACGACTTATAAGTTCATTATAAACTATATTTTCAATACTGGCACCAATATCGATTTTTTGTGAATGCAGGCGTGCAAAGCTGATATCTGTCAGATAAAACTTTTCAAGCGTAGAAAGCGTTTTCTTTCCCTGAATATCGTAACGGGAAACTCTGTTTATAATGCAGGAATTTGCAATATAAGAAATGTAGTTATACAAAGATTCCTTTGAGCAATCCCTTTTTTCAGACTTTAGAAAATTGACAATCGAAGTTCCGGAAAAAATCTGAGATATGTTTATAGAAAGATAAGCTACAATCCTGTTCAGCAAATCAATATTCTGAATTTTGTATCGAGAAATAACATCTTTTAAAACAATTGAATCATACAAATCAGAAAGAAAAATACGGAGTTCATCTTCACCCTTAAGCACAAAGCGTTGAGGCATACCACCCCAACGGATGTAGTCCATAAATGCATTATTGTCCGCCTGTTTAATCTGCTGGATTTCCAAACTCTCAGCAAAACTGAATGGCTGTATCCTGAATGAAACGTATCTTCCGGCAAGCAAGGTAGCAAGTTCTCCTGAAAGAAGCTTTGCATTGGAACCGGTAATAAAAATGCTCGTATTTAAGAGCCTAAAGGAGTTTATGGCTTTTTCAAAATCCTGAATAATCTGAATTTCATCAAAGAAAAGGTAATATTTTTTTTCGTCAGCTATAAGATTTTTTATATGGTTGTAAAGTTCCTTTTCATTAGTAATAGAGGAAAACTGAAGGTCTTCAAAATTGATGTAAATCTTGTGTTCAGAGTCAGTTTGAATTTCATCATAAATCTGCTTAAGCACGACAGACTTACCACAGCGGCGAATACCAATAATAACCTTTATTAGTTCGCTTTCATAAAAGGGACGAATCTTTTTAAGCCATTTTTCTCTGATTATCATACTTATATAATAGACTGGATTGTTAAAAAGTGCAACTTGTAAGGTTGAAACGTACAAAAAACTGTTTTTAGGAATGTAGTTCGATAGGTCGAAAAGCCTAGTAAAGTAAAACAGCAATCTTTTTTACTTTTACAAAAATCAGACTCCGCATTCATTCAAAATTTTCTTGATTACATTATGAGCCGACAAAGCAGGATTTTTATCAAACCATTCATAACCGCAAGTTTTGTTTGGGGTTCCTTCTGACTTTCGTTGGTTAGTTATTTTCTCTGCCCTTGCAATAAGCAACTTTTGCATCCTCTAATGTTATTTGAGAAAGAATCTGTTTGAAATTCTTTTCCTCTTTATATTCTTTTAGACCTTCGTACTTTGTTCCAAAAATCTGATTGATATTTTTAAGGTATTGAGACTTACTTCCGACAGAGCCAAACAAATCTTTTTTATGGAGAATAATCCACAATTCAAAATCAATATTTGAATAACCTAGTTCATATTTAATTGATTTTCCCACTTTTTAGGAAGCCTTCATTTCCTTCAAAGTATTTTCAAAACGCTGTCTGTGGTCGTCATCAGGGTCTTCTACATCAAAGACTGCGGTAATTGTGCAGGAATGAAGCACTGATATTTTCTTTACGCATTTTGAAGGAGAGCATTTTTCTATTTGAAAGACAGGATTTGCGATTCTGTTTTCTTCTGCACGAATCAAATTTTGGAGATGCTTGAAATATAATTCTTCTGTTTCTCCTTCTACGGAGAAGAGATATTTTTTATTTCTTCTCTCGCTCATTACTTTTCCTTTACAATTTTTTGAAACAAATCTGTAAAATCAATATCACGAATTGCGCCATATTCATCCATGAAATAATTATTCATGTAATCTTTACCTTTCCGGGCATTTGTTCCTTTTGTACCAAAATCTGATAAAGAATAATGGCGACTACATTTTGACTCATCATTCCGATCAATAAATTTAATTTCATCTCGTCGGAAAAGATTGTTGTTTAAATAAAGAGGATTATGAGTATTAAAAATAAGTTGTGCATGTTTTTTATTGATATCATCGTTATGAAAAATATTAATTATATCCATAATTGCCATAGGATGAATAGAAGAATCAAATTCATCAATAATTAATGTCTCGCCAGTTCGTAATGCATTTACCACAAGTGGAAATAGATTTACAAATCTTACTGTTCCATAAGATTCAAAGAATTCAGAAGGAATCGGAACTTTATTGGGCATAACAGAACAAAGGATTGGAGGATTTTCCGCATTTTTATTTTTGACATAAACAAGTTTATTTGAATTTATCCCAAATCTCGAGGCTGCTTCGTTTAGATATTCATCAATAACAGACTTTGAATCAAATACAGGTGCGGTATAAACAGTATCAGCTCTATAAATTGTTTTTAAGTTGTTAGAAAAATAATCAGCAATAAATTCTGCCAAATTTGAACTTACAATAGTTCTAAAACCGTTCATTAAAAATAAGTCGTCATTTTTTAAACTTGTTTGTAAGATTGTTAACAGAGTTCTATATCCTTTTTTAAATTCTGGAATTATAAATTCTTCAAAGGATTTTAAATTCTCAAATTTTAATTCATTATTATTTCGTTCAAAAAACAATTTATCATCTATTTCGAGTTTTTCTTCTACGACAGTTCGATTGTAATCTTTTTCTAAAAAAAATCCTAAATCTAAAAGAACAGAATAATTTATTAGTAATTCCTCTTGAATAAATTTTATTGAAAAAAACACATTTTTCTTTTCTTTTAAAGTGTTATTGGGAATCAATTCTAATGCATAGTCTGCGGCATTTGGAGATCCTGTGGGAGGAACATTACGAATGTTTCCTCGAAGAATAACTGACTTAAAAGTTTGAATGGCACCTATAATATTTGTTTTTCCAGCTGCATTTGGTCCATAAACAACCGCACTTGATAATGCTTTGTATTCTTTTTTGTCGATTTTTTTATGTAGAATACTATAATCAAGTCCTTTCTGTTTTGGTGCAGGAATCATTGAGAATTTTACTCTGTCTTTAAATGATTTGTAATTCTCTGTCTCAAATTCTAATAGCATATTGACATCCTAATGCATAATATAAGTTATTATCGGTAAAAAATCAAGAAATATTACTTTATTTTGCAAATTTTATGCAAAATAACCTAACTTTTTTTGCTCTTGCGATATTATCTTCATAGTGGGTGGTTAAGCAAAAGTTTTTTTATTATTATCCATACAAATAAAAACCTCAGGCGGCAACCTGAGGTTATAAAAAGAAACATCTGTATGACAGATATTTCCATTGCCATTGAAATAAACTCCTCGTTTTTTTTCTTTAATTATAGCAGAAAACCTATAAAACTCACTATGCCTAAAATTAAAAAGTTTTCAAAATAACAAAATTAAGATATTATATATAGTATCTATTGAGCATATTACTTGCACGCAAATGGAAGGCTTTATAAGGAACGTTGAAAATGAGCGAAAAATTCAAGAAAAAGCTAAAACGACTGCTCAAAAACCTAAAAAGGGGACTTAAAAACCCCTTTACCTACCTGATGATTCTTATTCTGGCCTTGATTGTCCTGGCGACCTACGTGGTCTACAAGACAGAAACAAAGACAGACTCAGGCATCACAGGACTTTTTGATGCAGTCTGGCACACGATTGTCGCCGTCGTCGCAGCCTATTATGACTTTTACGTAAAGTCCATTCCCGGCCGCTTCGCCTCTCTCGTGCTGCTTCTATTCGGAATGGCCTTATGGACGGTCATAATCGGTAAGATTACTTCGGTAATCATGGACATTCAGTCAAAAAACAACAGGGGATTAAAGAAGATAAGGCCTATGAAAGGACAATTTTTACTTTGCGGCTGGAGAAGCGGCTTTGAAGAACTATTAGAAACAGTACTAAGATCCAACCCGGACATCACGCCAGACATGGTTGTTCTAGTGAACAACGCTCCTTCCCAGCAAATAGAACAGCTTAAGGAAAACCTAGAATTCAAGAGCGTCAAATATGTTGCAGGAGACTTTTCCGACGCAGAAACGCTCAAGAGGGCAAACATAGAAACTGCAGGACGCATACTAGTCATAGCGGATCCAGGAAGCGGAAAATCCTCCCAGATGGAAATAGATTCCCGTACAGTACTTGCTGTCTTAACAATGAAAAACCTGAATCCTTCAGTATACATTTCGGCAGAACTGCTTGATGAAAAACTCGTTGAACACTTAAGGCTTGCCCACTGCGACGAAATAATCCTTACGCAGGAATACGAGCACAGCCTTCTTGCAACAGCATCTAGCGGACAGGGCTACAGTAACGTAATAAAATCTTTAATAAGCGACGACTCCGACACAGGCATAATCGTAAGCAGCTTCCCGCAGACCTATGTTGGAAAGAACTATAAAGAACTGGAAGACTTCTACAGCAAGAAAGGCGAAGACAAAATCCTAGTCGGACTTTTGCTGAATGCAGGCAATTACCAGCTGATGAAAAAGGAAAACCTTAAAGGCAGCTGTAACGAACCTCTCCTTACGCCGGCAGCATCATACGTAATTCCAAAGTATTCAAAGTCTATCCTGGTATATACAAACCAAGGCAAAAACAGCTAAACAGGGGGATTACTTAAAAAATGAGAAAAAAAAGGGATGGAAAGCTGAAAAGCTTTTTTCATGCGCTGAAGATACTTTTCAAGACCCCGTCCACTTATGCCTATCTTTCGATTATCTTTCTGATCATAACGATGACGGTAATCGTCTATAACGTAGAAACAAAGACAGGCAGTGGAATAGCAACAAAGTTTGACAGCTTCTACTTTATGTGCGTCGCTGTCTTTGCAGGCTACTTTGAGTATGTCTGTGAATCGCTGCCGGGACGTGCTGCCGCAATCATCCTGCTGATTACGGGAACATTCTTCTTCAGCTATATTCGCGGTAATATCACGGCTATGTTCGTTGATATTCAGGAAAAAAAAGACAAAGGATTAAAAACTATAAAAGATATGAGCGGACACTTTATAATTTGCGGATGGAGACCTGGCTTTGACAAGATCCTCAAGACAGTTCTTAAGTCAAATCCAGAAATCACGACGGACATGATTGTCCTTATAAACGAGGCACCAGAACAGATTCAGCTTTTAAAGAGCCATGACGGCTTTAAGGACCTTAAATTTGTTGCTGGCGATTTTACAGACGAATCTACGTTAAAGAGGGCGGAAATAAAGGAAGCAGAACGGATCCTTGTAATATCAGACAAGTCTAAGAAGTATTCTGAGCTGGAAATAGACTCCCGTACAGTCCTTGCCGTACTTACGATTAAAAACCTGAATCCAGCCCTGTATGTCGTTGCAGAACTGATGAGCCCTAAGTTTGAAAAGCACCTGAAGATGGCTCACTGTGACGAGATAATCCTCATGCAGGAATACGAAAAGAACCTGCTTGCAACAGCATCTAGCGGCCTGGGGTACAGTCACGTCATAAGTATGCTCATAAGCGGAAACGATGCAAGCTCAGGAATCCTTATTGGAGACATACCAAAGGAATTCATTGGAAAGACCTATGGAGAACTTAAGAGCTACGAATCAGAGCACCGTGAACAGAACGGACTTCTCATTGGACTGCTTCTTAACTCTGGAAACTTCCACACCAGGCGTACGGAAGCCCTTCGCGAAGCTCAGAAAAACCCTAATATCAGCAAGATAATCGACAACCTTCAGAAGGTTAAGACTCTTAAGAGCAATGAGCCAATACTAGCGCCGTCTTCAAGCTATGTCATTCCTAGTCATGCAAAGGCCATCTTTGTACGCGGTAAGGCCAGCTAAAAAAGGAGTAATATCATGGAAATAAAAAACATAGAAGAAGTTCTCCCGAGACTTGCAAAAATTTCGCTCTTTTCAGACTTTGACATAAACAAAGAAGAAGACCGGAATATCCTTGCCCAGCTTATAGAAGCCATCAGCAAGAAAACCTTCAAGGCCGGACAGATAATAATCAAGGAAGGCGATACAGGCGATGAGTTCTATATACTCCATTCTGGTTCAGTACACATTTCTAGAGAAACGCCTGCAGGCGATCAGATTGCCCTGGCAGACTTAAACGCCAGCATGAACATATTTTTTGGCGAAACTGCCCTTATCAGCAACGATAAAAGGAGCGCTACGGTTACTGCAAACGAAGAATGCCAGGTTTTGGTATTAACCAGCAAGAAGTTCCATGACCTTTGCCAGAAACAGAGCCTGCTTGGGTATAGGGTACTGCTCAAGCTTGCCCAGCGTATGTCAAACACCATAAACAATACAAACAAGGATAAAGCCATGCTGTATCAGGCGCTATTCAACGAAATAGCAGGAAACTAAAAATTTTATTTTATTATAAAAAAACCCATGCTATACTGTTATGTAAGTCGGTTTCAAAATTTAATTAATTAGAGAGGTATTTTTTAATGAAAAATTCAGAAAGCCAAAAACTTAGACTTGCTGCTGCTATTTTTTTGTTGATTTCATCATGCGGTACTTTACATCTTTATGCAGGAGCTTGGGGCAAGGCATTCAAGGAAACTTTCAAGGCAATGAAGAACAGCGCAAAAAGCGTTTCTGACGATTACGGCAGTAAGCGCCGTAAAGCTATGGGAGAAGACTTTGAAAAAGAAAATTCAAAAGACGATTTTATATACGACCTTACGGAAGACGGGGAAGGAGTAATAATCAAGGGGTATCAAGGAACTAGAAACATCGTAACAGTTCCTGCACAAATTGAAGATTTCCCCGTAACCCACATAGCCGAAAACGGATTAACAAACGAGATAATCACTGGCATTTCATTGCCAGATTCTGTCATAAGCATAGCGCCTAATTCTTTTTCGGAAAACCTTGAGATTGCATTTTTACCGGAAACCATGAAATGCCTTCCTTCTCGGCTTTTCCAGGGAGGAAAGCTTGCCAGCATTGAAATTCCAGAAGTTACGGAAGAAATCAGCCCGAGTACATTCTATTACTGCAAAAGCCTTACAAACATTTCTTTTTCTGAAGCCGGGAACCTTAAATATATAGGAGATGCAGGCGGAGAATACTTAAGTGAAGGGGCCTTTGAAGGATGCTCAATAGAAAAAAAATTAATAATTCCATCAGGAGTAGAAGTAATAGGGGACCGCTCTTTTTCTGGAACAAACATTGTTTCTGTAGAAATTCCTTCAACAGTACAGATAATAGGCGCTGACGCTTTTAAAGACTGCCCTAACCTTGAAAAGGTAACGTTTGAAAAGAGCGATAAAACTTTATACATAATGCCAGGGGTTTTTGACGGATGTCCTTATTTTAATAAGATAGATTTTTCTGAAAGAAAAGTCGTATGGTGTTCAGAGCTTTCATTTAAAGGCGGAAAAAGCTTTGCAAAGGGCGGATATTCAATGGATAACATAAAGTTCACTCCTGCTACTGCAAAAAATACGGGCTTTAAAGGCTGCTCAGAATTTAAGCTAAGCGAACGCAAAGTTTTAAGGGACCTTGGATATAAAGGAGAATTCTAACTTTATAAATAAGACTTAAATTCAGAGCAGATTAAAAATCATGTAAAAGACAATGCCCTCAAATTTGAGGGCATTTTAATTTATCATCCTTAGGCTATCCTAAAAACATTTTCAAGTCATCTTCAACGTTTGTAATTCCACCAATTCCAAAATTCTTAACAAGGAAGTCTGCAACATTAGGGCTTAAGAATGCAGGTAAAGTTGGGCCAAGTCGTATGTTCTTTACGCCAAGGGCAAGCAGCGCCAGCAGTACTATTACAGCCTTCTGCTCATACCAGGCAATGTTGTAAACTATAGGCAAATCATTAATGTCTTCAAGGCCAAAGGCCTCCTTAAGCTTAAGGGCAATAAGTGCTAAAGAGTAAGAGTCATTGCACTGTCCTGCATCAAGCACGCGAGGAATTCCTCCAATATCACCTAAATTCAGCTTGTTATACTTATATTTTGCACAGCCTGCCGTAAGGATTACAGTATCTTTAGGAAGGGCTTCTGCAAAGTCCTTGTAGTAATTGCGAGACTTAGCACGACCGTCACAGCCTGCCATTACGACAAACTTTTTAATTGCTCCAGATTTTACGGCATCAACAACTTTGTCAGCCAGAGCAAATACCTGCTCATGGGCAAATCCGCCTGTAATAGAACCTGTTTCAATTTCTTTTGGAGGCTCACATTTTTTTGCAAGATCAATAACTGCCGTAAAATCCTTCTTGCCGTCTTTTTCTTCTATGTGAGTGCAACCAGGAAATCCTACGTCGTTAGTAGTAAAAAGCCTGTCCCTATAGCTTTCTGCTGGAGGAACAAGACAGTTTGTTGTAAGCAGAATAGGACCGTTAAAGCTTTCAAATTCTGTTTTCTGCAGCCACCAGGCATTACCATAGTTGCCGGCAAAATTCTTATATTTCTTAAAGGCAGGATAGTAGTGGGCAGGAAGCATCTCTCCATGAGTATAGACATCGACACCCGTACCCTGAGTCTGTTCCAAAATCTGCTCAAGGTCTTTAAGGTCATGCCCTGAAACTAAAATTCCAGGATTAGAGCGAACGCCAATATTTACCTTAGTAATTTCAGGATTTCCATAAGTTAAAGTATTTGCCTTATCTAAAAGGGCCATTCCCTTAACTCCAAAGTTACCTGTTTCTATAGTAAGGGATATGTAATCATCTACAGAAAGCCCGTCATTTAAAAGATCTGCAAGAGCCTTTATTACAAACGCCTCAATTTCAGAATCCCTATATCCTAGAATTGCAGCATGCTTTAAATATGCAGCCAAGCCCTTAAGGCCATAAGTAATAAGTTCTCTCATAGAGCGGATGTCTTCATCCTTAGTGGCAAGAACCCCAGCCTTTGCATCTTGGGCAGGAATGCTTCCGCCGCTGATTTTTGCAGTAAATGCCTTTGTTGCCACAGTACTGCTAATTAAAACGGCATTATCAAAATTTGCATTTGTAATAGTCTTAAAAAGATTATCAGCAATGATTGGAAAAACTAAGCCTACATCCTCTTTTTTTAAGCCTGCATTTTTTACAGCAAGAGCAAGCCTCTTAGTTTCTAAGATAAGCTGATCTTGCTCGGCAGCGGTATCTGCCTTTTTACCGCAAACTCCTGCAACCGTACAGCCTTTACATCCTGCAGTTTCCTGACACTGATAGCAAAACATTTCATTAGCCATAATATATTCCCCTTACAAATATTCTATGGCATTAGGATAAAGCAGGATCGCATTTATATATGTTGTTAAAACAACAAACAAGAAATTAATCTGCAAAAACCGATAGAGGTAAAAAGAAGGGAACTAACAGTTATAGCAAATATTTATCTAATTGAGATTTGATTTTTTCCTTAATAAAACTTAATCATCCTTTTTTCTGACAGTTCGCACATCTTCATTCTTTTCTCAACACCTTTACTACAATTCCTTCTTCAGTTCCTCAATCAATTCTTCGCTCTTCTTAAAGGAATCACTCAGCATCTGTAAAAGTTCACCCGTTGTATGCGTAACTTCCTCTTCCTTAACAAAAGGATTCTTAATATCAAGGTTCCAGCCGTTTTCTGCAATCTTTTCTACAGGAACTTTCCAGGCCTGTTCATTTTCTTCCCGATTATCCCACCATTTTTTAAGGGAAGCGAATTCTGATTTTTGGATAGGCTTTGTTTTTGAATAAGATTTCTGTCCTTCA
>JAILPY010000113.1 GCA_024699235.1 Treponema sp. | reverse complement strand
CAACGCTCCAATCGGATATATGTCAATTACAAAGCAGCTTGCCAACGAACTTAAGGCTGCTGGAAAAGATTCATTTGACTGGAAAAGCTGGTGGTGCCCGGAAGAAAGCGAAGAAGCAAAAGGCAAAGCTCCTGTAGATTTGTTCCAGTTCATTGGAAAAGATAACATTCCGTTCCACACTGTAGTATTCCCATGTACTCTTTTAGGAAGCGGTCACAATTGGACTAAGCTCTATCACATGTCTTCAACAGAATACTTAAACTATGAAGACGGTAAATTTTCAAAGAGTAAGGGTGTCGGAGTATTCGGTTCTGATGCTAAAGAAAGCGGCATAAAAGCTGATGCCTGGCGTTTTTATATATTCTACAATAGACCTGAGACTCAAGACTATCAGTTTACATGGAAAGAATTTCGTGAAAAATACAATGGAGAACTGATTGGAAATCTTGGGAACCTTGTAAACAGAACTCTTTTATTTGTAACAAAATACTATGACTCGAAAATTCCTGAGGCTCCTATAGATGAAGAACTTTGGGCAAAAGTCCGTGAACATGAAGCAAAAATAACAGAACATCTTGAATGGGCAGAACTAAAAGATGCATTCCATGAAATTTTTGCAATCTCGGACATAGGAAACAAAGCATTCCAGGATACAGAACCATGGAAGACAAGAACAACAGATCCAGAAAAGGCTGCAAAACTCATCCATAATCTTTGCTACATGATAAAAGACCTGATGATTATGGCCCATCCTTATATGCCACAATTTACAGAAACTATAATGTCTTTCTTTGGCAAACAAATTTCAGAACCACGTACAGGCGTTCCTGCTATTGAAGGGGGTCTTACATGGGCTGATATTGGAAACTTGGAAGGACTTTCTGAAGTTACAAATCCTAGCGTTTACTTCACTCCTCTTGATGCAAAGACAGCAGATGAATTCCGTGCAAAATTTGCAGGAACTCAGAAAGACAGAGAAGAAAAGAAAGAATCAAAAAAACAGAAAAAGCAAAAAGAAAAGGCAGCGCCAGTCCTTGCAGAAGATCAATGTGGATTTTTCAACAGTAACATAGAATTAAAAGTTGCAGTAATTACAAAAGTTGAAAATAATCCAGAAGGTGAAAAACTCTATATTGAACATCTTGATGACGGCAGCGGAAATGACCGTATCATCCAAAGCGGTCTTAGAGATTATTTAAAACCAGAAGATTTGCTTGGAAAACATATAATACTTGCTTCTAACCTTGCACCTAGAAAGATGCGCGGAGTAGAAAGCCATGGAATGCTCCTTGCAGCAGACTACAAAGACAAAGATGGAAAAGACTGCGTAGAACCTCTTGAAGCTCCATGGGCAAAGGCAGGAA
Organism: Treponema sp.; assembly: GCA_024699235.1. Classification (GTDB taxonomy): domain Bacteria; phylum Spirochaetota; class Spirochaetia; order Treponematales; family Treponemataceae; genus Treponema_D. The sequence goes on along the minus strand of JAILPY010000113.1, from coordinate 3,212 downwards.
CGCCTGTAATATTACAAGGGGCAGATGTTTCAGCTACAAAGCCATCTGAAATTTCTGCAGATGATTTCTTTAAAGTTGCAATTTCAATTGCATCAAAGAAAGCTGTAATCAGTGGAACAGAACTTATGGCAGATGGAAAATCAATTACAACAACATATACGGAAGAAGGAGCTGTCCATTAATGGCAGCAAAAAGATTTCTTCAAACTGAATTCTGGGCACAGTTCAAAGGCAATCATGGATGGAAGCCTTTGTTCTTTGCCTTTCAGGATGATAATGCCATTGTTCCAGCTAACTCAGCTGAGGAAAATGGCATTACAGTGCTAGTAAGGACATTTTCAATAAAACTGGCTAAATTAAGCATTGCATATATTCCAATGGCTCCTGAAAAATCTGAACAGGAAAATGATGAAGAATATATTTTAAATGTAAAGCGCATGTCAGCTTTACTAAAGACTTTCCTTCCTTCAAGCACAATCTGCATACGATATGATTTTCCAATTGACTATCCTTCTATAGAAGAAAAAATAAATCATATAAAAAAATTTACAATACATCAATCTAATGTAGCTATACAGCCTCCTGATACAGTTCTGTTAAAATTAAACGAATCAGAAGAAAGTTTACTTGCAAATATGAAAAGTAAATGGCGCTATAATATTAGACTAGCCGAAAAAAAAGGTGTAAAAGTAACAGCTTATAATTCTGATGACAAAGACTTTGAACAGGCGTTCGAACATTTCTATGCTTTGTTTGAAGAAACCAGTAAAAGAGACGGTGTAAATTTTCATGCAAAAAACTATTACCTAGATTTAATGAAAAGAAGCAATTCATCATCAAATCCAAGAGTAACGTTATATCTGGCAAAGCATGAAGAAGACTATCTTGCAGGAATCATTACGCTTTTCTGTGATCGCGAAGCAGTATATCTGTACGGGGCAAGCGGAAATATAAAGAGAAATTACATGCCGGCTTACCTACTCCAATGGACCGCTATAAAAGATGCAAAGAAATTTGGATCTCCTGTATACGATTTTTACGGCATTCCACCAACAGATGAAGAAAATCATCCTATGCACGGATTATATTTATTCAAGACAGGATTTGGAGGAGAAATAATACACCGCCCGGGCAGTTTTGATATTCCTCTAAGACCGTTTACATATAAAATGTATGCTTCAGCAGAAAAAATTCGTGCCTGGTTCTATAAGAAAGCCGTAAAAAAGTTGGCGGGGCGATAAATTTCACTGATTATATAAATTTACCGATATTTACGCTCAGGTACAATAGTAAAGTTTATAGTCTTTTCTATTGCACGCTGACCAGCCAGTTCTATATTCCAGTATAAGCTGGCTGTAAGGGTATGAGCATTTTCAGATATATTTTCCTGACCGTCAGGACGATTAAAAGCTATGTAATTTGTACAGAAACCTGATTCTTCGTTAGGTTCAAACAGGAACGAATTTTTATTTTCTGTATCTTTTATATAAAGCATTGAAACACCCTTTTCTACATTAAAAGATTCCTTTTCAGGGACAGATGTTCTATTGCCATTCAATACAAGTTCCGTATTATATCTAATTTCAGCCAAATTTGCTTCAACTACAAAAAAACCTTTCAAAGGCAAAGGTGTTTCATTTTTCAAAATATACTGAACAACAAACCCATTCGAAGAAATTATATAATTTTTTTTAAGGGAAACAGGAACCTGCAATGAAGAAAAGCTTCCATTACCTGTAAGCTGGATTGTATTTTTGCGAAGCTCCAGTTTCTTTTCAGAAAACAAAACATTTGAAAAAACACTGCTTTCAAAAGGTTTTGAATTCATGTAACTGTTCATATTTTTTTCATCTAATAGATGCTCGACAAGTATTCCCCTGTTATAATTATCATTAAATCCATCAAATTTCTTAATTCTTGACAGACTTGATGCATAATCTGAACCAGAATTAAACAAATCTAATTCACAAATCTGACCAGAAACACGAGATATAACAGCATGAAAATTTTCCATCTGACATACATATTCATTGAGGCCATCGCTATTATAATCATAACTAGTTACAGATTCTGGCGTTTTATGACTTTCTCGAATTAATTTTTCAGCTTCATTTAAAATTCTATATGCAGACTGCTGTCTGTTCTGCAAGGCGGGAACTCCTGATGGCATTTCTACAAAATTATAGCCCGCTTGAGATTCCCAAAGTTTTTCCTGGGCAGCCTTTTTACGCATTTTATCTCCGCCATGACTCTGAGAGATAAGCATGCTTACATACATCATACGTTCATATAACTGATCATTTTGATGGTATGTATTTAAGAAATCTCGGATAGTTATTGGAAAACGAGTTTTATTTTCACATTTTTCATAAATCTTCCTGGCCCACCTAGCAATTTCCCAGTCCATGCCAGAAGGAATATATGCAGGTATAAATTTACGGGCATTTTTTATATACTGCTGCGGAAGAGTAAAATTAACATTACCTGTGTCATCAGCCAATGAAAAAGCATCCTCTATATGAGAAAATGCCTTTGTTTTTACAAGTTCAGGATATTTTTCAGGAGGAAGCGAAATTGTAACTACAGGATCGAAATCAGAGTTTTCACCATCACCTAAATCCTTATAGACAATTTTTTTTATCCGTGAAATCCATTCTTCTCCTGATTCATTTTCTTCAGGAAGAAAATTTTTATAAACAGGTAAAACCTTTATGGATTTTCCATGCTCACTTGTAATAATTGGGAAAAAACCTTTTGCCGTAGAAGGAATAAGGGTACTGTCAAGATGTACATATTCCATACCACAGGATTGGAAAGGCGTTATTAAAGAAGTTTCCCATATACTGCCGTATACAGACATTCCCCTGGGACGCTTTCCAATAGTAGAACGAAGTTTTGCATTCATCTTTTCTATCTGACCGCTTCGATCAACAGGAAAAAGCAAAGGAAAAATTGGATTATAAAATCCACCTCCTATAATCTCTACTTGATTTCTGCTAGTTAATTCTTTAAGCATTTCAAGCATCTCAGGATGCTTATCTTCAAGGAATTCTATCTGAGCCCCAGAAAAAGACATAGAAACAAGAAATTTTGGATGTTTATACAAATAGGAGACAAAGGACTTATACAAAGAATTATACTGATCTTCTCGTAATGAATTTGAGAGACAGCTATTATCAGATGCTAATTCCAGACAAATTTGTAATACACTCA
>JAILPY010000110.1 GCA_024699235.1 Treponema sp. | reverse complement strand
AGTAATCAGAAAAGCCCGTGAGAAAAATCCTTTGCGCTGGTCTTCAGATAAACTTCATCAATACAAAACTTCTGAATTTGAGATATTAAACCCTGAAGAAAAATCTGCATAATGTTATAATTTTATGCGACAACTATGTTGACATTTTCCGCTTTGGGCAGAACAATAAATAAAATTACAATAATAGGACTTATTACTATTTACAAACTCCTATAATCATGCTATGATTAAATCAATGAGGAGAATAACTATGGAAAATAGATATTCGGCACAAAGGGATTTAATTCTAAAGATTATGGATGGCAATAAAAATCATCCTACCGCAGATGAAATTTACGATTTGGCTCGTCAGGCAGACCCTCATATAAGTAGGGGAACGGTATACCGCAATTTGAACCTGCTTGTTGAAAAAGGCCAGGTTTTGCGTATTTCTGTTCCAAATAATGCAGATCATTATGACAGCACTCTGAGACAGCACTATCATTTTCATTGCATAAGGTGTAATTGCGTGTATGACATTCCTGATTTTGATTTATCTGAAATTATTAATGTTGAGCGCAAGCTGTCTGGAGCTGGATATAAATCGATTTGCCACAGCATTGTTTTTGAAGGAACATGTCCAAACTGTTCTGGCAGTGAATTGTAAAAGGAGGCAGTGGGGTTTTAATTTTACAGAAATAGTGCTGCATGAACATTCGGCACTCTTTACGGATTTTGGCTGATAAATAGACAGTTTAACCTTTTATGAACTGTATATTATATTGCATAGGAGAATACTTAATGGATAACAAGGCACTTTATAACCTCTCTTATGGGGTTTTTGTCCTCGGGTCTAAGAGTGCAGGCAAAATTAATGCCTGCATAACAAATACCTGCATTCAGGTTGCTTCTGATCCTCTCAGGGTTGTAATTTCGGTATTAAATCACAACTATACTTGCGACTTGATTAAGGAAAGCGGCTTTTTTACTCTTTCAGTCTTAGACAAAACTGCAAAATTTGATCTTTTCAAGCACTTTGGCTATCAGAGCGGAAGAAATGTCGATAAGTTTGCAAATTATGACTATAAGACAGATAAGAACGGCTGCCCTTACATTCTTTCAAATACCTGTTCACTTTTAAGCTGCAAGGTAATCTCAAAGACAGATTTAGGCACTCACACTCTGTTTGTTGCTGAAATTGAAGACGCACAGGTAACGGGTTCAAACGCACCTATGACTTATGCAGATTATCAGAATAATGTAAAGCCAAAGGTAAAGGTTGAAGCTTCAAGGAAAATAATCGGCTGGAAATGTAAGATTTGCGGATATGAATACATGAATCCAGAACTTCCAAAGGATTTTGTCTGTCCTTTGTGCGGACATCCGGCAGAAGACTTTGAACCAATTTATGAAACTACGGCTGCTAGTCCAGTCGCAGAAAATACAGTCAATAACGAAACGCATGACAATGGGGGAACTATGAACAACAAATATGCAGGAACAAAGACAGAGAAAAACTTACAGGCAGCATTTGCAGGAGAAAGCCAGGCAAGAAACAAGTACACATATTTTGCATCTGTAGCAAAAAAAGAAGGATTTGAGCAGATTTCGTCACTATTCCAGAAAACTGCTGATAACGAAAAGGAACATGCAAAGATGTGGTTCAAGGAACTTAGCGGAATCGGTGATACAAAGGCAAACCTTGCAGCTGCTGCTGATGGTGAAAATTATGAATGGACAGATATGTATGATGAGTTTGCTAAGACTGCAGAGGAAGAAGGCTTTACAGAACTTGCTGCAAAATTCCGTGGCGTAGCTGCAATTGAAAAACGCCATGAAGAAAGATACCGTGCTTTGCTTAAGAACGTAGAAATGAACGAAGTTTTTGAAAAGAGTACTGTAAAAGTCTGGGAATGCCGTAACTGCGGTCACATCGTAACAGGAACTAAGGCTCCTGAAGTTTGTCCTGTATGTGCACATCCTCAGAGCTACTTTGAAGTCTGTGCAGAGAATTATTAATCAATCTAAAAGGAATTCTTTTTAGCGTAAGTCAAAGCTCCTGTGATAAATGCAGTAAAACTTGCATAAGTCATAGGAGTTTTGCTATAATCTTTTCATTATAAGCACAGTTTTTACAGGTAAAAGTATCCTGCTACATCAATGGAAATAAAAGAGCGAGCGCAAAATAATAGAACCTTAACGCTGTCAGATGATGAAATTGAGCCGTTAAGGCAAAGGCTTATTACAGAAAAAAATATTTCACAGAATGCAGATATCATTAACAGGACTTTAAATGGTGACGTTCTGAACATGTTGAAATATGTTCCAGACAATTTTGCAGATTTAATCATAATTGATCCTCCGTATAATCTTTCAAAGAATTTTAATGGAATGAAATTTAATTCCCGTTCTGATGATAGCTATGACGAATACCTTGCAGCTTGGTTTCCTCAAGTCTGTAAAAAATTAAAGGCAGACGGTTCTTTATACATGTGCGGAGACTGGAAATGTACGTCTTCATTGCAGCGCGCCATTGAAAAAGAATTGACCGTCTTAAACCGCATTACATGGCAACGTGAAAAGGGCAGAGGTTCAAAGGTTAATTGGAAAAATGGAATGGAAGACATTTGGTTTGCCGTAAAAAATCCTGATGATTATTACTTTGACGTAGAATCTGTAATGATGAAAAGGAAAGTCCTTGCCCCTTATAAAGTAGAAGGTTCCCCTAAAGATTGGAATGAAAGTGAAAACGGAAAATTCCGGCTGACATACCCATCTAACTTTTGGGATGACATTTCAATTCCGTTTTGGTCTATGCCTGAAAACACAGACCATCCGACTCAAAAATCAGAAAAATTATATGCAAAGCTAATACTTGCTTCTTCCCAAAAAGAAGACGTTGTTTTTGATCCTTTCTTGGGCAGCGGTACTGCCAGTGTAGTTGCAAAAAAGCTGGGCAGAAAATATTGCGGCATTGAATTAAATGAAGAGTATTGCATGTGGGCAGAAAAACGCCTTCAGATGGCTGATGCTGACCCTTCAATTCAAGGTTATTCAGACGGTGTATTCTGGGAACGGAATACTCTTTCTCTTCAGCAGAAATTTTCAAAGAAATAAAAAAAAGCAATGAAGCATTGCTTGCCTGCACTCTAAAATTTTATTATTGTAATCATTAAATCTTTTTGTTAGAATGTTTTCTGTTTATGGATGATTTTGTAATAAAAGAAAAAGCTGTTGTATTATATAAAAATGAAGCTGCAATTGTTACTGGTGCATGTGCTAATGGTAAATATCCTATAAAATTCAGGACTCAGGCTGCTACGGCAACAAAGCCTGCTGCATACGGTACTCAGAATGTTAGAATAAAGGATTTTGTAGTCTTGCACAAAGGGCCAGCATCTTCACTTGAGGCAGTTCTTGATTTTGCAGATAAGCATGCCTTTCCAGAAAAAGATATGTATAATCTTGATTCTGATCATGAGTTGTTTTCCCAGATAAAAGAATGCTATGAGCTTTTGAAGTCTGATGAATCAACTGCCAGTGCACCTATTTCTCTTGATGAACTTGCTTCTTTGTTTAGGGGTGAATTGACTCCTGATGAATCATGGGGCGTATTCTTATCATTAAAAAATACCTTATATTTTAAACTGAGTCTAAAGGATCAGCTTGACGGTAAGATTATATTTGCTCCCCGTCCTCAGAACGAAATTGATGAACTTGTTAAGAAAGCTAATGAAAAGGGGATGGAAGCTCAGATTCGAGAGGAATTCCTTGCCCGCTTAAAACAGAATAAGCTTTTGCCTGAAGACTCAAAGTTTATGGTTGATGTCGAGTCTCTTGCTTTGGGAACTACAGATAAAAGCCGTACTATGCATGATGCTCATATTAAGGAAACTCCAGAAAGGGCCCATAAGCTGCTTTTGGATACAGGAATATGGAGCATTACAAGAAACCCTTTCCCTATCCGCTGGGGATTAAGCATGAAATCTGCAAACGAAGGCCTAGCATCTCCTCCAGAAGAAGAAAGGCTTTCTGTAGATTCTGTTGCATGGGCAATTGATAATGAATGGTCAAATGATCCGGATGATGCAGTTGCTTTTGACGGTACTTATTTATGGGTTCATATTGCAGATCCTGCGAGTACTGTAATGCCTGACAGCTCTATAGATAAGTCTGCCCGTGCACGTGGTTCTACGCTGTATATACCTGAAGGGGCTGCCAGAATGCTATGTGAAGAGTCTCTGGAAGACTATGCACTTGGCTTGACTGAAGAAAGCAAGGCTTTGTCTTTCCGCATTACGCTGGATGAAAATTGTAATGTCAGTGAATGTTCTGTCTTTAAGACTCTTGTTCATGTAAAGCGTCTGACTTATCAGAAGGCAGATGAATTAAAGGATACTCCAGAACTTAAGCCGCTCTTTGATATTGCAGAAAGAAATGTCCAGCGAAGGAATAGGGCTGGAGCTGTCCAGATCCAAATGCCTGAAGTTCACATTACGGTTGATCCTGATACAAAAAAAGTGAGCATTGTGCCAGAGGTCCATCCTAAGAGTTCTGAAATGATTAGGGAGATGATGCTTCTTGCCGGAGAAGGTGCTGCAAAGTTTGCCTTTAAAAATAATATTCCTTTTCCGTTTATCAGTCAGGAGGCTCCTACACTGCCTGATTCTATACCAGAAGGCCTTGCCGGTCAGTTCAGGCTGCGTCGGTGCATGCACCGCAGGTCAGTTGGCGTAACTCCAGGAATGCATTGTGGGCTTGGACTAGGCATGTATAGTCAGGTAACGAGTCCGTTACGCCGCTACAGTGACTTGATTGCACATGAGCAGTTGAGGGCCTTTTTGGATGGCAGGAATTTAATAGATAAGGATACTATGCTTATGCGCATAAGCGAAGGTGATGCCGGTTCTCAGGCTGCCCATAAGGCTGAGCGTAAGACTGACATGCATTGGACTCTTGTATACTTATTGCAGAATCCAGAATGGCAGGGTGAGGCAATCTGCGTAGATAATGGCGGTAAGATGCCCCAGTTTGTAATTCCTTCATTGGGGCAGGAAACGTATTTTACGCCTCAAAAGGAAATTCAGCTGAATGAATCTGTTACTGTAAAGGCTGTGAACGTAAATATACCGGAACAGACTGTAGATTTTGTTCCTGTGTGATTGCGTTCTTATTTTTAGTAACTTTTGCGTGATTGAATTTTAATCCTTTATCTGTTTTAATGATATATCGGTATGAAAAAAATCGGAATTATTTTATTGGCAATATTTATATCCTCGGTTATGCTATTTGCTCAAGAATCTGTTAAGAAGGGCGTTATTTCAGGGTTTGAGTTTTCGGGGCTAAAGAGGACTAGGGAATCTTATCTTTTAAAGGTTCTCCAGAAGTATAAGGGTACTGCTTTTGATGAAGAAACTTCTGCTGCAATAGAAAATGAACTTCGTGAACAAGGTCTATTTTCTTCTATAGATGTTCAAGGGGCGCCTTCTGACGGTAATGATGGTGATACAACTGTAAAAATTACGCTGAAGGAAAAAATCTCATTTCTTGTGCTTCCTTTTGGTTCTGTCTCAAATGGAGGGCTGATGGGTGGCGCAGCTATGCTTGATCAGAATGCTTTTGGAGAAAAAGATACGTTTCTTTTAGGCGGAATGATAGCAAAGAATTCTTTTACCGTATTATCTTCATTCAGAAAACCTGCAATTGATATCTTCCATCCTGGATTTTCTGTTTCTGGAACATATTCAAAGCAAAAAACGAACATTGACAGCCTTGAAAAGGATACTTTGATGGAAATTGATGGTCACAGGGTATTTGCAGAAGCTGCTATTACTGGAAAATTTTCAACGCACTTTTCAGGTTCTGCTGGCATCAACTATACTGGCAATTATTTTATAGATAAAGACTTAGATAATATTCACATTATAGCCTTTCATCCTGTCTTAAGATATGAAGTGTCTGACTGGAACGGTGTTTTTACATCTTCAAAGTCTTTTGAAGTTTCTGCTAATATTGGATGCACTACAGATGGAGATTTTGTTACAACTCAAAGAATTCATGCATTTATACAGCAGCCTGTCATTCCGACTCTAAGGTTTCTTCTTGAAGCCTGTATGAGTAATGAACATAATATGCCTGTTATAAATCAACAGACTCGTTCTAGTGTGTCTAATAATCTTCTTCCTTCTAATTTTCATTCTCCTAAAATGCTGGGATCAAATTTTGGATTGGAATTTGCTGCTATTCAGACAAAGTTTGCTATGCTTTCGATTTACGGTGTATATCAGATTGTCCTTGTTAAAGATTATGATGACACTACTGATTTTTCGTATGGACCTGGCGGCGGAGTTCGCATATATCTTTCTACTATCAATCTGCCTGCTGTTGGAATGGGATTATATTATAACATACCTCATGACGCATTTGAATTTGGTGTGTCTATGGGAGTTTCTTTCTGATACTAAATATAATTAATCTAAAAAAGACCGTGCGCCCACCCATCGACACACGGTCCTGTCATTTTTTTAATTCGTTTGTTTTAAAATAAGGCAATAAGTAAAAGA
>JAILPY010000142.1 GCA_024699235.1 Treponema sp. | reverse complement strand
CCGAGCGGAGCTTCGCTTTGCGGGGAGTGGACATTGCCGGAAATACGAAGGAATTATGGCAGTGTCTGCGTCTTGAAAAATGAAAGGGGACTTCCAGAACTTGGATTTTCTGACTTAGACGCTGCAGCTGTCTATGCAAAGAAATTTTGTTCTATCAGCATGCTTTTGCAGCATAATGAAGATAAAGTTGCAATGCAGCTGCTTGCAGACATTCTTTCCTGTGCCATAAAATATGGATACGCAGATGAATTTGACTTTTACAGCATGTCTGAGCAGGAACTGATTTCAAAATTCGAAGATTATGCTGACATGGACATTGATAGTGAATTTTCACGCCTGTTCAGGACATTCCGCACCATGAAAAGGGTTGAGCATACAGATGTTCCGTTGGAAAATGCCTATTGCGTTAGCCTTGAAGTTAAGAAAAGGTATGTAGACCCTCTTGTAGGACTTCCTGGGAAAGACTGCCAGAGAGTTTCTTCCTTGAGCAGTGAGATTTCAGAATGCCTTCATGACTTTGTAAAGTATCAGGATTCCAAGTATGGCTGCGTGAGGCTTGCGTAATGCCATCTTGTGCTTGTCTTTAAGTATTCGTTGCTGTATACTTTAAGGCTATGAGGAATACTGAAAAGAATGAGCTTGCAGTCTGTGGATTTGCCGCTGTAAAGACTCTTGAGAAAATTAACTGGAAAAGGATAAAGAGGCTTTATTTTTCGGCAGAGCGAGCATCCTTGTTTGGCGGATTGTGCAAGAAAATGGCTGCAGAAAAGAAGCCTTACAATCAGGTAAAGGATATTGTTGAGCTTGAAAAGCTCTGTGGAAGCGTACACCATCAGGGCGTTGTTGCCATGATTGAGCCTCCGGAAATTCTTCCTCTTACTACAGATGTTGCTGCTGAGTGGGTCAGCAGGGGCGAAAGCTCCATAATTCTTGACCGTGTCGGCAATGCAAATAATTTAGGCGCTATTGTCCGCAGCGCAGCATTCTTTGGCATAAAGAATATTGTAATTCCTCTTGATGAAGCTCAGTCTTCCATAACTACAAGTTCCTATCGCGTAGCAGAAGGCGGAATGGAATTTGTAAATGTATATTCTATAAGATCTATTCCAAGGCTTCTTGATGATATGAAAGGCAAGATGGTACGGATCGGTACATCCCTTGAAGCTAAAGAAAGCGTATACGGACTAAAAAAAGTCTGCGGATCAAAGCCTGCGATTGTTGTTCTTGGAAATGAAGAGCATGGAATTAGCCGTGAAGTAAGCAATTGCTGCGATCATCTTGTAATCATTCCTTTTGCTCAGATGAATGCCGGTGCTGATCTTCCAAAAGTGGACAGCTTGAATGTAGCTCAGGCAAGTGCTGTTATTATGTATGAGTTGTGTCGTCAATGAATAAAGCATTAAAGTCATTCTGTTTATTAGTTACAGTGATTCTTTTCCTGGCAGACTTACCTGCTAATGCTGTCGTTGTCATTCCTGCAGAAGAGCAATGTTCTGCAGATGAATTTTATTCACCTTTTACATTAGATTACCTGACTGACGGCTTATTGCTTGGTGCCGGTACAGCTGCTGCAATAACAGGCTTAATTAGGACTAAAAGCGACAGTTATGATGAATGGCATGAAAATTCATACAATAAGGACGATATTAATGGGTTTGATAGAATCTGGTATAATTCATACAGTTCTGCCCTTGATACTATAGGAACAATTACTTGCGCCGTAAATCTTGCAATTTTACCGATTGGAGTCTTTGCGGCTGAAAGCGCTGTCGGAAATTTCTCTGGGCGTGAATGGTTTAATATAGGTACTATGTTTGTGGAATCATGGCTTTTTACCTATGGAATGAAGAATATAATAAAGACTACGGTTCTGCGAACTCGTCCTTATATGTATACAGATACGGTTGATAAAAACTCTCTTGACAACCATGACTTTACATTCTCATTCCCAAGCGGACATTCTGCAGACGCATTTATGGGCGCTGCCTTTTTGAGTTATGTATTCAGTCAGTATTATCCAGACTCAAAGTTTAAGGTTCCTGTAATTGCAACATCCTATGCATTTGCTGTAGGAACTGGACTTTTGCGAGTTGCAAGCGGAAATCATTTTTTGTCAGATGTCGCAGGCGGTGCCTTGCTTGGTACTGTAATAGGTTTTGGAATACCATTTATCCATCATAGGATGGCACTGAGAAAATATAGCAGGAACTCTATCTCGGTTTCTCCTAATGGTGTCAGTGCCAGATTGTATTTTTAAATTTTAGCTGTTAAACATAGGAGTGGACAGGTATCTGTCTCCTGTGTCAGGGAAAATGACTACAATTGTCTTCCCTGAGTTTTCTTCTTTTTTTGCTTCCTGTATTGCAGCCCATAAGGCGGCTCCAGATGAAATGCCTACCAAAACGCCTTCTGTTTTTGCAATGCTTTTTCCTGCTTCAAAAGCATCTTCATTTTTTACAGCAGTAATTGAATCATAAATGCTTGTATCTAAGACTGACGGAATGAAGTTTGCACCGATTCCCTGAAGCTGATGAGGACCTGCATGTCCTTCTGAAAGAAGCGGACTTGATGCTGGTTCTACAGCAATTACCTTAACAGATTCTTTTTTACTCTTAAGGAATTTTCCAGTACCTGTTATTGTTCCTCCAGTACCTACTCCTGCTATAAATATGTCAACAGAACCTTCTGTCTGCTCCCAAATTTCAGGGCCTGTTGTTTTAAAGTGAGTTTCTGCATTTACAGGATTGTCAAACTGAGCAGGTATAAAACTGTCTGGAAGTTCTTTTGCCATTTCATTTGCTTTTTCAACGGCCCCCATCATGCCCTTTGAGCCTTCTGTAAGAACAATTTCTGCCCCGTAGGCTTTTAAAAGCTGCCTTCGTTCAACAGACATGGTTTCTGGCATTGTAAGTATGCATCGCATTCCATAGCAGGCAGCAACAGAGGCAAGCCCTATTCCTGTATTTCCGCTTGTCGGTTCAATTATAACTGTGTTTTTTGAAATTTTGCCTTCCTTTAAGGCTGTATCTATCATTGCTTTTGCTACGCGGTCTTTAATGCTGCCTGCAGGGTTAAGATATTCAAGCTTTGCAAGCAGACGGGCTTTCAGCCCAAGCTTTTTTTCTGTGTTGGAAAGTTCTAGCAGTGGTGTATGGCCTGTTAAATCTGTAATTTTCTTTGCAATTTTTTCTGACATTTGTATCTCCTTGCTTTTATTTGTATTGGGAAATTTTATTTAAGAAGAGGGTGATGAATTTGCCAGGTCTGCCAGTGTTTTGCTGTCTACATACGTGTTGATTATGTTATCAAATTCCTGCCAGAATGATATTGTATGGCATTTATTATGAATGGGACATGTATTTGTTTCTTGTGCAAGGCAGGCAACTGGGGCCAGGTCTCCTTCGGTGATACGGAGTATTTCACCTACTGAATAATCTTCAGGCTTTCTTGCAAGCTTATATCCCCCCTGAGGTCCCCGTACACTTATTAAAAGTCCGAATTTACTTAGAAGTGTTGTAATCTGTTCAAGATATTTAACGCTGATACCCTGTCGCTTTGATACATCTTTTAAAGCCGTATATTCATTAGTATCCTGCTGTGCTAAGTCAATCATGAAGCGTAAGGCATATCTGCCTCTTGTTGATATTTTCATACTGCTAATTCCCTACTGGATTAATATAATATAAAGGCTCTTATTTGTCTAGCACGCTTGTAGGAAATTGTAAAGGCCATATATTTGGGGCGTTTGTTTGTTATTGAAAAGAAACTTTCTGTGGTTTATAATAAAAAAATGTCATACAGTGATAACGATAACCGTCAGAAAAAAAATTATAATAAAAATAATAACTCTGGTCTTGGCCTTGCACTGTGGGTTGCTGCAGCATTGATTCTTTTTATTTTGTTTGTTGTTAATCAAGGAAAAATCATTGCAAATTTAAAGGCAACAGGATTTTTTGGCCGAGTCTTTGGTAAGACTCCTACTTTTATTGAAAATGCAGAGGTCCCGTCTTCTGCTGCTGAAAAAAATGATGTTGATCCTCTTGCTTCTGGTACGCTTGCTCTTATTACTGCTCCAGAATCTTCTTCTTCGTTTGAACAGGAGGATTCTGAAATCATAAAGCCTTTGTCTCAGGAAATGGAAAATAAGGAATCTGAAACTGTTCCTTCTGTTGGCGGTCCAACTATGAACATTAAGCTCTTTTTTATGGCAATCAACAGTGATGGCTCTGTTAGCAGAAAGGAAGTTTCCCGCCAAATGAAAAAGACGTCCAGTCCCCTTGTTGATTCAATAAATGCTTTGATATCTGGTCCTTCTGTAGAAGAAGAGGCCGCAGGCTGCCGTACTCTGGTATCGAATGGAACTCAGCTTATAGGCGCTTCCATTGCAAATAATGTAGCAACCCTTAATTTTAGCGGTGAATTTGAATTTAATCAGTTTGGCATAGAAGGCACCCGCGGCCAGCTTCAGCAGATTGTATATACTGCCACAGCCTTTCCTACTGTAGAAAGCGTTCAGTTTTTAATAGATGGAGAAAAGAGGGATTATCTGGGCAGCGAAGGCGTTTGGATTGGCACTCCGCTGTCCCGTGATAATTTCTTAAATTTTTAGTTTGTTAAGGAATGGCTTTTAATAATCTTATTAAAATATGATTTATTTTTTTGATATATGCTTTCAAATACTGTCATTGTAAGGTAAGCGTATGTTCCGTTTCCCATATCCTGAATGATTTTAAAGTCTCTTGTAAGGTCTCCTGTTTCTGGCTGATAAAACATATTGATTATGCTGTCTTTTCCATCGTTACTTTTAAGGCTTCTTTTCTGCCATAATGAATATGAGCCTTCTGTACTCTGACTGAGTTTTCTCAGCAATACATCATGGAACTGTTCCTTAGAATTTTTATAGGCTTCAGGAACTGAGACTGTATTTATAGTCAGGAGGGCTGAATCTCCAAGAAGCCACAAGTTCTCCATAGATTGAGACCATTGGCTGTCTATCTTTATTTTCTGACCTTCAAATTCGACTGTTAAAGCCTTTGCTCTCTTCTTTTTGAACTTTCTTGCCTTATCTTTTATATCGCTATTTACGCCTTTAAAATTTGTAAAGCTTGCGTCAGATGAACTTGTGAGTATTCCAGTTGTCAATACGTCAAATATCTTTGTTTTATCTGCACTGGCAATGCTTTGAATGTTAAAGATTGGGATCAATGAATTATATGTAATTGTTACAAATCCGCCAAATTGGTCAAATGTCTGCTGAGATTGTACTGGTTCGCAGGAATTAATCTGCTGCTTTTGACGGCATTCTGTAAATTCATATAGCAGGTCATGCAGGTAGTTTACTACCTGAGTATCTTCAAACGTGTCTGTTGCACCTACAATACGCTCTCCTGTCAGTTCAAGATGCGTTTTTTCAGGATTTATATTAACGTAAATGGTAATGTCTCTTTCTGGTGACTTTGCATTATTATCTGCAGCGGAATAGTATCTGGCTGCGTAAGTTGTATCGTCATAATACAAAAAGCCTACAATTGAGTCTGTCTTAAAAGTTTTATCACTGTAATATACATATTCTCCAGAAAAATCAGATATGTAGTATTGTACTCCAGGAACTGCAAAAGAAGGGATTAGTATTGTCAGCGAAAGCAGAAAACTTAATAGGCTTCCTTTTATTAGTTTATAAGTCATTATATGCCTCCATATTAAAAAAATATCCGGAAACTTATGTTTCCGGAGTTGTATAAGTAGTATATTATGAACGCAATTTTGCAAGTTCTGCGTTTACTATCTCTGCGGCTCTTGTGGCTGCTGTTTCCAAAGGAACAAGTTCTGCATTTTCTGCTGAACGAAGCTTTATTTCTACGTTAGGCAGATTTTTGTCGCCGACAGTAATGCGTACGGGGAAACCTATAAGGTCCATGTCATTAAACTTAACGCCTGGCCTTTCATCCCTGTCATCAAGCAGAGCCTGAATTCCTGCCTTTGTCAGTTCTTCGTATATTCTGTCAGCAGCATCCTTCATGGAATCTTTGTATTTTATTGGAACTATGGCAACTTGATACGGGGCAATGCTCATTGGCCATATAATGCCTTTGTCATCATGGAATCGTTCAACTATAGATGCCAGAACGCGGTCTACTCCAATGCCATAGCAGCCCATAGTTGGAACGGCAGTCTTGCCGTTTTTATCAAGGTATGTAACGCCCATGCTCTCAGTATATTTCTTTCCCAGCTTAAATATGTGGCCAAGTTCATTACCTTTGCGGCTGTAGAAAACTCCACCGCAGTTTGGACATATGTCTCCCGGTTTTACAGTACGGATATCAGTATTCATCCATGCTGTATAATCCCTTCCAGGTTCTACATGCTTAATGTGGTATCCTTCTTTTCCGCTTCCGGCAATTGCATCGTGCATATCATTTACGCTTAAATCCTGAAGGATAGGACATTTTACTGTAACAGGACCTACAAAGCCGTGAGGCGCTCCTGCAACAGCTCTGATTTCTTCATCTTCAGCAAGGACAACTTCACTAGCCTTAAGGGCTCCTGCAAGCTTTGCTTCATTTACTTCAAGGTCTGCACGGATTAATACGCAGACATAGGATACAGGATAGAAAGTAATTGTTCCTTCTGTCTTTGTCTTTAAATCCTTGCAATATGGAGCTTTTGATAAATCA
Organism: Treponema sp.; assembly: GCA_024699235.1. Lineage (GTDB taxonomy): Bacteria > Spirochaetota > Spirochaetia > Treponematales > Treponemataceae > Treponema_D. Next base: position 12,963 of record JAILPY010000142.1, on the reverse strand, counting down.
AGGGTACTGTTTATGACTCTGTATATGAGAGCTTTGATGAATGTTTTTGGAGTGCTGCTAAAGAATTTTTCCATGTCTTCAATAGAAAAGACATTTGGAGTAGCAACTTCTTCTATTGCTTTATCTGTTTTTACCTGAGGCTTGCCGTCATTGTCTACGGCTGCATCCTGCTTGCATGAAGCTTTTTCTACGTTAGCTGCATAACCGCAGTCTGGGCAGATAATCAGCGTATCATCTCCAATATCGCTTTCTACCATGAATTCTTCGCTGCCTGAGCCACCCATTGCGCCTGTATCAGCCTTTACAGGAATTACAGTAAGGCCTGCACGCTTAAAAATGCGAAGGTAAGCAGCGGCATAGGCTTTGTAAGATTCGTCCAGAGACTCGTCATCTTCATTTAGCGTATAGCCATCCATCATATTGAATTCGCGGCCTCTCATAACTCCATAGCGAGGACGGATTTCGTCACGATATTTTGTATTAATCTGATAGCAATTTATAGGAAGCTGCTTATAGCTTGTAAGTCCCTGACGCATGATGGCTGTGTAGGCTTCTTCTGCAGTAGGGCTTACAACCATGTCCTGCTGCTGGCGGTTCTGAGCCTTAAGCATCTGTGGACCCATAGTATCCCACCTGCCGCTTTCCTTCCAGATATCTCCGGGAACGACAACAGTTGGCTTGAATTCCATAGCTCCTGAAGCATCAAGTTCTTCTTTTATAATCTGCTCCAGTTTTCTATATGCCTTAAGGCCGAGAGGCATATATGTATAAAGACCGTTTCCCAGTTTTCTGATTAAATCAGCTCTCATCATAAGCTGATGGCTTGCAATAATTGCTTCTGCAGGTGCTTCCCGCAGGGTTCTGAAAGGAATTTGTGAAGTTTTCATAATCTTGTATTCTAATGAAAAAGGTCTTTCAAGGCAATAAGTTACAAATCTGGGCATTGCATATAACTTTACATGAAAAAGAATACTAAGTTTTACTTGACATAATATTATACAGCATATAATATAAAATTATAAATAGTATTATATAACTTTAAGAAAAGGGGGTTTCAATGGTATTTACGGCAGGATCTGTCCTGTTGGATGCGGTTGTCCTTTCCGTAGTGAGTAAGGAAGGTTCGTATGGATACAAGATTACACAAGATGTAAGGGCTGTCATAGATGTATCTGAAAGTACTTTGTATCCTGTATTGCGCAGATTGCAGAAAGACGGATGCCTTGAGACTTACGACATGGAGTTTCAGGGGAGGAACCGTCGGTATTATAAGATTACATCTAATGGAATGATTGTATTGGATAAGTATAGAAGGGAATGGCTGTCTTTTTACAGCAATGTAAATAGGATTTTGATGGGAGTATAAATTTATGACGAGAGATGAATATTTATCGCAGCTTAAGTATCTGCTAGGCAGTCTGAGCGAGGAAGAGCGCATGGAAGCCTTACAATATTACATGGACTATTTTGATGAAGCTGGTGATGATGCAAAGGTAATGTCAGAGCTTGGAAGTCCTGAAGAACTTGCAAGAAGCGTAAACGAGAAGTTTGCAACGGCTGTAATGCATAGCAGGAAGGAGCAGGCTGATTCTGATGCGACTGATGCAGGGCAAAGTAAATCTGCTTCTGACTCACTTTATTTCAATTTTGCAGAGAATGCAGTAAAATCTCTGGAGTTAAAGCTTGGAGCTGCTGAGGTTGTTTTTATTTCAGGTAAGGAATATTGTATAGAAAGCCGTGGCATAGACAGTCAGAATCTAGAATGTTTTCTTGGTAATGACGGAGTTTTGATAGTCCGTAACATGAAAAAGATAAATCTGGATTTTTTTAGTCACGAACGAAGCAGGAGAGTGGTTCCTAGGATTCTTGTAACTGTTCCTGAAAATGCTCGTATGGAACGCTTTAAGCTGTCTGTAGGCGCTGGACGCCTTAGGATGAAGGGCGTTTCATTTTCAAGCAGCTCAAGTGAACTTGAAATAGGGGCAGGTTCTGTTGAGTGTGGAAAAATCTGTTCTGACAGGGCTGTCTTCAGGTGCGGAATGGGAAACTTGGAATTTGCAGGTTCTGTCAAAGGAAATACTGTTATTGACTGTGGAATGGGTTGCGTAAAGCTTCGTCTGGAAGGTTCTCCAGACAGCTATAGCTATAATCTTAGGCTTGGGCTTGGAGAATTCAATTTCAACTCTGAAAAAAAGAGTGGAATCTGCCAGGTTCAGGCAGAAGAAAAGAAAGAAAATCATTTTGCAGTAAGCTGCGGAATGGGTAACGTTTCAATTTATATTGGATAGGAGAATAAAATGACAAAGAGACTTACAAAATCAAGCAAGCAGAAGATGCTTTTTGGTGTGTGCGGAGGCATTGCTGAATATTTTAACATGGATGTAACGTTGGTTCGCATTGCCTTGATTATACTTGGATTCATTTCTGGGGCAGGAATCATAGCATATCTGATATGCGCTGTAGTTATGCCGGCTGCAGGTTCTTATGATGACATAGATGTTGATAACCTAAAGAGTGCAAATGTCAATCAGGGAGAGTCTGAATCTCACAAATCAGCCTCTTCTGAAGGAAAGGCTCATTCTGACAGTGAGTTTAACAGTTATTTTAAATAATTCATTCCTGCCTTGTTATTGTGACTGATTCAAAGGTTGGGAAATTTTCTCTGTCTGAGTATTTGTCTGAAAGCAGTGCAAGAAATGCTTTGAATGCATCACTTTCTTGTACTGCATCTGCATTTCCTATAAGCAGTTTTACCGGCGTTCCAGAAAGAGAGCATACCGAAGATATTGTTCCTGAAATTAAATCTTCACCCTTTTTAGCATCAAAATTGTGTTTTTGCTGAAGAAGCAGTGCTGCAATAGGAGATATGCCTTTGCAATGTATTCTGTCAAACAGAAACTCGGCAAATGTACATACATTTTTCAAAGATTGCTTTGCTTCATCAGATTCTGCTCTAAGGTCTGCATATAAAATTGCATTGCTTTGGCTAAGAATTTTTTCGTATTCATGCTGTGGTAAAAATGTGATATAGTTTTTTTCTGCACTGTCTTGATTCATTTTTGTTTTGGAATTTTACAGATAAAAGGATTTTTTAATGGTCGATACTGGACTTGAACCAGTGACTTCTACCGTGTGAAGGTAGCACTCTACCACTGAGTTAATCGACCGAAAAAACTCTGATTCTTACAAGCTAAGTTTATTACATTCATAGTAAATAAAAGCATTAGTTTGTGTCAAGGATAAATCTAAATTCCCGGAAGTTAAATTTCAGGCTTCCGGGTAATTTATTTTTTATGCATAAATAGGGCGGACGTTTATAACTCCGTCTATTTTTGTCAGCTTTTCTATAGTTTCATCATCAACTTTACCGTCTACATCAATTAAGTTGTAAGCGAGATCGTTTCTGTTCTGGTTAATCATGCTGGCAATATTGTACTGTGCATCGCCTAAGACAGATGTGAATTTTGAAACAACGCCGGCAACGTTTTTATTGCTTATGCAGAGTCTTGTTCCTCCTGCAGGGATTGTTGAATCCATGTGGCAGCGAGGAAAGTTTACGCTGTGTTCAATATTTCCTGCTTCAAGGAAGTCTCTTAATTCTTTTACAGCCATGACAGCACAGTTTTCTTCTGCTTCTGGAGTTGATGCTCCGAGGTGCGGCAGGCAGATAACCTTTTCATTGTTAAGAAGTTCTTCTGCTGCAAAGTCTGTTACTAGTCCTGCAATTTTTCCAGTCTTAATTGCTGCAAGAACGTCTTCATTATTTACAAGACCGCCGCGGGCAATGTTAATGATTCTTACTCCATCTTTCATGTTCTTGATTGTTCCAGTATTAATAAGACCCTTTGTATCTGGTGTTTCAGGAACATGTACTGTGATATAATCGGATTTTGCAAGAAGAGTGTCCAAGGTCTCTGCATGCTTTACCTGATGATTTAAGCTCCAGGCCGCATCAATTGAAAGGTATGGGTCATATCCAATTACATTCATTCCGAGTTCTACGGCGATGTTTGCAACCTGTGCACCAATAGCTCCAAGTCCTATTACGCCTAGAGTCTTATCTTTTATTTCCTGTCCTATAAAGTTCTTTTTGCCTTTTTCTGCAAGGCCTGCAATTTCTGCACCTTTGCCTTTGAGTGTTTCAACCCAGCTGTTTGCTGCAATTACAGGACGGCTGGCAAGAAGTATTGCAAGGACAACAAGTTCCTTTACGGCATTTGCATTTGCACCAGGAGTGTTAAACACTACAACGCCTTTCTGGGACATTTCTTTTACAGGGATATTATTAACTCCGGCTCCTGCACGGGCTATTGCCTTTACTGTAGGATCAAGCTGCATAGAGAGCATGTCGTGTGAGCGGACTAGAATTGCATCTGGCTTTACTATTTCGCTTGCAATTTCGTAATCATCACGAGGAAAGTTATTAAGTCCTTTTGCGCTTATTCTGTCTAAAGTCTGAATCTTATACATGGTATTCTCCTGTTTTTCCGTAATAATTTTAGCGCTTACTGAAGGTTCTCTTTTGCAAACTTATCCATGAATGCAATAAGTGCTTTTACGCCTTCAATAGGCATTGCGTTGTAAATAGAAGCTCTCATTCCTCCGACAAGCCTGTGGCCTGCAAGATTTACAAGGCCTGCATCTTCTGCTTCCTTTACGAATTTCTTATTTATTTCTTTTGCCTTGTCAGGATCATTCTCTTTTGTAAGGAATGGAACGTTCATCAATGAACGGTTGCCTTTTTCTGCTGTTGCATGGTAAGCAGAACTTGAATCGAGATAATCGTACAAAAGCTTTGCCTTTTCTACATTAAGCTTATTGATTCCCTTAGCACCGCCATTTTTTTCAATCCAGTCGAGAACTTTGCCAAGAACGTATATTGTATAGCAAGGAGGCGTATTGTACATGCTTCCATTGTCTGCATGCGTTTTATAAGAAAGCATTGATGGAGTTCCTTCACGTGGAGTTTCTGTAATCAAGTCTTCCCTGATGATTACAAGAGTTACGCCTGCTGGTGCAAGGTTTTTCTGTGCACCTGCAAAAAGAAGGCCAAACTTAGAAACGTCAAGTTCTTCTGACAGAACGCATGAAGAAATGTCTGCTACAAGAGGAATGTTTCCTGTATCTGGAATGTATTCGTAGTGAGTTCCCATGATAGTATTGTTGAAGCAGATGTATACGTAATCATAATCGCCTGTTACTTTTTCTACGCGTGGAATGTAAGAATAGTTTTTGTCTGCACTTGAAGCAATTACATCAACTGAGACTCCCAGGTGCTTTGCTTCTGCGGCAGCCTTTTTAGCCCATACGCCTGTTTCGATGTATGCTGCTTTTCCTGTATGAATGGCAAGATTTTCAGCTACCATTGCAAACTGAGTGCTTCCGCCACCCTGAAGGAACAGTATCTTGTAATTATCAGGAACATTCATAAGTTTTCTTACCTGTGCCTCTGCATGCTCAATGATAGGCTTGAATGCTGCAGAACGGTGGCTCATTTCCATTACAGACTGGCCAGACCCCTTGTAATTCAGCATTTCTGCTGCACATTCTTTTAAAACGTCTTCAGGAAGACATGAAGGTCCTGCTGAAAAGTTAAAAACTCTTGTTTCACTCATATTATTACTCCTTTGCTCTATATACTAATTGCTAATCGCTGAAAGGGTTTCCAGAGATGTCAATAATGATACATTTTCTACTTTTGTGTGCTCTGAAACAGAAAGCACGCATGGCGTATAGTTTATGATTCCTTTTATGCCGCATGCAGAAAGTCTCTCTGCCAGAGGCTGGGCTTCCTGCGGCTCAACGGTAAGGATTGCAAAATGAATGTCTTCCTCTTTGATTATTTTTTCAAGCATTGTTGTTGGATGCAAAGGAAATACTGAATGAAGTATTTCAGTTCTGTTAACGCTTGAATCAAATCCCGCTGCAATCGTAAAGCATGAATCTTCCAGTTCTGTGTTTTTTAGGAGCGCTTCTCCCATTTTTCCAAGCCCTACAATGCAGCATTTATGCTGTACGTCAGTAATGTTCAGTACCTTTGCCAGAGCCTGCCTGAGTTCTTCTACTTTGTACCCGTTACTTGCGCCGCATCTTATGTCTAAGCTTGAAATGTCCCTTCTTGCAACCGCTGCTGTACATCCAACAAGACTTTCAATTTTTTGAGAAGTTATTGTTTTTTCAGGATATCTAGATAACAGGCGTTCAAGTAAAACAAATCGACGCTTCGTAGGCTCTGGAATGGGTTTCATCATACTCCTGTGAAATAATTCACTTTATTTCAGTGTTTACAGTTAGATTCTATCGTTTGGTTTTGATTTGGTCAAAGTAAAAAAGTCTGAAATTCTTCATAAAAACCCTAAAATAATGCTAAAAATATAAAATTTGGCTTATTTTACTGCTTTGCGTGATAAAATTCACTGTGTAAAGCCTTCTGAAAATGCAAAACGGATGCATTACAGTTTCAGGAGGACTTATGAAATTATTATTTGGATGTCTCGTACTAGCAGTATTATTAATCGGCTGTTCGTCTGGCCGGAAAAAAATCAAGCTGACAGCATGGAACGTACAGACTTTTTTTGACGGCATTGAAGACGGAACCGAATACAGAGAATTTGTAAAAAGCAAAAAATGGAATGAATTGGCATATAAGGCAAGGCTTGATAGGCTGTGCCATTCTATGCAAAAAATGGATTCAGACATATTTGTGCTTGAAGAAATTGAAAATGAGAATGTTGTCTATGACATAGCAGGGAAACTTTGTTCAAGCTGGAATCTAAAAAAGCATTACCGGTATGCCTGCTTTGCAAAGCAAAAAGGTTCTGCTATTGGCTGTGCAGTCTTTTCCAGGCTGCCGCTTGAAAATGAGTGCGTGCATGGCATCTATTCAAATGATGAAGGCGAAATTATGCCTTCATTGCGTCCCATAATGCAGGTGAAAGTTATTGGCAGGGAAAATTCATTTGTATTGTTTGTGAATCACTGGAAAAGCCGTAAAGGCCTTTCTGACGGTATGGCATGGCGAAAGAAGCAGGAAATGGCGTTGGGGTGCAGGATTCTTGCATTAAATGAAAGTTTCGAGTTAGAAAATGATGTTGCGAATGTTGTTTCGTGTGGAGATTTTAATCAGGAAAGTTCAGAATTTACAGGGATGGCGGATGGTTCTGTTGAATTTAAGGCTTTTGATGAAAGAGTGTATATGCATGAACGTAAAAGTTTTTCAGGTTCAGGAAATTCAGGGACTTATTATTACAAAGACAGGTGGTCTTTCATTGACCATATATTTTATTCAGGCAATATTTCAGTTGCAGGCTGTTATCCTGAGACAGAAGGAGAGTGGTGCGATAAAGAGACTCATGTACCTTTAGCATATAAAGTGTGGACAGGTACAGGATACAGTGACCATCTTCCTGTATCCTGTTTCATTGAATTTTAATAGCTGTAAATTGCATAAACGGTTGTCTTTCCATAGGCAACCATCTTCATAAGCGATTCTATCCTGTTTTCATCTGTTGAAAAATCAAGGCTGATGCCAGAGCCGTCTTTTTCAGTATTAAATGTAAGGTTGCACAGGCGCTTTGACCCCTTTGTTATCGCAGTCTTTATATTCCTGCAGTAACTGTAATATGTAGATACATTTTCCATATTATCTTCAGAAGGAGTGTCTGCTATATTATATTTTGTTACGCCTTTATACCCTTTTACCGAAGATTTTATTGCAGAAAGGGCTATCTTTGCACTTGTTTCGTTAGGGCAGTTGTCGTACATGTATATAAATTTTTGATTGTTATCATATTCAGCTTTTTCTTTACTTGTAAGACAAGATGCAGGAAAAAGAATAAAAATAAACAATAACAGCATGCTGGATTGAATGAATAATTGTCTTCTTATATTCATAAAAGCCTCCTAAATTTTATTATCGTTCGTTTTTATGCCTAAAGCAAATAAAATGATGTTTTTTTTTACTTAATTTACTGTTATTTAGGATTTTATGCTTTATTTAATATTATGCGGATATGTGAAAAAAAACTCCTGACGAAAAAATTCGTCAGGAGTCTGCGATTAGACAGTCATTATCTAAAAATTACTGATTAACCTTCATCTGCGTTACCTTTTCAAGGCGTGCAAGAGCTTTTTTGTCGGCTTCTTCGGCATTTTTAAGTAATTTTTCAGTTACTGTATTGATATTGTTTACCATATATACTGGCTGGAGAGTAGCATCCAGACAGTCACGCCACAAAGAACTTTCAGGATCAACAATATTACGCTTTAATGTTGCCATTGAAATAGGAATGTGAACGTATTTGTCGTGAACAAGACCGATTACAATCTTTGTTTTTCCAGCCATTGCTGCATGTACGGCGTTGTTTCCAAGGCGTTCGCAGTAGATTGAGTCGTTTGCTGTAGTTACTGCAGCACGAACTTCATAGCTAGGGTCAATGTATTTAAGGTTAATGTGAATCTTTCTGTTTGCAAAGTATTCTGTAATCTTATCTTTTAAGAATGTTCCTATGTCTGCAAGTTTTTTGTTACCAGAAGCATCTGTCTGATTTGTAGAAGTAAGCAGTTCCTGTCCTGCACCTTCTGCAACAATTACAACTGCATGATGCCTTCTTTCAAGGCGGCGCTCAAGGTGAGAAAGGAAACCGTTAGGACCGTCAAGGTCGAAAGGAACTTCTGGAATAAGGCAGAAGTTTGTCTCATGGCTTGCAAGGGCTGTTGCTGTTGCAATAAAGCCTGACTCACGTCCCATAAGCTTTACAAGGCCTATTCCGTTAATCTGAGAATGAGCTTCCATGTGTATAGAATTTACAGCCTGAGTAGCTTTCTGTACGGCAGTTTCAAAACCAAATGAGCGGTCAATGAATTCAAGGTCATTGTCAACAGTCTTTGGAATTCCTACTACAGCAACTTTAAGGCCTCTGCGCGTAATTTCGTTTGCAATGTCAAGGGAACCTCTCTGAGTTCCGTCACCACCGATGATAAACATCTGGTTTATGCCGAGCTGTTCAATAGCATCAACAATTTCTGAAACGCGGTCTCCGCCTCCACGAGATGTTCCAAGGAAAGTACCGCCTATCTTATGAATTGTATCTACTGTATCTGGATTAAGGTCTATAGTGTCAAATCCTTCGTCATGGAAGAATCCCTTGTAGCCAAACCTTATGCCAAGAATTCTTCTGACTCCGTAACGGTTCCAGAGACAGCGTACGACAGCACGGATAACATCGTTTAATCCTGGACAAAGTCCTCCGCATGTACAGATGCCTGCAGTAACGTGCATCGGATTAAAATAAATATATTCGCGAGGACCGGCTTTTTCCATAAGATTGCCCATGTCATCGGCATCTGATTTGTTGTCTGCAAATACGTTTACCTGGTTTCTGACAAAAGATGTATCTTTTACGTAAGCAGCGCGGAAAGAACCGTGCTCAAGAGAAAGCTCTATAGGAGAATGAATCTTGCATTCACCCAAGTTTTCTACTGTGAAATCGTATTTTATTGTGCTCATAACAACCCCTAATTATATCATTGCATATATACGCTAACTAGATAGAATATAGTCATTTTATAAAAAATTCAATATTATTAGATAATAATTTTCATTCAAAGGGGCATAAACCATGCAGAATTTTACAAAAAAGCAACCGGTTGCAATGCGCGTATTCCTTATTGTTATTGCAAGTATTATTTTTGCACTCAATATCAATACTTTTGTGCATTCTGCAGATTTGTTTCCTGGAGGATTTGCTGGAGTTGCGCTTTTGATTCAGCAGGCGGCTGACAGGTATTTTGGAATCAAGCTGCCTTATTCCATTTTGACATATTCCATGAACATAATTCCTGTAATTATAGGCTTTAAATTCATAGGAAAGAAATTTACAATACTTTCTTGCGTCCTGATTGTTGTTTCAGGCCTTGTAACCGATTTTCTTCCATATATAAATGTGACAGACGATAAGATTCTATGTGCCGTTTTTGGAGGACTTCTGAATGCTGCAGCAGTATGCCTTTGCCTGTTTGCAGAAAGCTCTTCTGGCGGAACGGACTTTGTTGCAATATATATTTCCGAAAAGACGGGTAGGTCTGCATGGAATTGCATTCTTGCGTTTAACTGTCTTGTACTGTGTATTGCGGGGCTGCTGTTTGGCTGGGATTCTGCCTTGTATTCAATCATTTTTCAGTATGCATCTACGCAGGCAATTAATTTCTTGTATAAAAAGTATGCAAAGACGACTCTCCTTATCATTACTTCAAAGCCCGATGACGTGTATGCTGTCATAAAGGAACTTACAAATCACGATGCAACGGTTTTCACTGGCAAGGGACAGTACTCTGGAATGGAGCGCAAGCTTCTGTATTCTGTAGTCTCAAGTTCTGAGTCAGGGCATCTGGAAAAGGCTATCCGCCTTACAGACCCAGATGCCTTCATAAATGTCCTTCAGTCAAAGGCAATCATTGGAAAGTTCTTTAAGCGTGCAAATGATTAAGCAAGTCCTGAACCTAAAAATGTTACTGACTTGCTGCCGTGGCTTGCATAACTGAAGTCTTAAACTGCAGCCTTTAAAAACTTTCACAGCCTACAGGAGAATGAAGAAGCCTGAAAGAATTGCAAGGAAAATCAGGTTCAGGACCGTAAAGACGGTTAAGTACATTCTGCTGGATGGAAGGGGAATTTTCTTTGATGCGCTTGAATATAGCTTGAATGATATAAGGCTTGCAAGTGATGCAACTAGGGTACCAAGGCCTCCTACATTTACGCCTATTAGTAATGACTGAGTGTCTTTTGCAAATGGATACAGAAGGAGTGTTGCAGGAACATTGCTTATGACTTGGCTGCACAAGACAGAGACTTCAAATTCATGGCCAGAAACTGCATTTTCAAGGAAGCCTTTTATAGAAGGTATTGATGCAATGTTTCCTGTAAAGATAAAAAAGGCCGCAAAAGTAAGCAGCAGCATATAGTCAACGCTTTTTAGAATCTTCCTGTTTATAATCATGAGTACTGTAAATGCAGATGCTGCTGCAATCCATTTTGGAATGATGCGGAGTACGCATAACAGGCATAAGATGAAAAGGGCTGTGTAAATAAGTTCCTGTGCGGTTCCCGAAAGCTTAAGCAGGTTTTCTTTAGGCTTTTCTTTTGCTGAAGTAAAGTCTGTTTGTGCAGCCGTTCCGGAAACAGAAAGGTGCATGCCTGGAATAAGGCGTATGGACAGAAACAGCAGGATAAAGCTTATGGCTGAATAAAGCATTATCATCATCATAAACTGGCCTATCCCTGCTTCCATCTTCGAAAACAGAAAGAGATTCTGCGGATTTCCTAAAGGAGTGAGCATGCTGCCTGTGTTTGCAGCAATTGTTTCAAGTATGACAGTAAGCAGAACTGTTTTTCCATTGGTAGATGTTCCCAAGATGGCCAGTGAAAAGGGTACGAATGTAAGCAGGGCAACGTCGTTTGTTATTAGCATGCTTGAAAAAAAACTGAGCATTATAAGGACTGTGCATAAAATCCTTGACTTATGAATGTGTCCGCACAGGACGTATGCCATTCTGTCGAATACGCCGCAGTCACGGAGTGCGGCAATAACGCTCATCAATGCAAAAAGGATGAAGAGCGTATTCCAGTCAATGTAGGAAATGTAATTTAATGACGGATGTACAAAAAAAGCGCTTGCAATGGCACACATAGTTGCAATGCAGAATACAGTCTCACTTCGTATAAATGAAAGAATATATTTCATGGTGAAAAGATAATATCACTTTTGTTATAAAATGCAAGAGTTTGAATCTGTATCTAAAATGGTACCGTTTTGTGTCGTAAAACCATATAGATTTGTGTCGTAAAACCATATAGATTTGTGTCGTAAAACCATATAGTTTTGTGTCGTGAAACCGTATAGTTTTGTGTCGTGAAACCGTATGGTTTTGTGTCGTAAAACCGTATGGTTTTGTGTCGTAAAACCGTATGGTTTTGTGTCGTAAAACCGAAAATGCTCTTTTATAAAAATCATAAACTGTCTATAATAATGCTCCTATGTTTACGCTGCTTCCGTTACATTTTATTATTGTCTGTCCTGCTGTATTCGTTGCAGGATTTATTGATGCCATTGCAGGGGGCGGAGGTCTCATTACTCTGCCTGCGTATCTTTTAATAGGACTGCCGTCTCATACGGCAATAGGAACTAATAAGCTTAGTTCTGCAATGGGCACTGTAGTTTCTACTGCGGAATATGCTCTGGACGGCTTTATAAATTGGAAGCTTTCGCTTTTTTGCATACTTACTTCACTGTGCGGTTCTTTCATAGGGTCAAACCTGGCTCTGCTTGTTCCTGATAGAATTTTCAGCATCGTCATGATTGTGCTTCTTCCTGTTATTGCTTTGTACGTACTGAAAAACAAGGAATTCCATGTTTCCGACAATCCCTTTTCCCCTGTAAAGACTCTCATCATCTGCATGGTTTGTGCATTTTTTGTAGGCCTGTATGATGGCTTTTACGGTCCTGGAACAGGTACTTTCATGCTTATTTCCCTGACAGTACTTGCCAGGCTGTCTCTGAATGAAGCAGCAGGAACTACAAAAGTAATCAATCTGACTTCAAATATAACAGCCCTTGCCGTATTTCTTTTTAACGGAAAAGTCCTTTGGCATCTTGGACTTGTGGCCGGTCTGTTCAGTTTTGCAGGGCATTTTTTAGGTGCAAAGGTTTTTGTGCGGAATGGAAGTAAAATTACACGCCCTGTAATTATTACAGTCCTTGCAATCCTCTTTGCAAAGATTATTATCGGACAGTTCAGTTGAGGAATAGTCTTGTAGAATCTCTGTTTTTTCGCTATTCTATTTAAATGGCTTATGAGGTAACAGCGACCAGACGAAGGCCGCAGCGTTTTGAAGATCTTGTCGGGCAGGAATTTGTTGCAGAAACATTTAAGAATTCCATTCAATCTGGAAAAATTGCTCACGCA
>JAILPY010000104.1 GCA_024699235.1 Treponema sp. | reverse complement strand
TACAAGGATGGAAAATAATCTGCATTCAAAATCATTGTACATACAACAACACTCAAAACATAATTGCGTAAAGTACCAATATTATTTTCATTATTAACAATTAATTTATATAAATTATACGAAAGATATGTAAATAAAATGAAACACATTTCTTGCAATACATATACCCTAAATAAAGTAAACAAACCAATACTTACAGGATTTGCAAAGGCTATGATGGGAAGGCAGCACGTAATAACTTTATCTTTTGATATTTTATAAGCCAGCAAGCAAAAAAAATAGAATGAAAAACAAAAAAATATATAATTTAACCTTATTCCTTTTTGATTTATTTGATGCATATCATTTGATGAGTACCCCATAAACCATAATCTATACAAAACATAAAACAGACGCCCATGGTCACTATACTTATCTTTTATAAGTAACCTGGAAACATCTTTTACAGTATCAAGTATTGAAGGGTCATCAAAAAAGACGGAATCTTTTATCTGCTTTCCAGTATAGGGAATATTGATATCAAAGGAACTGTTAAATCCTTGCTTATTATTATTTATCATTCCCAATTCCCAACACTCATCCTCATGAAAACATTCTTTTTGACTTGCCCAATAAAAACGCAATGCAGATATTGATATAAATATAAAAAGAAGTGAAAAAAAGAATATTTTATTATCCTTTATATATTCATGCATTACTTTTAAGGGATAAAAAAATTTAAAATCTACAGTTTTATCTTCATTAAAATAAAATGTAGCAAATAACAAACTGGCTATACTAAAAATAAAGAACCATATAAATAAGTATAAGTGAATATTAATAATCCGTTCGTGCCATACATTATGAGTAAGAGGCCTAGAAACAACTAATTCTCCTATCTTTATTATTAGTTCCCTTACAGGATATATATAAAGAAAGAAGGAAGCTATTGATAAAAATAAAAAAAAGAGTCCAATAGAAAATACTTTTTTATTATTTATTTCAAAAACCATATTAAAAACCTCTTTTTCAGAATACCCTTTTTTTTATTAATAATCAACCAAAGAGCGTATACCGTCTATGAATGAGATTTCAGGTTTCCATCCCGTATCTGCTGTTAACTCAGAAACATCTGCAACAAGGTGCATCGGCTGATGCGGATAATACGGTTTTAATCCAAAGCCTAAAGAAACATTTGGATTAACAACAGATTTTATATCCTCTATAAAATTCCTTAATTTTCTGCCAAAGCCACTGCCCAAAGGATAAAACTTTCCATCTACGCCATTTTTTGCAACAGCTAAAAACGCTCTAGCCGCATCAATAGAATTCAAATAATCCCAATCTTGATTACATTCTGTCAGTTCAGGACTTCTTCCATTTTTTAATTCATTGATTACATAGGAAATTAAAGTATGTGGTGCATCGTTTTTCCCATAAACGCTCAAAATCCTTAGCCAATTGAACCTTATTCCAAATTGCTTACAAAGCATTGCACTCAATTTACCGGCAGCATATTTTGCTATGCCGTATCCACTTTCAGGCTGAACAGGCAATGATGGCTCAAGGTCAACTTCCTGTACCCCATATTCTGCTTGACTTCCTGCACCAATAAAAACTGAACAGCCGCATCTTTTTGCAAGCCTAACAGCATCAAGGGTATACTTAACATTACTCAACTGAACATCTACATCATCTCGACTATTTCCAAAAGTTTTGTCCCATGCAAGATGAATAAAAACATCAGCCTGTAAAGATTGCTTAAGACTATCGTATTCATCAATATTGCATTCAATAATTTTCAGGCGTCCATCAGAAGGCAGACTTGATGCCCGGGCAGAAGAACGGCGTATAATTGCAGTTATCAGATAGTTCAGCTTTAAGGCCTCACTTATTATTGCGCTGCCAATCATCCCGGTAGCGCCTGTAATAATCATAGATTTCACAAAAATTCCTCTAAAGCCAGCAAAAGATCAGGCACCTCATTACAAATAACAGGACAAGAAACCTCTGAAAGCTCTTGCCTTGATCCCTCACCCCATAAAACGCCAATTGCCGTAATATTATTATTTAATGCAGCCTGAATATCTGTTACCATATCACCAATGCCAATAAATGTTTCTTGCGGGAATTGATGTATCAAAAATTCAAAAAGCTCTGTCTTAGACTTTTTTTTATCACCTTCAGCCTTCATAAATGAATAGGGAGTAATAATAGAAGAAAACAAACCATTCCAACCGAGCTTAGTAACAATACGTTTTGTAGGCAAATCAGGCTTATTAGTTATAATGTGATGCAAAAAGCGGCTGTCATGTAAAATTTCAGTAATTCCATCAAATGGCAAAGTATGGTCGAAACCGCAATTATCATAATTTGAACGGAAGTTCTTTATAACAGCGTCTTTTAGTTGCGAAGTAAGGATGTCCTTAGGAAATGCAAATTCCAATATTTTATCTATAGTTGGTCCAACCCTAAGAGGTGCAATTTGCTGATTTTCTGAAAGCCCAGCATCCCGCACTGATTTTTTTAGGGAACTAAGAACTTCCTCTCTAGAATTAATAAGAGTTCCATCCAAATCCCAAATAATATGAATACGAGACATAGTTCCACCTATAAACTCAATGCTTCATTTTTTATAGATTTCATTTCATCCTCTGCCAAAAAAGGATACATATCCTCCAATGAAGGAGAAATCATAGTTCCATCCGGTAATTTTCTTGAAGAAAGCTTTGGACTAAAGAACTGTTTTGGATCCAGCACAGCTTCAATAAGAGCAGGACCTTCTGCAGACAAAGCCTCCATGATACCTTCATTTATGGATGCATAAGATTCTAATTTAAAATACGGAATACGATAAGCATAGGCAATTCTTTCCAAATCAGGAAAACTTAACCCATTGCCATCGCAAACTCCTACAAGAGGCTCTCCAAAAAGATTGGTTTGAGTTTGACGTATTGAGTGGTATCCGTTGTTATTCATTACAAAAAGCTTAAGGTTAAGCTTGTTGTAAAATACAGTTTGCAGTTCCTGAATGTTCATCTGAAGACTTCCGTCACCTTCAAGGCAAACAACCCGTCCGCCCTTTCTGCTCACAGCAACGCCAAGAGCAGCCGGAAGTCCGTATCCCATCGCAGCGCAGCCAGAGTTTGTGAAAAGCCTAGTATTCCTCTTTATTACAGCGGCTTGAAAGCCAATCACGCAGGCACTTCCATTGCTGCATACCACAGCGTCATCATCAGAAAGATTATTAAAAAGGGCATCAACAAAGGCATACGGATTAATGGGCTTATCAA
The DNA here is from genome assembly GCA_024699235.1 of Treponema sp. Lineage (GTDB taxonomy): Bacteria > Spirochaetota > Spirochaetia > Treponematales > Treponemataceae > Treponema_D. The sequence goes on along the minus strand of JAILPY010000104.1, from coordinate 4,331 downwards.
TATCTTTCATTTCAGGCAGGCATGCTGGATAGCGCTCATTAATATCATGAGACCATTTAGTCCATTTGGAATGATCTGCAAGACTAACATCCGAACCATTCAAAGAAGTCATGACCTCCTTTACATCAGCACAAACAGGCATATCAATCTTTAATGTAGGTTTCATCAATTCCGCAGGATCAATGTCTACCATGATTTTATATGCATCTTTTGCAAAGTTTTCCCAATTATAACTTATCTGCCTAATATTAAGGCGGCACCCAAGGATAATAAGCAAATCAGAGTATTGCACAACAAAATTGCCGCCTCTGGTACCTACAGTTCCTGGACGTCCAGAAAAACATTCATTATCATCAGGAATAAGATCGTGAGCATTCCATGCCGTTACTACAGGAATTTTTAATTTTCTTACAAGCTGCAGCAATTCCTTTTGGGCACCTCCAATACGAATGCCCTCACCAGCAAAAATTACAGGTCTTTTAGCCTTATTTATTTTTAGAAGAATTTCATCAGCCATATCCTTAGAAAAAACCATAGGCAAATCGCGAGAATCTTCAGAACTGTCATAATGCCGCAGACTGTCAGTTTCAATGACAGACCCTTGAACATTAAGAGGAATGTCTAGCCAGACAGGACCTGGACGACCATGAAGTGCCAAAAACAAGGCTTTTTCAAGCAAATAAGCAATGTCGTTTGGATTTTGGACCATTACTGCAAATTTCGTCATTGTTTTTACGGTGTCAACGATATTGAATTCCTGGTCCCCCAACTGTCTTAACGGTACGTGCGTTGAACGTATAGTCGTTGAAAATTTTACCTGGCCAGAAATCACGAACATAGGAATCGAATCCAGCCAACCGCCCATAACACCGGTAATGGCGTTCGTTCCTCCAGGACCACTTGTAACACAAACAGCAGCAATCCTTCCACTATATCTTGCATAACCTTCAGCAGCAATAGCACAAGCCTGTTCATGATGGTTATATGTACAATGAAGCTTTTTATGGTGTCCAAATGCATCATTCAAATGCATGGCTCCGCCGCCTGTAACTGTAAAGACATCCTCAATGCCATTGACAGAAAGGAAATCTGCTATATAATCTGCAACACGCTGTTTCATACTGTTATCTCCTAAAAATATTTACTAGGCGTAATCGAACGAATATCAACCTTATCTTTTACAGAATCAAAGAAAGCCTTTATGGCTTGGTTTCTGACAGAAATATTGCTTTTATCGTAAAGCAATTTTACATATTCAGAATAGTAGCATTCAGTTATATTCTGACTGTACCCATCAAAGCCAGCAAGAGTAAGAGAAGACAAGCCTATTCTCTTGGCAAGATTAACAAGAAGAACCAGAGGATTGTCATATATATGATCGTCATCAGCCTTTAGGCTTGCAAAATTTACAACATAATCCATACGTTCATTTGTCTCTGTGATATTAGACGTACAAATAAGCTTTACTTTATGCATTTCCGAATAGATGCTGCTAAAGAACTGACTGTATCTTTTTGAATTGCCCATAAAAACATAATCAACAGGATATCCCTGTCCCAAAAAATTTACACTAATCACAATGGGATTATTCTTTTCAATGTAAGCATAAATCAAGTCCTTTTTATCTACGATAGATTTTCCAGGCCCAAGAAGAAGGACTTTCTTTCCAGCAAATTCTTTTGACAAATCAGCTATCGCGGTACTGTCATCAATTTCGCTGTTCTGAAAATCTTGATACAATTGCTCGCATAAATCCTGATCATACAAGAGGTTCTTATCGTTTTTCCTAGGCAGCCTTGAAAGTATTTCATTTATCTGCTTTATGCTGAGCGTTTTTTTTGACAACAGATAGGTTACATAGTTAGGATGACACTCATTCAATGCAGAAACATAGAATAAAGGCCTATAACCCCATTCCTTTTTTGCAAATTCTTTAGTTATGTCAACATCTATGGCTTCCTGAATTTGATTGATATCATATTTTTTGCCAAACCTCTCATTCATATACATGGCAACAAGTTCTGTGCATGCATTTCCAGCACTCTTTCCCATTCCAAAAAGAGTGCCGTCAATAGAAAGGTCCCTGTCAGTAATGTTTTCCATAACGGCAATTGTATTTGAATATGCAAGCTGAAAATTGTTATGGGCATGATACCCTAAAATTATATCCTTATTAAGAAAAGAATCCATAAGGCGGCAATAATGCAAAAGCTTATCAGCATGCATCAATCCATAAGTATCAACAATAGTAACTGCATAAGGTTCTATTCTATTGATTTTTTCGATAATAGACTTCATCTCTTCATCACTGAAAGTCGTAACTGACACTGGATTTATAAACAGCTTATACCCCTTTTGCTTTATCTGCCTGCAGAACTCCAAGGCCTGATCCTGAAGATGCTTCTTAAAAATAACTCGTATTGCATCAATGTGAGACTGTGCTTTGGGTTCAATCCTATCAATAGAACATGTGCCATAGTCTATCATGGCACATACAAGGGCATTAGGCTTCTGCATTCCGTCAAATACAGGTTCAACAGATTCAGTATCTGGATAAATAGAACGGTTAGGATCGTAGGAACGCCTTTGATCAAGAAAACCTATTTCAATAGAATCGACACCAGCATTATCAAGGCGGCTAAAAATGCTTTTTATGCTTCCGGCGCCAAATTCCCAGTCATTTACATAACCTCCGTCACGGAGAGTACAGTCAAGAAGATATAAATTGCGCATAGTATTTAAAAGTTCCGTTCCTTTTCAATTTTATATTTATTTTTAGAAGACTTTATATTCGGCAATAAAAGCCCATCCCTGTTATATATATATATTGAATAATCCCGGAATCCATAATCCCTTATAAGTTTTTCAACAGACAAAAAGTCAAAGGCACCAATGACAATATGAACAGCATCAAAAGAATAATCCTTTAGCAGTTCCAATTTTTCAGAGTCTATAAAGTCCTTAGGCTTGTATGATGAATGAGGAAAACGTTTTTGATACTCTAAGAACAACTCTTTTTCACCAACAAACATTAATTCTTTATTTTTATCAGGCTGCGACGTAAATAAAGAAGTAAAACGCTTTTTATAATAAGAATAAGGTACATCGGCTTTATAAAAGGCATGAAATTCATTTTTCAGATTAGATGGTATTAAATAGTTTTCGCCATAAAAGCCATACAATACCTGATCCCAGCCAGCCGGTGCAAGGAAATCCATGCCTTCGTATGTCATGGTAATTGATTTTTCAAATAAAGAAGACTTCATATATCGTGCAGAAGCAGATTTCCCGTAATGAGTGTATATGGCTAATTTATTACCTTTTCCGTCATTAGATTTAAAGGCGGAATCAAGCTTATTTAAAAGGCTGTCTCTCTTAAACAGTTTTCCAAAACACTTATAAAACTTCCATACAAAAAGAGGCATATCCTTAAAAGAACTGAAAAAGCCGTAAGACTTTGCATAAAGCAAACGCTGTAAAAAATGAATCTTCTTTAACTTTAAGAACTCTTTTATTGCAGAACCATTACTTTTATCTATAGGAAATATGTCTATAAAAATTCCTTCATTACAAGAAACATACCAGTTCTGAGGATTAATGGCAGTTGCCTGAGAGTTACGGAACTTTATATAGCCTCCGTAAAAGCAGTCGTCATTATAATTATTCTGCAGAAAATATGGACTTTTGAATTCAGCAGCAAGACTTAAAAGCTTATCATAGTCTTCACGCATAAGAGCAACATCAATGTCATCATCGCCAGAAAGCATACCTCCAGAACGGACTGCTCCCAGTAAAGATCCATATATCAGATAAAGATTAATTCCGTTTTTATCACAGATTCGTTTAAGTTCTTTTAATAAATCAATCTGTACTTCCTTTAAGTTTTTAAACCAAGTTTTTTTATTTACATCATATAAAACATCTTCAATTCCACCCTTAACAGACACTCCATACTGTCCAAGATGCAACCTTTTCAATTCATCCAGTTCATCAAATGCAGTATTAACGTCTTTATGTTTTTTGCAGTATTCTTTTACATAATAATCATTCGTATTTATATAAGCCATAAAAATTAAAAACCTCTTATACGATGTTACATATTACAGCAGGACTTAAGATAAATCTAGACTATATAAAAAAATTCCACTAAGAATCAAAATCATGGACATTATTTTTCGCGCTGACACTTTTAAAATGAGTGCGTAAAACAACACAGAAAAAGGAGCAGATTTAAGGTGTAAACAGCCGATAAAAAACAAGGCGGTTTACACATGGGAAGAAAACGACAGACATTCAGTAAGGAATTCAAGGCAAAGGTAACACTTGAAGCT
>JAILPY010000043.1 GCA_024699235.1 Treponema sp. | reverse complement strand
CTGCAAGATAAAAAAAACCGCCAGCTTGTGGCGGTTTATAGATTGCCGGACTTCACTGTACGAAGGGCAATTAATGAAAATGTTTTTCCTGCTTTTCATACCGCAGGCGGGGTGTTGATACTTAACTGACTCCTAAGGAGTCTAGCCTCTTTGTCGGAAACTGCATAACGCCTCCTTATCGTATAGCCGGTCTAAGTCCTCATCTCTTTCCTTGCTATGGTTTAAATATTAACACAGTTTTTCAGAAAAGCAAGGCTTGTTTTTAATAAATTTGAAATTTTATTGCGGCTTTTAGAAAGCCCTTTGTTTGCATGTAAGACTATTCACTAAATTAATGTATTGTTATATAATCGTTGCATAAATTTGCATTTTTCTTGTAAATCATTTGTGTAAGGTGAATATATGAACAAAATCCTCGAAAAGAGACAGCTCTCAGAGAATGTCTACTACATGAAGTTTGAAGCTGCTGACATTGCAAAGAACCGCAAGGCTGGTCAGTTTCTTATTGTACAGGTTGATTCCGACCTTGGAGAGCGCATTCCGCTTACAATTGCAGATGCAAATGCTCAGGAAGGCTGGGTGGCCATTGCATTCCAGCCGGTCGGAGCTTCTACGTACAAGCTTGCTCAACTGAATGCTGGAGACTATCTTGCAGGAGTGCTTGGTCCTTTGGGAACTCCTTCAGAAATTCATAAATATGACCGCCCTGTAGTGTGCGTTGGCGGCGGCTTTGGAACGGCTCCTCTGTATCCTATAGTTCAGGCCCTTAAGGCTGCTGGCAATAAGGTCATCCTTATTGAAGGCGCACGTACAAAAGACCTTTTGATTTTTGTTGATGAAATGAAGGCTGTCTGTGATGAGGTTATAATCTGTACAGACGATGGCAGTGCCGGTGAAAAGTGCGTTACTACAGTTCCTCTGGAAAGGCTGTGCCAGAGCGATGTTCCGCCTGCAGAAGTCATTGCAATCGGACCTCCTATAATGATGAAGTTCTGCGCTTTGACAACAAAGAAGTATAACATTAAGACTACTGTATCTCTTAATACAATAATGATTGACGGAACTGGCATGTGCGGCGGCTGCCGAGTTTCTGTCGGCGGGGAGACAAAATTCGTATGCGTTGACGGCCCTGATTTTGATGCACACCAGGTTGACTGGGACAATATGATGCTCCGCATGAAGTCATTCAAGCCTCAGGAAACAGAAGCTTTCCATAAATGCAAGATGCAGATGGAAGCAGACAAGCTTGCAAAATAAGTCGCAGTCAATTAGGAGAATACTATGTCAGAACATATCAGTGCTGAAAAATTAGCAGAAATAGGAAAAGCAGAATATACAAAGATTCAGGAAAAGATTTCTTCAGCTCCTTTGGGCAATAAGGACCGCATGGCAATTCCTCAGCAGGAAATGCCGTCTGGCGAGCCTTTGGTCCGTGCCCGTCAGATGACTGAAGTTGCCCTTGGATATACAAAAGAGCAGGCTATTGTAGAGGCAAGCCGATGCCTTCAGTGCAAGAACAAGCCTTGCGTTGCAGGATGTCCTGTAAACGTTCAGATCCCTGAATTTATTGCAGAAGTTGCAAAGGGTGAATTCAAAAAGGCAGTAGACATAATCAAGCAGACAAACCTGCTTCCTGCAATCTGCGGACGCGTATGCCCTCAGGAAAAGCAGTGCCAGGGACAGTGTACGGTAGGTAAGGTTTACAAGAATGCAGAAAAGGCTGTAAGCATTGGACGCTTGGAGCGTTTCGTTGCCGATTATGAGCGTGAAAACAAGCTTGAGACAGTAGCCGCTGTTGCAGCGCCTACAGGAAAAAAGGTTGCTGTAATCGGTTCTGGCCCGGCAGGCTTGACTGTAGCTGCAGACTGCCGCCGTGCAGGCCATGATGTAACTGTATTTGAAGCATTCCAGAAGGCTGGCGGCGTTATGGTGTATGGAATTCCTGAATTCCGCCTGCCAAAAAATATCGTACAGAACGAAGTTTCTAACCTTGAAAAGATGGGCGTTAAGTTTGAATACAACTATCTGGTTGGCCGCACGTCCACAATCCAGCAGTTCCTCACAGAAAAGGGCTTTGACGCTGCTTTCGTAGGAACTGGTGCAGGGCTTCCAAAGTTCTTTGGCATTCCTGGCGAAAACTATATTGGCGTATTCAGTGCAAACGAATATCTTACTCGTGCAAACCTTATGAAGGCTTACCTAAAAGATAAGGCTGACACTCCTTACTACGAAGCAAAGACTGTAGTAGTTTGCGGCGGCGGTAACGTTGCAATGGATGCTTCTCGCATGGCATTGCGCCTTGGCGCTGAAAAAGTATACATTGTATACCGCCGCACTCAGAATGAGCTGCCTGCTAGGCGTGAAGAAGTTGCACATGCTATGGAAGAAGGCGTAGAATTCAAGTTCCTTGAAAATCCTGTAGAGATTTTGGGCGATAAGGAAACTGGTAAAGTTACAGGCATTAAGGCATTGAGCTATGAGCTTGGCGAACCGGATGCTTCTGGACGCCGCCGTCCTGTAGCAATTGAAGGCAGTGAGCATGAAATCGCATGCGATGCTGTTATTGTTGCACTTGGTAACAATTCAAACCCTCTTATTCCAAGGACAACTCCAGAAATCAAGACAGACCCTCACGGTCATATTACTGTTGATGAAAATCAGGCTACAAGCATGACTAAGGTTTGGGCAGGAGGAGACATTGTACTTGGCGCTGCAACTGTAATTCTTGCCATGGGCGAAGGCCGCAAAGCCGCCGCTGCAATTAACGAATATCTTGCAAAGTAAGAAATGACTTGATGATAAGATGAATCCCCCTTGCACGCCCTGGAAGGATGTACAAGGGGGATTTTTATTTACATGGCATGTTTTGTCTGCCAGTAGCGGCGCAACTCTTCGCGTGAAGTCATTCCGCTTTTGTTGTATATGCGGCTGATGGTGTTTTCTACCGTACGTTTCTGAATGCCCAGCTGCTCGGCAATCTCTGAATTAGTCTTATTATTCATTATCAGGTTTAAGATTTCCTTCTCACGCTTGGTGAAAACCGAAAGAATTTGCTCGAATATAACAATATTAGTTGCAACAGAAGGGTCTATGTAACGTCGCCCCTGCAGCACGGCTTCCATTCCCCTGATGATTTCGTATTCCTCACTGTCCTTGCAGATGTAGCTGTCCGCACCGGCATACATTGCTGCTTTAATTGTGCCGGGATCGTCGTACATTGAGTATACCATTATCTTAATGCTAGGAAACTGCTTACGGCTGGTTTTGATAAGTGAAAGTCCCTGCTTGCTGTCATCTCCCAGTCCCAGGTCTGTAATGAGTATGTTTGGAAGTTCTTTGCCTCTATTGGACATCTGTGACAAAAAATCGTCAGTATTTGCCGCCGTGCCTGAGCAGACGTAGCTGGAGTGCTTTGTTATGTAATCAATTATGCCTTGTCTCATAAGGGCGTGATCTTCCACCAGAAAATAACTGCCTGTCATATATCCTTCCTTGTGAATGATTTTATAGGAACAAAAAGCGTTACCTCTGTACCGCATCCAGGTTCCGAATTTATGTCAATTCTTCCGTTCAGCTGCAGGCTTCGCTGGCGGATGCCTTTGAGACCGAATCCTCCAGAGCTGTCTGCCTCTTTTTTTTCCTGCAGGTTAAACCCTACTCCGTCATCGGCAACGCTCATGTAAAGGCCTTCCTGTTCCTCGCCGGACTCCTTGCGGATGATTACGGAAACTTCTTCAGCCTTTGCATGCTTTTGCACGTTGGCAAAAAGTTCCTGCACAATGCGGTACAGGCTTGTACGCTGCAACAGGGTAAGGCTTTCAGAGTCAACAAGATGCTCTGCCTCCGGACGGATAGCAAGCGATACTTCTATTTTGTTT
>JAILPY010000036.1 GCA_024699235.1 Treponema sp. | reverse complement strand
TTAGGCAAGATGAATTTTTGATAATTGTGATACTTTAAGGTTTATAAAGAGTCTAAAGATTTTTTCAGATTGGACTGATGCCGGCAGTACCAGAGTCGAGTTTTTAGAACCCGATGGCAAATTCCGTTATGAACATCCTTATGCAAAAAAAATCCGTCTATTCATTTCCCTGAAGAAATTCTATCAAGCATGTATCGCTTTAGCATAAATGTGCAGAAATATGGGAATGTGTAAAACTTTCCGTTAAAGCCGACGTTCTTTGCGCAAAGTTTTATTCCGTAATGGATATCAGCGTATTTTTCTTTTTCTATAAGATTTTTAAGAGATGCAGTTGCACTGCCTTTCGCCTTTACTTCTACAGGCACAAGTGAATCTGCATCGCGGATGAAAAAGTCCATTTCTACAGTAGCTTTCTCATTTCTGTAATAGAACAATTCATACCCCTGTTTTACGAGCATATCGCCAACAATATTTTCATAAATTGCGCCTTTATATGTGTTGAAGTTTTTATTCTGTCTCAAGTCCACCTGCGCTTCTTCGTCCAGGGAAGCAATTAAAAGGCCCGTATCGCGATAATAGATTTTGTATTCAGTGGGATTATAGTTTCCTTTAAGTGGCAGCTCCGGAAGGTCAAGCCTGTAACAGACATTTACAATCCCTGCATCTTTAAGCCAGTCTACAGTTCCAATGTACTCTCTGTTTCTTGCCCCGCTTGCAACTTTTGTAATCTGATAGCGCTTATTTTCTTTTGCAAGAAAGACTGGAATATGTGTGTAGACATTTTTGATTTTAGCTTTGTCCAGACCTTTTGCATATTTCAAAATATCTTCTTCGTACGCTTTTGAATCTGAATCTGCTCACCAAGAATACCAGAAAAATTATTCTGCTCTATAAATTTGCTTACAACACGAGGCATTCCGCCTGTAATCATGTATTCTTTAAAGCACTTCATCCAGACATCAAATTCATTTTCTGAAAAGGGTTCAATGTTTTTTATATGAGAATAAATGCTTTCTATCTGCTCCTGTGAATATCCCTTTGCCCAAAGAAATTCTTCAAAATCCAGAGAGTGCATTTCATAATCTTCTTTATAGCCTACACTCACAGAAGTAATTTCTCCGTAATTTATTCCAAGAAGGGAACCCGAACAGATAACATCATATCGTCCGTCAATTTTGAAAAATTTTAGACAGCTTGCACAGTCAGGGCAGGCTTGAAGTTCATCAAAAAGAATGAGGGTTTCGTGGGGAATAAATTTAAAGGCGGGATTTATAAAAGATATTTCCTTAATGACATTATCTGGAGAATATCCCGAAGAAAAAATCTTTGTATATTGAGGTTCATCAATAAAGTTGATTTCTACGAAGTTTTTATAATTTTCTGCAAAATGCTCAATAGAAGAAGTTTTACCAATCTGGCGGGCACCTTTTATAATAAGCGGCATTCTGTCTGGATTCTTCTTCCAGTCAATAAGAAAATCATCAACTTTTCTTCTAAGTTTATATTCCATGCCACTATATTAGCACCGTTAATCACATTTTTCCAGCTATTTTTGATGGTTTTATCACATATTTCTATTGTTATTTACTTCACCGTCCATTCTGAGTGTACAAGTGAAGACATTCCTCATGTCTTTGAGTAAAAATATAAAACACTGTTTTCTCAAATTTTGAGACAGACATGCTTTATATTTCTACATGAACGAAAGGAGACATAATTATGGGAAACAAATACGAAATAACACTAAATGATATCAATCAGGAAATTGAATCAATACTGTATAACCTTAATCTTTTGATTGAGACTTGCAGCAATTCAAGCAAGATAGACGAGTTATATTCAGAACTGACAACTCAAATAGAAAAATATAAAACAAATCTTTCCCATTATAGACGACAAGACCTGCCATATTCTCTCGGATTCCGCCTGAATAGAAATATAAAAAAAGACAATTGGAAATATCTAGGTTATGCGCAATGCTTTGCTGAAGCTTATCATTATGCAGAAAACAGCGGGTATACCTGGAGAGAATTCATACATCTCTGTGCAGCTCCAGAAGATGAATACACAAACCCTTTTCCGACAGGGCATAAATTTAATTACCGAAAAAAAGGAACAAAAAGCCTTTTCTGTAAAAAATATTCACATATAAGGAACGTTAATGCAATCCAATTATCAACAGAAGTAATGACATATATTTTCAGTATGCACAGAGCTGTAAGAGATGCTATAGAAAATATGTAACAGCAGCAAAAAAGATGAAGCATTTGCTCAGAAAATCCGTAAGGATTTTAGACTTGATAATGGGATTTCGTCATGATTTTGGAATTGATTACACAGAATATAAGAATTAAAAATGCAGAATGAAAGAAACTTTCCTTAAAAAGGGTGAAAGCTTCAATACTGTATTCTAAACCCATGATAGCCTACTTCAAATTCTACAACACGGCGAGACTTCATCAGCCGCTGGACTACAACGTACCTGATGAAATGTATAAATGCTTACTGTATTTCCAGCATGTCCATAAGTCTTTTAAATGTATCCTGCCCGTCCAGGCAGGTACCGGTAAGCAAGCCCTTTTCATCTCTCCATTCGGAGAGACCTTTGTAATAGTAACTCTTTTTCGCATCTTCGATGATAAAAGGTATCACACCATGCCGCAGGCACTCCTTAAAAGCTACAAGGCGTCCTACCCTGCCGTTTCCATCCTGAAACGGATGTATATACTCAAACTCGGCATGCAAAGCTATGATATCCTCTACTGTGACATTTTCCTTGGCGTTGTAATCCTTTAGCAAAGCCATCATGTGCTTATGAACATCCGATGGTTTGGATGTTTCCCGGCCGCCCACTACATTCGCACGCTTTTTATAATCACCAACTGCAAACCATCCCGAGCATTGAATCCTTTGTATCATGCTTCAAGATATAATGCAGATGCTTGATAATTTCCTCTGTCAGTTCATCCTCTGCAATATCTATTACATAATCAATTGCACGGAAATGATGTACTGTTTCCAACACATCATCTACAGAGATACTGTCACCCACATCAATAGTATTAGTATATTTTATTTCGTATTCCTGCCAGGCGTCCTGCTTTAAGATCCGCTTCCGTCGTATTTTCTTGCACCTTTCATCCACAGCCTATAGCTCAACCAGAAAAGGAAAATTCCAAACAGCGGTGAAATCCATGTCAGAATTGGAACCTTATCTGGACGCAGTATGGCAAGGCTAGGGTA
>JAILPY010000174.1 GCA_024699235.1 Treponema sp. | reverse complement strand
CAGTCGTTCCAGTCAGCACGTCCGATGAGTGGAAGACCATGTGGACCCATGTGGTTTGGTATATAATTGTAAGAGCGCTTCAAGTGCTCAAACATAGTTGCCTTGTTTGTTTCTGAGTTATCAAATGGTACGTCTACTTTAAGGAAGTCTGTATCGCCTGTCTCGCGGATGTAGTTACCAACACCGAGTACAAGCCAAAGTGGATCGTCATTAAAGTTAGAACCGATGTCTGCGTTTCCACGCTTTGTCAAAGGCTGGAACTGGTGATATGCAGAACCGTCTTCAAACTGTGTTGCTGCTACATCGTAAAGACGCTCTCGGATTCTTGATTTTGGCATCTGGTGAGCTGCACCGAGCATGTCCTGTGATGTATCACGGAAACCGAGTCCGCGTCCAATACCGCTTTCAAAGTATGAAGCAGAACGTGCAAAGTTGTATGTAACAACACACTGATACTGATTCCATACACTCATGCGGTCAAGCTTTTCATCGCCTGTCTTAATGACGAAGTGTGAAAGAGTTTCATCCCAGAATTCTTTTAATGTATCAAATGCAGCCTGTACTTTTGCAGGTGTATCAAACTTCTTCTGGAGTTCATAAGCTTTTTCTTTATTTATGATTCCGCTTGCTGTATTTGTGCGGAGTAAATCTTTTGGAGCTTTCTCTGTTGGAATAAATTTCTTGTCGTTATCATTTTCGATATAGCCGAGTACGAAAATGTATGTCTTGCTGTCTCCTGGTTTGAGAGTACATTCAAGGCGATGGCTTGCAATTGGGGACCATCCGTCTGCTACAGAGTTCTTGCTTTTTCCTGCAAGAATTGTATCAGCTGTAGAAAGGTCATTGTGGAGTCCCATGAAAGATTCTCTATCTGTATCAAAACCTGCAATAGGTTCGTTTACACTGTAGAATGTAAAGTGATTTCTTCTTTCGCGGTATTCTGTTTTGTGGTAGATGGCACTGCCTTCAATTTCAACTTCTCCAGTAGAGAAGTTTCTCTGGAAGTTCTGGCAGTCATCAGAAGCATTGTACAGACACCATTCTACAAAAGATGTTATAGAAATTGATTTTACATCATTACTGTTGTTCTTTACAGTAATCATTTCAACTTCACAGTTTTCTCCATTTGGTACCATGTAAAGTACATCTGCAGAAAGATTGTTTTTTGAAGATGAAATTTTTGTATAGCCAAAACCATGACGGCACTCATAGGAATCAAGCTTGGTTTTCATTGGCTTGTAGCCAGGATTCCAGATGGTATCTCCGTCTTTTATATACAGGTAACGTCCGTTTGTGTCTAACGGAATGTCGTTGTATCGGTAGCGGGTGAGTCGGCGGAGTCGGGCATCTGTAAAGAATGCGTATCCTCCTGAAGTGTTAGAAATAAGTGAGAAGAATTTTTCATTTCCTAAATAGTTAATCCATGGATATGGTGTTAATGGGGTTGTTATGACGTATTCTCGGTTAGCATCGTCAAAGTGGCCGAATTTCATAGTTTCCTCCTGATTGGAATGTCCGCTTTATGTACGAAATCGTGTTTACGAAAACGTTGTAGTTGGTTTTATTCTAGCATGAAACATTTTTACTGTAAAGTTAATTTTCTTTTGATTTTATTATTTTACCATATAAGAGCGTATTAATGTAATATAAAAATGAGATTGTCATAAAAAAAACTGAAAAAAAACTTTTCTTGCAAAAATTTGCTAAGGAGCGTATAATGAATACTACGCAAACGTTTGCGTAAATATCGTTTTTTTAAATTTTTATGGAGGAAATAATGAAAAAAATGATGAAAACTATGGCATTGGGCGTAGCAGCAGCTGCATTCATTTTTGCTGGTTGTAACAAGTCTTCGGAAAAGGCTTCTGATACTGGAAGTTCATCAAGTGCAAAGGATGGATTTTCTGGTACAATTGAGTTGATGCATTATTCTACATCAGAAGAATCTTTGGGTAATGGTGGTTCTGATGGATTCCGTACTATGATTGACGAATGGATAAAAGCAAATCCGAATGTAAAGCTTAATCAGAATGTTCTTGCAAATGATGAATATAAAACTCAGATTGCAACAATGGCATCTGCAGGTGACCTTCCTGATGTATTCCTTCTTCAGGGTATGAATACAAAGTCATGGGCAAAGCAGGGCTTGATTATGGATATGACTGATATTATTAAGTCGTCTCCTTATTATGCTGATTACAACACTTCTTATTTTACACCTTTCAAAGATGGAGATAAGATTTATGCTCTTCCTTGTCTTACAGGTGGTACATGTACAGTTGTAATTTATGATATTGCTATGTGGAAAGAAGCAGGATTTGATTCATTCCCAACAACATGGGAAGATGTAAAGAAGGCTAATGACTACTTTAAGAAGAATGGCAAGGAATATGCAATTGCATTCGGAAATGGCGGCCAGTGGCAGGCAAACTCTGACTTCTTGAGTACACTTGGAGACAGATATACTGGTTCTGAATGGTTCCAGTCAATCATCAACAAGAGTGGTGCAAAATTTACAGATGAACCTTTTGTAAAGGCTTTGGATTATACAGCAAAATTGTTCCAGAGCGGTATTTTCAACAAGGACTTTAACAGTGTAACTAATGAAGATGCACGTGAATATTTCATTGCTGGCGATGCTCCTGCATTTATTGGTGGTAACTGGGATGAATCATATATTGCTGCAACTTTGAAAGCTGATAATCCTGAAAAATACAACAATATTGGTTTTGCTGTTCTTCCTCAGCCAGCTGATGCAACATACAATCCTAAGGGCCAGAACATTGGTCTTGGATATGGTATTGCATTCAATGCAAAGCTTGCTAATGATCCTGAAAAACTTAAGGTTTGCATAGATCTTGCTTATAAATTGACAGGTCCAGATTTTGCTAACTTCGTTGCTTCTAAGTATGCACTTGGTGGTTTGACACGAGTTGCTTCTGTAGACCTCAGCAAATTTGATCGTGTAGATCAGGATTTCTATAAGTATTCTTATGTAGATACAACTCCTTGTGAAATCTATGACTCTTATGTAGACCCTGCTGTATGGTCTGTATGTAATACAGAACTTCAGTCTTTGCTTAATGGAGCCGGTTCTGCAAAGCAGGTTGCTGCCGATATCCAGAAGGCATATGAAGAAAACTACTTGAATAAATAATTCTATTCTTGTTATGCCTCTGCCAGTATTCTGTCAGAGGCATTTTTAATTTAAATATATCTATATAGAGGACAGTCTATGCGAAACTCAATAAAACCCCCTAAGTGGCTTATAGTTGCTTTTCTTGTTGTTCCTGTTGTCTGGTATGTCTTTTCAGTCTTTATTCCTCTGATAGCAGCTTTATTTTACAGCTTTTTCAACTGGAAAGGTGGGCCTTCAAAGACTTTTGCCGGTGTAGAAAATTATATTCGTTTGTTTCAGGATACTACATTCTGGCAATCATTCGTGCATAATATTTACATAGTTGTAGTATGTATTGTCGGTCAGGTCGGTATTGCATTTGTACTTGTTTTAATGGTTAATTCAAGGCAGGCTCGCTTTAAGGAAATTCATAGAACTTTTGGTTTTTTTCCTAGTACTATTTCTGCAGTTTATATAGGTCTTATATGGACAATGATTTTTGACTATAAAAGAGGAATTCTTAACTATATACTAAATGCAATTGGACGTAATGATGCAACTCAGGTTTGGTTAAATAATCCAGAAAAGGTTTTGCAGTTTGTGTCTATCCCTTTGGTCTGGCAGTTTATTGGTTATTACATGGTTATTCTTATGTCTGCAATAGCTGCAATTGACAGTGAAATTTTCGATGAAGCGGAACTTGATGGTGCAAATGCTTTCCAGCGTGCAGTTCATATTGTTCTTCCTTTAATTAAGAATACATTGCTTGTTTGTATTACACTGTGTGTTGCTGGAAATATGAAAGTATTTGATCATATTTATACGATGACCGCGGGTGGTCCTGGAACTTCTTCTATGGTAATGGCTTTGTATGGTTACAAAGTATCATTTGAGCAGGGAAATATGGGATACGGTAGTGCAATTTCTGTTGCAATTTTCGTTGTCAGCCTTGTTGTTATTGGTGCAATACGAAGTCTTATAAACTATATCATGAGAGACAAGGAGGCCTACTGATGACACGTGCAGAACAAATGCAGCAGAGGGCTGGTAAAAATAATATAGCCTTAAATAGTGCTATTTCTGTAGTAGTAAATTTTGTATTAGTTGTTTTTTCTCTTTCTTGTATTTACCCATTGGTATGGATGTTTTATTCATCTTTGAAATTGAAAAGACAGTTTAATGCCGATATTATAGGTCTTCCAAAGGCTCCTACTTTTGAAAACTATATAAAGGTTCTTACAAATAAGGACTACCACTTGGGTAGTTCTATGATAAATAGCTGTAGGGTAACGATAATTTCTTTGTTCTTTATAGTTTTGTTTGGATTTATAGTAGGATATATCCTTTCAAGAATTAAATTTAAGTTGAATAGACCTCTATATCTTATTTTTTTGATGGGACTTTTAATTCCTGTGCATTCTCTGCTTGTTCCTATTTATGTAGTATTTAACTCTGTTAATATGACAAACAGGTGGTTTACGCTTATAATTCCTTATGTTGCCTTCGGCCTGCCAATTTCTGTTTTTTTGGTTGAAGGCTATGTTAAGACTATTCCCCAGGATTTGGAAGAAGCTGCTGCTATTGACGGATGTTCTTTTGTAAGGACAATGTTTACAATTATTATGCCTCTTACAAAGCCTATTCTTGTGACAATAGCTATCATTCAGACATTCTCATGTTGGAATGAATTTTCCTTTGCTCTTGTTTTATGTAGTAAGAAAGTTGTTTTGCAGACTGTTCCTTTGGCAATGACAAATTTCAAAGGTCAGTTCGCTTCTGATTATCCAAAGATTATGGCAGGTATGTTGATTACAATGCTTCCAATTCTTGTCTTGTACTTTACGTTCAGTAAGAAGATTATTGAAGGCATGGTTGCCGGTGCTGTAAAAGGTTAATCTTTTAATTATATAGCACAGTTGCCAATGGCAACTGTGCTTTTCTTATTTTTCAATTATGACTGAAATTTTCTTTGTTTTATCAATTTCTTTATAGTCAATGCTTCCGTCTTCTTTTGCAATAACAGAAATCTTTTCTGAAATATTGCCGTCTGGAGACAGTATTTTTCCTTCTTTTTGCTTTCCGTCGTAAGATGGATATATATGCCAGACTATATTGTCAGTGTAATCATAATCAGGCTTATCTTCTGTTGTTCCGAATGGTATTACAGATCCTTCTTTTACAAAAACAGGCAGACTGTAATAGTCATATTCATCTGTATACCATTTTCCTCCTATTATTTTTTTACCAGATAATAGATGAGTCCATGTACCTTCCGGCAGGTAACAGGAAGCCTTTGCCTTTGATACTCCATCAGAATCTTTTTTAGAAGGAGTAAAGACCGGAGCGACAAGAATGCTATCTCCAAGCATATACTGCATGTCTAAAGTTGCACAGTTCATGTCTTCTGGAAATTCTAGATGCATTGGACGCATTACAGGAATTCCTGTGTAATGGGATTCTATTGCACAACTGTAGATATACGGCATGAGTTTGCATTTAGTCTGTACGAAAAAGCGTAATACGTCACAAGCTTCTTCATCATATACCCAAGGAACTCGGTAACTTGAAGAACCGTGAAGCCTGCTATGAGTTGAAAATAAGCCGAATGCACACCAGCGCTTATATAAATCTGCTGATCCTGTGTCTTCAAAACCTCCAATATCATGACTCCAGAATGCAAATCCTGAATCCATAAGAGACAATCCTGCCCTAAGGCTTTCTGCCATAGAAACGTATTGACTTGTACTGTCTCCTCCCCAATGTACTGGAAATTTTTGAGAGCCTGCGGTTGCACTTCTTGCAAACAGTATTGCTTCACCTTCTCCTTTTTCTGCTTTTATGATTTCATAAACACATTTATTATACAGATATGTGTAATAGTTATGCATTTTTTCATCATCACCTTTTGACTCCCATTGTATATTATATCCGTCATCTGAAGATGGAATTCTTTCTCCGAAATCAGTCTTAAAGCAGTCTACTCCCATATCCATTAAAGCTTTTAACTTGCTTTGGTACCATTTCCATGCATTTTCATTAGTAAAGTCAACGAGTCCCATTCCTGCCTGCCACATATCCCACTGCCATACTGTTCCGTTTATGTTTTTTAGCAGGTATCCATATTCTTCTGCTTCCTTAAATAAAGGTGACTTTTGAGCAATATAAGGATTTATCCATACGCATATTTTAAGTCCTTTATTGTGCAGTCGCTTTAACATTCCTTCAGGATCTGGGAACATGTCTTTATCCCATGTAAAATTGCACCATTCAAATTCTTTCATCCAGAAACAGTCAAAATGAAAGACTCTTAAAGGTATTTTTCTTTGTGCCATTCCATCGACGAATGATGTTACGGTTTCTTCATTATAGTTTGTGGTAAATGAAGTCGTAAGCCATAATCCAAAGCTCCATTTTGGCAATAATGGAGCTCTTCCCGTTAAAAGTGTATATTTTGAAAGTACATCTTTCTGATTTTCACCTGCAATTATAAAGAATTCCAAGGCTTCATCTTTTACAGAGAACTGAACGTCTTCTACTTTTTCACTTGCTACTTCAAAGCTTACTTTTCCAGGATGATTTACAAAAACTCCATAGTTGCGGTCAGTCATGTAGAATGGTATGTTTTTATAGGAAATCTCACTGGCAGTTCCTCCGTCTTCGTTCCAGCAATCTACGTTTTGTCCGTTTTTTACGTATGGAGTGAATCTTTCTCCTAATCCGTAAACATGTTCTCCGACATCAAGCATAAGGGATGCTGCAGTATATACAGTTCCGTCATCTCTCCTTTTTATTCTGGCAATTCCTTTTGTTCCTGTTTTTGTCAGATAACATCCATTTTTTAAGAATGTTAAAAATGGCGAACCTTTTGAAACTTTTAATTCAAGTAAACCTGATTTAATGGAAGCTTCTTCCTTTTCGACTGCAACTTTTACTTCTTTATAATCCGGTATATTTTCTAAATCAAAGAAAGGTCCTTTTTTTATAGCTCCCTGATGGCCTGTTATTCTGATTTTTAGTACGTCTTTTATGGGTGCTGTAACATTTATAGTTGACAGACCTAAATTTAAAGTATCACCGCGCGTGTTTATTTTTTTATATGGAGCAAAAAGTGTTAGGGAATCTGAAGTTGAATCCCACTTGTAAATTTCCTTTGCATAATCTGCTTCATATTCCTTTCGTGTAAGCCAAAATCCGTTTGTAAATTTCACAAAAACCTCCTTAATAACGGTTTAATTTTAATTTTTTATTCATAAACGCTTCTTAGAGATGTTGTCTTTATAGACTTAAGAAGCATGTCTTTTGTTACATTTGCATTTTCTGTTGTTTGCCCAAATGTATTTTGTTCAAATATGATGTCTTTTGTCATTCCTGGCAAGAGTGTAATCATATTTTCAGAAAGGTGACCTTTTAATCCAACTGTTTCAATTGAAACATAGAAGGCAGGTTTATCTGCTGAAAGTTTTATATGAAGTTTCTCTTCTCTTTCTTCAACTTCATAATGTATGCCTGGTACCTCTAGATTGCATTTTTTCCATGTTGCAGTAAATAATGTATCATCTGTTATATATGTATCGTATTGCATCTGAGCATATAAAAACATCTCGTTAAGATTTACATTTAGGTCTGCCAGCGGTTTTTCCCATAAACAGACTGCTGTATCACTTGGAATGTCTTTTTTTATTTGTATGTCATCTTTAATTTTTTTTCCTAAAAAATCGATAAAAGATATGGTGACATTTACTTGTTGAGTTTTTGTTGTTTCATTTATTATATATGCATAGGCAATATCATCTTTTTTAAATAGTGATAATGCAACCTGTGCAAAAAATTTTTTTGCAGCATAATGTAAAAGTTTCCATCTGCCAGAATATTCTATTGATGACCAAGATGTTACAGGCCAAACGTCATTCAACTGCCAGTAGGTAGCTCCCATGCAATGAGGTCTTAAGCTTCTCCAGTATTGAACTGCAGTTTTTATGGCAAGTGCTTGCTGTACTTGACTTAAGTACAGTATGTTTTCAGTTCCTTGTGGAAATCTGAAGTAACGGGAAAAATTTTCCAGGATAATACTGTTTCCAATAGGAGAGCGCTGATGATATTCCATAACTGGATCTGTAATGTTTGAGTGTTCTTTAGTCGTAAACGTTAACACTTCTTCCATGGATGGACAGCTTTCATAGCCAAATTCACTTACAAATCTTGGTTTTATGGACATGTATTTCTCCATGTCTTCTCTGCCATGCCATACGCTCCAAAAATGCATGTCTCCTTCGCTGTCTTTGTGCCAGTTATCGCCAAATGCATCAGGACCTCCGCATGGAGAACTAGGCCACCATGAATGATATGGGTCACATTTTTTTACAGTTTTCTCTACTGTTCCATAATTCAGCCTGTCATAATCAACAAGATATCTGTCTCTGTTAGATTTACTTTCTTCGTACCATGTAAGTGCACCTAAATTCTCATTGTTTCCACACCAGACTGCAAGACTAGGATGACTTTGAAGTCTGAATATATTATCTTCAAGTTCATTCTCAACATTTTCTAGAAATTCTTGAGTTGAAGGATATAGAGAACATGCAAATGTACAGTCTTGCCATACTATTAGTCCCAGTCTGTCACATATATCATAAAATGTATCTGTTTCATACAATCCTCCTCCCCATACTCTTATGCTGTTCATGTTTGCTTCTGCTGCTGATTTTAGAAAGTATTCATATCTTTCTTTTGTCCAGCGAGAAGGAAGGGCATCTAGAGGTATCCAGTTAGAGCCTTTTGCAAAGACGGCCCTGCTGTTTAATGAATAGTATAGGGCACAGCCAGATTCGTCTTTTTTCGCTATTAACTCAAGGGTTCTGAAACCTATATTTTTTACTATTGTATTTGTTTCTGTTTTTAGCTCTTCATTCATTAATGCTATTTTTAATGTATATAGAGAATTTTCTGTTTTTTTGCATTCTTTTAGTTCGTCTGCAGTTTTCCATAAAACAGGCTGATTTACTTCAAAATCAAGTAGAATATCGTTGTTTCCAGCTCTAACATCTTTCTTTGCTGAGAAAGCTATGTTTTTTCCATTTCCAGTTAGTTCTAGCAGGAAATGAGCT
The DNA here is from genome assembly GCA_024699235.1 of Treponema sp. Lineage (GTDB taxonomy): Bacteria > Spirochaetota > Spirochaetia > Treponematales > Treponemataceae > Treponema_D. Next base: position 973 of record JAILPY010000174.1, on the reverse strand, counting down.
TTTCCATTTATTTCTGAATGATAGTGTATTGTAACTGAAGTTTGCCATATGCCATTAAGGTCATTTTCATTTTTCGGAGTTGTACATACAGATACGTTTTTTATGTATCCTTCTGTTATGGTATTAAGTTTTATTGAACCATATATGCCGCTGACCATTAAACAAGGACCCCAGTCCCATCCTGCATGGCATTGTATTTTTCGTACAAGGTTTCTGTTAGGTGAAAAAACATCATATTTACTGTATGGAATAGGATAACCAATTTTTTCTGCACATAATTTTGCATATTTTTCAGGAGATTCAAATTCTATTCGGATTGTATTTTCGCCGTTTTTTAAATTCTGAGTTACATCAAAATCCCAAATTCTAAAAAAATTATTTCCATTGCCGACTTTTATTTCATTTATGAATACAGCAAAAACGGTATCTGCCATTTCAATGTGCAGGTATGTTTTTGATTTTTCATGCAATTTAAATTCAAAAGTTCTTGATATATTCCATTTATCCTTGCCTATCCATTGTACATCCTGCTCATTAAATCCATAGTATGGATCCTTTATTATACCAGCATCTATCAATGCAGACATGTTGTCTCCAGGTATGTTCATGGAAATGTCCTGCAGATTTTTTCCTGAATTATTTGAAAGTTTCCAGTTTCCTTCAAGGTTTACAGTATTCATTTTATAACCTCTAAAAGTGTAATAAAAAAGCCTGAGAAGACCTCAGGCTTTTTTATTATATTGAATATAATTATTTTATTCTATTGTGAATGTCATTGTTGTTCCGCCAGATGCTGTTGCTGTTGCTGTTGATGTTGATGTTGATGTTGATGTTGATGTTGATGTTGATGTTGATGTTGCTGTTGCTGTTGATGTAATTTCTTCTTCTGCAAGAACAGGTGATGCTTCAAATGGAGTTGTTGCGGTGCCTGCTTCCATTTCAGTATTTGCAAGTGAGACTGTACTGCTTCCTA
>JAILPY010000139.1 GCA_024699235.1 Treponema sp. | reverse complement strand
AACCATAAATATCATCCTGTTCAACAACAGATTTAACTTCTTTACGGGTCGCAGATGTCCAGCAGCCAAAAATACTTACAACCCCATCATCCGTCAACATTTTACGGGCAAGTTCTCCAAAAACCTTCGGATCACTTTGTCCATCTTCTTGAACAACTTCTATTTTTTTCCCAAGAACACCACCTTTTGAGTTAATTTCTTCAATTGCCAAAAGCTCTGCATCCATAACAGGAATTTCACTTTCAGACATGTATCCAGAAAGAGAATGAAGAAGTCCAACTTTTACAACAGGTTCACTCTTTAATTTTATTTGAAAGTTTAGTTTTTCACATCCAATAAAAACACTTATAACCCCCAGAAGAACAATGCAACAAAAAGCCTTTATCAACACTTTATTTTTCATAACATTCCCCAGTAACAATATCATAAGTAGTCATTATACCCTTACCTTTTATGTCACACTCTATAGGCTCACTGAATTTTATGTCACAATCTTTCAAATGCTCATACACAGTTTCGGATACCCTTATGCCACCAGGAGAGCAAGCAGACTCCATGCGACTGGCAACATTTACAGAATTTCCCCAAACGTCATACAAAAATTTAGTTTTGCCAATAACTCCAGCATTAACAGGACCGCAGTTAATTCCTACGCGAATATTAAACTTGATGAATGCAGTTCTATTATATTCCCTCAAATCTTCATACATTCCTTTTGCAAATTCCACCATAATCTTTGCATGATCTTCATTTGGAGTAGGCAAACCACAAGCTGCCATATAAGCGTCTCCAATAGTCTTGATTTTTTCAACTCCCAGCTGTTTAGCACGCTCATCAAAGCGGCAGAACAAATCATTAAGTGCCAGAACAATTTCAAGAGCAGAATGTTCGCTTGAAGTTTTTGTAAAGTTAACAATGTCAGAAAAAAGAATAGAAACATCTGCAAAGTTTTCACCAGTAGAATGTATATTATCTTTCAAATCCTGAGCAATCTTGTCCGGCAAAATTGCACGTAACAATTGATCTGATTTTTCCTTTTCCAGAGCAAGTTCCCTTGTACGTTCCTTTACAAGACCATCCAAACGTATATTTTCTTTTTTAATAGCAAGTTCCTTTAAGTATACAACCGTAAAGATTATACCCAGAGAAATTATTCCTACAGTAATCCAGAACCATGCAGTCTGATAAAAATACGGCTCCTGAACCAAAAGCATGGTTTCCGCACTATCAGAAGCAAGGCCGTCTCCGTTAATGGCACTTACAATAAAGAAATGGCGACCAGGCTTTAAGTTTGTATACGAAATTGTTCTGTTAAAGTCTGGCTCTGAGAAATCATCTTCAAATCCCGTAAGCCTATGTATAAACTGAATACGCTCAGGAGCATCAAAACTTAACCCTGTAAACTTTACATCAACTCGTTTTGTACCAGGCTTAAGTTCAATCACAGAGGCAGGATTTGTATATTCAACAGAATCAACAATTATGCTTTCAATGCATACTAATGGCATGATTGGGTTTTCATGAACCTTAACAGGATCATAAACAGCAAAACCATCTATCATTGTAAACCATAAGCGTCCATAATGGTCGCATATACTCAAAGCCGTTGATGTAGTTCCTTCAGAATCAAGCCCGTCATTTTTATTATAAAATTTAACAGAGAAAGTATCTTTTGTACCTTCTGCAACTTTTACCAAATCTTCAAAAGGAGCAGATGCAATACCATAGTTACTAGTCAGCCATACATCCCCAGATGTATCAGGAATAATCTGAAAGACTGCATCAATATCAAGCCCCTGATCAGCCGATACAACTTGAAAATCTTTTGGAACAAGTTCTTTAGAACTGTCATACGAAGGACATCGTGTTATACCTTTTCCAGTACAGATCCAATACGCATCATCCTTATCCTGAAAAATTTTAAAAATAACGTTACCAACAAGCCCGCTTTCAGGAGTTATCTTTCCCAAAATCTGCTCATCTTTCATAAGGAATACGCCACCACCATCCGTTCCAATCCAAATTACACCATTTCGGTCTTTGTAAAGACACATGATGTAATCATTATCAAGTCCGTCCAATCGCCTGAAATTTTTTACAGTACCATCTGTATGAATAATACTTAGTCCCGATGTCGTACCTACATACAGTTCACCAGGCTTTGTTTCTATGGCAACGCGGACTTTTTCACCAGCAAGACCGTTTTTCATTGTCCAGCTGTCAATTTCACCCTTTCTTTCACCACTGACATAATAACGCAACTGTCCAAACTTGGAATAACAACTGACAAGAATATCACCATTACTTGCAACTTCTACATGTCGAATGCGGACATTCTTTGT